>CAMAYJ010000008.1 GCA_945862505.1 Bifidobacterium breve | reverse complement strand
CTGGTGCCGCAATCGGTGCAACGGAACACTGCTCGGAGCTTGGCCACGGCGACACCCTACGCATCAGGCGAGACACTCATGGCGCCCAAACGAAAGGTGCCGCCCCCGAAGGAGCGGCACCGTTCAAATCTGGAAGCTGAATCGATCAGCCGGTGAACGCTGGAGCCACTCAGAGAACTGGATCGAACCCTCCGCCCGATTGCTCTAAGGAGTATCGATAATCAATTTTGAGCCGCCCAATTCAGTGGGCTCTTGGGGATCAACCCAATGCACACCCAACGAGGACGCTCACCAGCGCCGGCCGCGGGAGTGCATGAGGCGACGGGTACGCAGGCGGCGCTTGCGATACCGGAGGCCAATCACCGTGGCAGTGAGACCGACGAGCGCAAGAACGAAAAGGGTTTCGAGGATCTGAAGGAGCTTTCCCCGTGAAGAACTGACCTTCACCAACTGTGTGTCGGTGTCCGTGAATGACGCGTTATAGGTCTTCGTCGAACTCCCCGCATTCACGACGAGGTTCAGATCAACCATCGAAGCTGGCGGTGCCTTTTCTTCGGCTTCAATCTTTGCGAGCAACCCACCCGACGCATCGCCACCCAATGAGGTCGCTAACTGTTGGTCACCGAACATCTGAAGACCAGCGGTGGTGTCGATCTGTCCGGTGACCTTTACTGATGTCGACAGGAACCCATCAGACCGAGTGATGAGCATGTCGCGATAGGGCCCATCGGGACCGCTCAACTGCGCGAGCAGCGCCGTTCCTTCTTCAGGTGTCTCGAACGACTGATGCACGCGTATCCAGGTGAGGTCTCCTTCTTTTGAAGCTGCGTCAACTTCCCAACCCGCTTGCACAAGATCATCAGCGCGTAGCGCTCGCGCCGGATCACCGACACGCTTCAAGGCGGTGTCATCGAAGCCGATGCCTTGGGTGATCGTTCCTTGGCCATTAAGTCCAATGTCGATCTGGGTTTCGATCTGGACACGACAACCGGCGACAACGACAAGCGCAACTAGCGCGAAGACACGCAGCAGCCGACGGTTGCGAAACACAGCGCGCAACCTACCAGCGCAAGTCCTCGGCGCTGGTAGGGCACGACGCGAAGGAGCCCGGGCACTGGGCCCGGGCTCCTTCAACTGCTTGGTCACGCTGGTTCCCTATTCGGGAGCGCCAGCTTCTGCCAGTTCCATGGGCGGGGGCTCAAAGCCCTCGGTGGCACGGAACACGATGATGCGCTCGCCGGTTTCGGGATCGGGTTCGGCATCGACCACGATGTTCTGACCGGCGCGGAATTCTTTCCACAACAGACGCTCGGAAAGCGGATCTTCCACCATGCGTTGAATGGCACGACGCAGTGGACGAGCACCCAGCGTGGGGTCGTAACCCTTGTCGGCCAGCAGGAACTTCGCCGCTTCAGTGAGTTCAAGACCAATGCCCTGACCTTCAAGCTGCTTGGTGACTCGCTTGATGAGCAGATCGACAATGGTCGTGACCTCGGCCTTGGAAAGTTCGTGGAACACGATGGTGTCGTCGATGCGGTTAAGGAACTCAGGGCGGAAATGCGCCTTGAGTGCGTCGTTGACCTTTTCCTTCATGCGCTCGTATGACACGGCTTCGTCGGACTTACCAAAACCAATGTTGGCTTTGCGAAGATCGGCGGTACCGAGGTTTGAGGTCATGATCAGCACAGTGTTGCGGAAGTCGACCGAACGACCTTGTGAGTCGGTGAGTCGTCCTTCTTCAAGGATCTGCAAAAACGTATTAAAGACGTCGGGATGCGCTTTTTCGATTTCGTCGAAAAGCACCACCGAGAACGGCTTGCGACGCACTGCTTCGGTGAGTTGTCCGCCTTCTTCGTAACCGACGTAGCCGGGAGGCGAACCGACAAGACGACTGACGGTGTGCTTCTCCTGGTACTCGGACATGTCGAGCGAAATGAGCGAATCTTCATCGCCGAACAAGAACTCGGCGAGGGTCTTGGCCAGTTCGGTTTTTCCGACACCCGATGGGCCGAGGAAGATGAACGAGCCTGAAGGACGCTTGGGGTCTTTGAGGCCAGCACGCGTTCGACGGATGGCCTGGCTCACTGCCTTGACGGCGTTTTCTTGACCAATGACTCGCTTATGCAGTTCGTCTTCCATACGCAGAAGACGAGCAGTTTCTTCTTCAGTGAGTCGGTAAACGGGAATGCCGGTCCAGAGTGAAAGCACCTCGGCGATTGCTTCTTCGTCGACCTCGTCGAACAAGTCGATGCCGGAGTCCTTCATTTCCTGCTCTTTGGTTTCCTTCTGCGCAAGAAGTTCCTTCTCGCGATCACGCAGGCGTCCGGCCTCTTCGAACTGCTGAGCCTCAACCGCTTCCTTCTTCTCGGTTACGACCTTGGTGATTTCGTTTTCGAGTTCCTTGAAATCGGGTGGCGTTTCCATGCGCTTAATACGCAAACGCGAACCGGCTTCGTCGATGAGGTCAATGGCTTTATCGGGAAGGAAACGATCGGCGATGTAGCGGTCGGCCAAGTTGGCCGCAGCAACAAGAGCTTGATCGGTGATGGTGACGCGGTGATGGGTCTCGTAGCGATCGCGCAAACCCTTGAGGATTTCAATGGTGTGGGCGACGGTGGGCTCTTCAACCTTGATCGGCTGGAACCGACGCTCGAGTGCAGCGTCCTTTTCGAGATGCTTGCGGTACTCGTCGAGTGTGGTGGCACCAATGGTTTGGAGTTCACCACGAGCAAGCATTGGCTTGAGAATGCTGGCCGCATCGATGGCGCCTTCGGCAGCACCAGCTCCAACGAGGGTGTGGATTTCGTCGATGAACAGAATGATGTCGCCGCGTGTCTTGATTTCCTTGAGCACCTTCTTGAGACGCTCTTCGAAATCGCCGCGGTAACGCGAGCCAGCAACAAGCGCGCCGAGATCGAGCGTGTAGAGCTGCTTGCCGTGCAACGTTTCCGGAACTTGGTCAGACGCGATTGCTTGAGCAAGTCCTTCGACGATTGCGGTCTTGCCAACGCCGGGCTCGCCGATAAGAACAGGGTTGTTCTTGGTACGACGGCTGAGGACCTGCATGACGCGTTCGGTTTCGCGCGCACGACCGATAACCGGATCGAGTTTCTTTTCACGAGCGAGTTGGGTGAGATTACGACCGAACTGATCGAGGACTGCGGAACCGCTAGGTGACGCTTCGCTCGAACCGCCAGTGGCAGCTCCGGCCTTTTCGCCCTGTTGCGGACCAGGACCGGAATAACCAGAAAGCAACTGAATGACTTGCTGGCGAACTCGAGAAAGATCGGCGCCAAGTTTGACGAGCACCTGAGCAGCAACGCCTTCGCCTTCACGGATGAGACCAAGGAGAATGTGTTCGGTGCCGATGTAGTTATGGCCAAGCTGCAGTGCTTCACGCAGCGAGAGTTCGAGAACCTTCTTGGCACGCGGCGTGAACGGGATGTGACCGCTCGGCGATGAGCCGCCCTGACCGATGATTTCTTCGACCTGCGAACGCACAGCCTCGAGCGAAATGCCCAAGGACTCGAGGGCCTTGGCGGCAACGCCTTCACCCTCGTGGATCAGCCCGAGCAAGATGTGCTCAGTGCCGATGTAGTTGTGGTTCAGGAGTCGCGCTTCTTCTTGTGCGAGCACGACGACCCTGCGGGCCCTATCGGTGAACCGTTCAAACACTTTGTGACCTGCTTCCCAGACGGGGTTACGTGACGTGAGTGTACCCATCACCTCCGAGATCGCCTCGTCGGAAAACCACCTTCGCCGTGCCTTTGTCACAAGGCGTTCTGAACCTGTCCGCCCGGTTGAGGTCCGAACCGGCCGCGGGCCTAACGTGGCGCCATGGCAAGCGCCTCGCCCCTCCTCCAGTTGCCCGTTCTTCAGGCTGACCTTGCCCGGGTTGAAAATGCGCTGCAGGCCTCGGTGGTTACCGAAGACCCGTTTCTGACCGAAGTCGCTAGCCATTTAATTCTCGCCGGCGGCAAACGCGTTCGTCCTGCCTTCTGCGTCACTTCGGCAGCAACCTCAGCCACCGAAATGGGCGCCGCCACCCCCGAGGTCATCATGGGTGCTGTGTCAGTTGAGCTGGTCCACCTCGGATCGCTCTATCACGACGATGTTATGGACGATGCCACGACCCGTCGCACCGTCGAAAGTGTCAACGCTCGTTGGGGCAACCTCAAGGCCATCCTTGCTGGCGACTACTTGCTGGCAAAAGCTTCTGAGATTGCTGCCTCGCTCGGAACCGAAGTTGCCGGATTGCTCGCTGCAACCATCGCCAAACTGTGCGAGGGCCAAATACTTGAACTGCAACACGCGTTCAGCATGGACCGCACCGAAGACGCTTACCTGCGCTCTATCGATGGCAAGACCGCATCACTGCTCGGCACGGCATGTCGGGTCGGTGGAATTGTCGCCAATCTTCCTCGCCCTCAGATCGATGCGCTCACCACATTCGGAAATTCGTTCGGCATGGCATTCCAGATCGTCGACGACCTTCTCGATGTCACTTCCACCGATGAAGAACTGGGCAAACCTGCAGGCCATGACCTCGTTGAAGGCACCTACACCTTGCCGGTGATTCGCACACTTGCTGCTGGCGGCACCGAAGCCGATGAGCTTCGCTCGCTACTGGTGAAACTGGCGCCCACAGACGGTTCCATCGAACCGGTCGAAGATCCCGACACGCTTGGTCGTGCTCGCACGCTGTTGCGTTCATCACTGTCGGTCAAAGACTCGCTCGACACCGCTCGTTCCTATGTTGAAGCGGGCCAGCGTGCACTGGCTCCGTACGCGGGCACCGAAGCAGTCACTGCTCTCGAAGCCGCTGCTGAACATTTGCTCGGCACTGTTCGCTCTGCGGCCTAACCAGCGAAGCGAAGCCTCAGACGTTCTTTTCGTAAATCAACCGAAGACCGTGAAGCGTCAACCACGGTTCGGTGTGTTGAATGCGTTTTGAGAACGGCGTGATCGTTTCCGCTAGTCCCCCGGTGGAAATCACCGTGCATGTTCCGAGTTCCGCTTCGATCAGGTCACATAAACCGTCGACCTGTGCGGCGAACCCGTAAACAGCGCCCGACTGAATCGATTCCACCGTGGACTTTCCCAGAACGTTGCGCGGTGCGGTCAGTTCCACGGCTCGCAATGCCGATGCCCGGCCAACTAACGCATCCATTGAGATTTCGATGCCAGGGGCAATCGCGCCACCGAGGTAGACCCCGTCTTCAGAAACGGCATCGCATGTTGTTGCCGTTCCGAAATCAGCAATGATCGTCGGCCCACCGTAAAGGTCGTACGCGCCAACAGCATTCGCGATGCGATCAGCACCGACCTCTTTAGGGTTGTCGTAGTCAATGCGGATACCGGAGCGAACGCCGGGACCAATGACGATTGGCTCAAAATCCAAGTGACGCGCAGTGACCTGACGCAACGTGGCAGTTACTTGCGGAACACCAGAGGAAATAACAATCCCATCGATATCCGAAAAACTGTTACGCCGGAGAGCAAGGAAGCCCTGCAACATGACCGCGTACTCATCGCCGGTGCGATCGGCAGCGGTAGAGATCCGCCAATGGTCAAGAAGGCCCGCTTCTGGACGACGCCCGGCTGCGGTTCCACCATCGAGATCGTAGAGACCTACAACCGTTTGTGTGTTTCCTGCATCAACAGCGAGAAGCATCCGTTGTTCCTCCGTCATGCCGGGTCGATGTCGAGTCCAATGTCGAGCACCGCAGCAGAATTCGTAAGTCCACCCACCGAAATGCAATCGACACCCGCGGCGCTGTACGACGCGATCGTTTCAAGAGTGATCCCGCCCGACGCTTCGAGCAACGGACGGCGATGCGAAGCAGAAGCGACTGCCACACATTCACGGATCATGTCAGTCGTCATGTTGTCGAGCAACAATGCGTCTGCGCCCGCCCCGAGTGCTTCGTGAACTTGCTCAATCGTGTCGCATTCAACATGAACGGTTCGTGCTGGCCACATCGAACGAGAACGGGCAACTGCATCGGTGATGCCAAACAACGCGATGTGGTTATCTTTCAGAAGGATCCAGTCGGAGAGATTGCCGCGATGGTTACGTCCCCCTCCGGCGCGAACTGCAGCCTTCTCGAGAACTCGCAATCCAGGCGTGGTCTTTCGTGTATCCCACACATACGCGCTGCCGCCTTTTGCTGCTTCAGCGACGTACTCGCTTGTTCGTGTCGCAATGCCCGAAAGGTGTCCGAGAAAGTTCAGTGCTGTTCGTTCCGCTGTCAGGATCGAAGCCAACCGACCAGTTGCCGCTGCAATCACTGAACCAGGGCTCACGATGTCACCATCAGTGACTGACCATTGGAGAACCACGGTTGGATCAACCTGCGCGAATGTTTCCGCCGCACAAAGCCGACCAGCAATCACGCCATTGCTGCGAGCGACGAAGCGCGCGGTGGCAACCAAATCTTGGGGAAGGAGTGCAGAAGTGAGGTCACCGAGGGGCGTGAGATCCTCGGCAAGGGCACGTTCGACCGCGTCGACAACAACGACTCGGGGCGGCTGAAGCAGATCTGACATTCCGAAAGCCTGCCCTGCCGAGCCCGACCAGAGCGAACCGGTCAGACGATCACCAATCGCAGAGCCAAATTCGGGTCCAGTGACGGGTAATCGTCACGGGTATGCGCACCACGACTTTCCGTGCGAGCTTCAGCCGCAACGAGGAGAGCGGTGGCCACTGCGGTCAGGTTTGCCAGTTCCCACGCGGCGACACCAGTGGCATTGGCAAGAGTGCGGGCATGCTCGACCTTTGTCGCCGTCGCTGTGAGCGAACTTGAATCTCGCACGACTCCGGCGCCAACAGTCATTGCCCATTGCATGTCATCACGGGCAGTCGCAAGTGCGTCGGCATTGCCTTCGACCGTTGAAGACAATGACTCAGGCGCGCACCATCCCTCAATGCGACGGCCGCCATCGCCATCAAGCGCGCGCATAGCGCCCGTCAGTTCCGGAGCATCGATACCCAGTTCAATGGCTTCAACAACGCGAGCCCCAAACACCATTCCCTCGAGTAATGAGTTTGAGGCCAGTCGATTCGCGCCGTGCACACCTGAACACGCAACTTCACCAGCAGCCCACAGACCCGGAATGCTCGTCGCGCCGTTGAGATCGGTGAGAACGCCACCGCACAGGTAATGCGCTGCTGGAGCAATCGGAAGAAGATCTTGTGACGGATCGAACTTGAGTCCGGAAAGCATCGCGGCGATGGTCGGAAATCGAACATCGAATTGTTCAAGACCAGTCACATCAAGCAAGCAGTGATCGGTATGAAGTTCGATCATGCGGCGAACCATCGCTCGACTCACCTGATCACGCGGGAGCATTTCATCGACGAATCGCTCGCCATTAATGTCACGAATGAGGCCGCCGTGGCCACGCAATGCTTCAGAGAGTAAAGGGCGTGGCATGCGCTCATGGTGAAGCGCTGTCGGATGGAACTGCACAAACTCGACATCGGCTACCGCAGCACCAGCGCGCAGCGCCATAGCGATGCCGTCACCCGTCGCCTCAAGTGGATTCGTCGTCACAGAAAAGATCTGCCCGGCTCCGCCTGATGCCAGCAAAACATTTCTGGCGCGAACAACGCCAACGGTTCCATCGGCTAGCGCCGCACGAACACCAACGCATCGACCGTTTTCAACCACAAGGTTGAGAGCAAATGCATGCTCATGAATTTCCGTTGCTTCACTTCGCACAGCAACGACCAGCGCTCGTTCGATTTCGGCCCCAGTAGCAACACCACCGGCGTGAACAATTCGCGGCAGTGAGTGACCACCTTCGCGGGCTAATTCGAACTGACCTTCCGCGTCGCGATCGAATCGTGCCCCGAGTGAAACCAGATCACGAACCCGAACTGGACCTTCTTCAACGAGGATGCGCACCGCATCAACATCACAAAGCCCAGCCCCGGCAGCGAGCGTGTCAGCAAGATGCAGATCGGTGGAATCGGGATCGCCACCAAGAACAGCAGCCACACCACCTTGAGCCCATCTGGTCGTCGACTGCTCAAGCGGACCCTTGGTGAGCACACCGACGCGAACACCGTCCCGGGCCGCGGCTCGCACAGCGGCCGAAAGTCCGGCAACGCCAGAACCGACAACAAGAAGATCGAGCTCGGCAGTCACAGGTCTGCAGTCTGACCGAAGAACTGGGTCAGGCTCGGAATCGAACAGGAAATTCTTGAGCAGCGATGGTCACGGCCTCGAATTCATCAATGATGCGGTTGGCGCCGTCGACATGCACAACACGAGGGACGTAGTCCTCGAGTTCGGTCTCGTCATAGTCGGCGTAGGTGATCACGATGATGCGGTCACCAGGCTGTACTAAACGTGCTGCGGCGCCGTTGAGACATACCGTGCCCGGACCACCAGGGATCGCGTAGGTCTCGAACCGAGCACCGTTATCGATATCTACGACCTGCACCTGCTCCCATTCGCGAATGTCAGCCCGCTCCATCAATTCCGTATCGAGCGTGATGGAACCCACGTAATGGAGATTGGCGTCAGTAATACAAGCGCGATGGATCTTTGATTTCATCATTCGACGATGCATCGTCTTCTCCTTCAGCTTGGCGCCGCGTGCGGTCACCGTGCGGGTAAGGCTTCCTACGGTACGTCGACACCCAGGTTGTCGAGTAATCGTGGCGTTCCGACCTGCGCCACCGTCAACAACCGCACCGTGGTTCCACTCACCAATCGATCGGGAGTGAGCAATGACTCGGGATTCACCACGGCGGCGTAATCGAGGGCGGCAAGCGGTTCGGCTTCGATGATTGAGGCCATATGTGCTTCGATAACCGACGGATCACTCTCCCCCGCTTCGATCATGGCGGCCCCGGCACGAAGCGCTCGGCTGATGACCGTTGCCGCTTCGCGTTCGGTTGACGACAGGTAAACATTCCGACTCGACATGGCTAGGCCATCGGTTTCGCGCACGATGGGACAACCCACGATTTCCACCGGCTGATCAAGATCGGCCGCCATTCGGCGAACGACTGCGAGCTGCTGAAAGTCCTTCTCGCCGAAATACGCCCGACAAGGACCGGCGATGTTGAACAACTTCGTGACGACGGTGGTGACACCATCGAAGTGCGTGGGACGACTCGCTCCTTCCATTGAGGAAGTAAGCCGATCGACATGAACGTTCGTAAGCGTCGGTTCGGGATACATCTCGCTGGTCGTTGGCGTGAAGACAACATCGGCTCCGGCCGCTTCGGCGAGTTCGAGATCGCGCTCAAGCGGACGCGGGTAGGCATCGAGGTCTTCACCTGCACCGAACTGCAGCGGGTTGACAAAAATCGTGAGCGCGACGACGTCGCAATCGTTTGCGGCAGCACGAAGGAGCGATAAGTGCCCTTCATGCAGTGCGCCCATGGTTGGCACCAATCCAACCGTACGCCCGAGAGCGCGCACCGTTTCGAGGTGCTCGCGAAACTCTGATTTTGTGGAAAGGACCTGCATCAGTTTTCCGTTCCAGGAATTGGTGGCGTCGATTCATCGCTCGTTGATTGGCGCGAGTCCACCACGCGACGAGCGGCGTCCACCAATGCGTCGTACAACGCAAGTTCGGAAGGGTCGATCGCATCTCGATGCCTAGCAACAGTTTCCCAGTCGCCACGTGCCACGGGACCCGTCAACGCATCAATGATCCCAAGATCTTCGATGTTGTCGATCGTCGCACGAACGAGTTCTAAATACGCCTCGATCGGTACGCCAGCAGAACGGGCTACACGTTCCGCGGAACCAAGTAGGGCGACAACGTGATTCGATGCAATTGCTGCAGCCGCGTGGTACGCAACTCGATGTTCATCGTCAACAACAAATGATCGACCGGCGAGTGACGAGACAAGCGATTCCATGCACGTCTGCGCGGCAACTGTATTCGCATCGATAGCGAACCATGCCCCGCCTACTAATCGTTCGGCTCCGGCTTCCGGAGTGGGCATTGACGTCAGCGGGTGCAGTGATGCACGTTGCGGATGTGTTGCTAACGCTTCAAGGCCAAGGGCGCCAGAAAGATGGACAACAACGGTTGTTGGATCGGGCGTGATCTCGCGTGCGATATCGGCGATGACGCCGTCGGGAGTCGCAATGACCAAAAGATCAACCCCGCTTGCTGCCGCCGACAGCGACTCACCGCGTTGAACGGGAGCAACCACCGTCCATCCAACCCGTGCCAAAGCAATTGCCAGCGCTCCACCCGCACGGCCCGGCCCAATGATTCGGACCGAACTGTTCGTGGTCATCCTGGTTCGGCGTCGATTGGTCCAACGCGATGCACGTGACCCTCGGCCCGATCGGCCCAATCAGGTCCGGCTACATCAGGAGCAAGATCGGCAAGCGGCGCCATTACGAAACGACGCGATTGCATGCGCGGATGAGGAACCTCGAGATCGGGTTCGGAAATTGTGACGCCTTCGATCCAGATGATGTCGACATCGAGCGTGCGCGGGCCCCACCGAATGGTGCGCACCCGGTTTGCCGCCGATTCGAGACGATGACAAACGCCCAACAATTCGCGTGCACTCAAATCGGTGTCGAGTTCAATCACGATGTTAAGAAATGGATCTTGCTCTGGTCCGCCCACGGGATCGGTGCGATAGACCGGTGACACCGCAACAACTGAATCGAGTGAATTCACCGCTTCACGCAAAAGCGACCACGAATCACCGATGTTTGAGCCGAGGCTCAAGAAGGCACGTGACATTCAGCGTCCCCGAGTGATGGTGACGCCCGAAGTGGCCAGGGCCTGCGGCACTGGTGGGCGCAACTTCCGCACAGAAACTGTGACGGACAATGCTCGAGGATCGGTGAGCACTGCATCGGCAATGTTCTGGGCGAGGTGTTCAAGTAACTGCGGGGTGCCGTTGAGAATCACGCTCTCGACTGATGCAGTGATAGCTCCGTAATCAAGCGTGTCAGCAAGATTGTCTGATGTACCCGCCACAGAAAGGTCAGCAACGACGTCGAGGTCGACTTCAAGTGGCTGCGCCCGTTCACGCTCTTCAGGAAGCGCGCCACAAATACCGGTCACCACAAGTTGGCGAAGTTCAATTCGATCAGTCGGGGCCATTGGGCAGCGCTCCGGTTCAGGCAGGCGGGGGGATCGTCAGTGAAATGGCAACCAACTCACGACCAATGGGGCCGAGTTGGCGCTGCGTCAACTGTTCGATCACGGTAACAACACGCGGCGGGCTCTCGACTAGGCCGTTCCAGAGCAAGTACCCGGCGATCAGACCACACACGCGATCGCTGAGTTCTTCGGCGTGGATGAGGATCCGTTCACCGCGCTCGAGCAGGGTTCGCAATTCCGCGAAGAATGCCGATTCGAAAAGACCGAGATCATCTTCGGGGACGGGGCGGTGGCGCCAAGTGACACCAAGTTCGTCGTAGTTGTGGAGATTGAGGGGAGCCGTGATCGTCGAGATCACACAGGTGAATCCCTGTTCACGGACCCAGATGATTTCCTCTTGGCGGCGAACCTTTCGATGATTCGCTCCATAGCCACCGGGTCGCTCACAGAGGGCGAGTCGCTCAGCGATCACCCAATGAAAGTTGCGGGGTCGGATTCCCTGCGCCCATTTCCCTTTACTGGCCACGGCGTTCATGCTGCCACGACTTTGGCCGCTTGGATGGCGCTTCTGACGTCGTGAGCGCGAATCATGCTCGCTCCGGCGTGCATGGCCCAGACTTCCGTCGCGATCGATCCGGCAAGACGATCGTCGGCTGGAACCAGTTCGTTGGAACCGTCAGATGTCGCAAGGAGCCTTCCCAGCATGGCTTTTCTGCTTGTCCCTACGACAACCGGCCAACCCATTTCAACGATGCGATCGAGGTGCGCGAGCAGGGCCAGATTGTGCGAATCGGTCTTCCCAAACCCAAACCCAGGATCGACCCAAATTTCTTTTACTCCGGCCTCTGAAGCAGCCATTGCGCGCTCGCGAAGGAACGCACACACCTCGGCAACGACGTCGTCGTAGTGAGGATCGGCCTGCATAGTGCCCGGCTCGCCCTGCATATGCATGGCGATCCACCCCACACCTAGTTCCGCCGCAACGGGCCAAAGTGATGCCGACACATCGTTGATGAGCGTCGCTCCGGCAGCCACCGCAGCCTTTGCCACCTCGGCTTTGCGGGTATCGATACTGATTCGACAACGACCGGCGAGACCTTCGATCACCGGAATGACTCGAGCGAGTTCCGTTTCGATATCGACTGGAGCAGCACCGGGACGAGTTGACTCTCCACCTATGTCAAGGACTGAGGCGCCTTCATCGACCAGCGTCAGGCCATGTGCAATTGCGACTTCGGGGTCGAGAAACTTCCCACCATCACTAAATGAATCGGGGGTGACGTTGACAATCCCCATGACCAATGGGATTGATGTCGGAGTTCCGACTCCGAGCCGAGGTTTGACGTCGGCCACGTTTAGTCGCGAGCGATGAATCGCATCGCTTCAACTCGGGTCGCAGCGCTTTCACGGAACAATCCACGCACCGCTGAGGTCACCGTGCTTGAACCAGGCTTGCGAACTCCACGCATCGACATGCACAAATGCTCTGCTTCGATGACAACGAGCACGCCTCGCGGTTGCAACGTGGTTTCGAGTTCGTCGGCAATCTGCGCGGTCAGACGCTCTTGCACCTGCGGGCGTTTGGCGTAGGCGTCGACAAGGCGAGCGATTTTTGAAAGACCAGTCACCCGACCATCGGTGCCGGGGATATAGGCAACATGGGCTTTACCCATGAACGGAACCAGGTGGTGTTCGCACATCGAAGTGAGTGCGATGTCGCGAACCATGACCATCTCGTCATGATTCGCTTCGAACATGACCTGAAGGTGGCTGCGGGGATCATCACGAAGACCAGCAAAAACCTCGGCGTACATGCGCGCAACACGATCGGGTGTGTCCTGCAGGCCATCGCGGTCAGGATTCTCACCAATTGCGATGAGGATCTCTTTCACGGCAGCTGAGATACGGGGAAGATCAACGGGGTCCATCACGGTCTCCTAGTGAGGGGACGAGAACAGAAACGTTCATTCGTGCGAGGATCGTACCGATTCCCACTGGATTTAACGACCTCAGTGACCACTTTCCGGGCCAACAAAGACCCGAAGATCGTCGAGATTCCGATAGCGCTCCGCCACATCGAGGCCATAACCGACGACAAACTCATCGGGAAGTCGGAAACCTACGTAGCGAAGATCGGGTTCAACTTTCTGCATGCCTTCTTTGAGCAGAAGGGCACAGACCTCGAGGCTGGCGGGATGTCGCGCCGCCAAATTCTTTCGGAGGTAGTTCAGCGTGAGACCGCTATCGACGATGTCCTCGACAATGATGACATCGCGCCCAGTGAGGTCGACGTCGAGATCTTTCACGATCCGGACCACGCCACTGGTCTTCGTTGCTGTGCCGTAAGAAGACACCGCCATGAAGTCGAGTTCGACGGGTAACGCGATTGCGCGAGCGATGTCGGCCATAAACATGACCGCACCTTTGAG
This sequence comes from Bifidobacterium breve, assembly GCA_945862505.1. Lineage (GTDB taxonomy): Bacteria > Actinomycetota > Acidimicrobiia > Acidimicrobiales > Acidimicrobilacustridaceae > Acidimicrobilacustris. Next base: position 42,114 of record CAMAYJ010000008.1, on the reverse strand, counting down.
AACCGCAATCAGCAACGGTGCGCGGCCGGCGTAATCGGCCGTGATCTCTTCGCCTAATTCAACAATGCGCTGCTGAATGGCTTCGTGGCCGACGAGGATCTGGCCCAGATGGGGATCAACATCGGGATGCGGGTGGTCATTTCCAGACGCGCTTTGGGTCACGCGGCGAATGTAGTGCAGTCCTCAGACTTTCGGTGCCGCCACGATTCGCAACCGACCCGCGGTTCGTTCGACGCGACGATTTCCACCCACGTCGGTCGCGGTGGCCTCGCCCTTTACGACGGCCATGACGCGATCAATCGTTGCTGCGTCAGGCGGATGTCGCTCTTCTGCGCCTTCTCGGAGCCACTCTCGGAGAGCGACGCGAGCAATCGCTTCGGGTGCATTGCGAAGAGTCCGCGCATCAGTTGGGTCAAGCGCAGTCGCTTCGAAACGCAAATGATCAGCAACCGACGCGAACACATCGGCCTGGCGATCGAGAATCGGAACCGGGTCGCGGCCAGCAATCTCGGCGAGCAACGGAAGTACTTCGTGCCGAACACGATTGCGAACGAACGCCGGATCGTTATTACTGGGGTCAAAGAAAGGTTTGATCCCCTCACGTTCACAAACCTGTTCTGTTTCCGATCGCCGCAGATCCAAAATCGGATGACGGACACCCGGGCGGATCGAGGCCAGCCCGTCAGGGCCTGCACCGCGCAACAGATTCACGATCATTGTTTCGGCCCGATCATCCGCAGTGTGACCAAGAGCAGCGTCGGGCCCCAGCACTTCGTGGCGAGCGGTTCGAGCCCGAGCTTCAAGATTGGCGCCCGCATCCACCATCACTGATTCAGCCCGGAACGACGCGCCAAGATCATCGGCAACCGATCGGACACGATCGGCCTCCTCATGCGAGCCAGCACGCAACCCGTGATCGACATGAACCGCCGTGACAGCACAGCCTGCGGCGACAGCCAAAACCAACAGGGCCATCGAGTCAGCGCCGCCTGACACACCACAGACCAATGGAGAGCCCGCTGGCGGGAACGTGCAACGAGCCAGCAATTCCTCGTGACGTTCAGCGAGAGAACTCACGACGAACAATCGAGTTCAGCCAGCAACCGGAAGTGGAGCAGCCATGCGGTCGATCCATAAACGCGGTTCGCGAATCTCGCTGATGCTCGGAAGATTCTCTGGACCTTCCCATGCACGAGACAACAACGGGTGGCCGCCCGCGCGTTCAACTTCAGTGATGAACGCTTCTCCCTGGGCATACTGCGCCAACTTGGCTTGCAGACCAATCAACTGCTGAAAAACTTTCGCCATGCCGCGCGCCGATTCTCGTCGCTCGCGCAAAACCTTCGAGAAGCGATCGGCGCTCGGAACCAGGTCGTGCCCGGCACGATCCATCGTGATGTCACCGTGTCCTTCGAGAAGACTCATCATGCCGCTCACCTGATCGAGAACTGCCCGTTGTTCAGGACTAGCGATCAGATTGACCAATCCGCCATCGGCAAGTGGTTTCTGTCCGGCACGAATTGCAGCAGTGACCCGAGCGATGGTCTCGCTCACACGAGCTGGGTCGGGGTCGATGGTGTTCATTGTTTCGTGAACGAGTCCGAGGAAATGTTCTCGGAGCCACGGCACGCCCGTGAATTGCGCGCGATGTGTGACCTCGTGCAACGCAAGCCACATGCGGAACTCTTCGGGCGGAAACGCAAACTGTTTTTCGAGCGCAAGAACGTTTGGACCCACGTAATAAACGATGTCCTGGTCTTGCGGATTCTCTTCTTCGATCACGAGTAAGTCGTACTGACCCAACACCCGCGCCGACATCCAACCGAGGACCACTCCGAGTTCAGCACCAGCAATTCGAGCAGTCAGTGGCGCAACGCGACTCGACGAAACACGATCGCCGAACTTTTCGAGCATCGGCGCCAACAAACGTTGGAACGAGGCGAGGTTGGCGCGGATCCAGCCCGGTCGATCGGTGACTCGAGCGCGCGCAGTACCAGCGAGTGATCGAAGTCCCGTTTCTTGTGCAACCAACTCTTCAGCGATCGCCGTTAAACGATCGAAATCAGGTTGCAGCGATTGATAGTGATAACTGGCGGCGAAGGGATCCTTCTTTGATGTGCGGATCGCAACCCGTTCGGCTACTCCCCAATCGACCGCTGCGGCCACAAGCTCAGCGCTTGGGATAGCGGGGAGCGACGACCAGCTTCAAATAAAGGCCGATCATTACTGCCAAGACCCCGATTGCCGAGGCGACCAGAACCGGCGCAATCCAAAATGCCCATACCTGCGCGAACAGAAGATTCATAGGTCTAATTCTATGCCTCTCGGCGAGGCTCTCCGCCACCACCGGACTCCGTCCCCCCAGATCCTTGGATCCGGAGATAGGTCAGTTTCTCTTCGATCCGGATACGAAGCGTGTTGGGAAACTCCACGGTATGGGTCTTGGTCGAGATCACCATCCGAAGTTCCGCCTCGAAATCAAACACCTCGAAGCAGGGACTGCAGGACTCAAGATGAGCCGCGATGCTCGCCCGCAAGGCGTCGGTGAGCTCCTGGTCAAGAAAGCTGTCGACCTCGGCCATCACCTTTTCGCAGTCGGGGGTGACGGCAAATGGAACGCCGGACGGGGAGTTGGGGTCGTGGGTCATGGCGCTTCCAAGGAGGCTTCAGGAATGGCATCGGTCAGTCCCCGCTCAAGGGCATAGTCATGTAACCGCTTCTGGAGTGCTTTTCTTCCACGATGAAGCCGGCTCATGACGGTACCGATCGGAATATCAAGATCTTCGGCAATTTCCTTGTACGAAAGCCCCTCGACGTCGCTTAGCAATATCGCGAGACGATAGGACTCTGGCAGCGCATCGATTGCACTCTGCACCTCGGCATCGGAGAACAAGTCCATAAGTTCATCCTCGGCACTGCGAGAGGCACGAACGGCTTCAAGTCCACCCATCCGGCGGTACAGGTAGAAATCTTCGACATCGTCGAGTTCTATTTCTTCGGGACGGCGCTTCTTCGACCGATACGAGTTGATGTAGGTATTGGTCAGGATGCGGAACATCCAGGCCCGCAAATTCGTACCTTGCTCAAAACCTGCGAAACCTTTGTAGGCCTTGAGGTAGGTCTCTTGAACAAGATCTTCGGCATCGGACGCGTTATGCGTCATTCGTAGCGCGGTGGAATACAACTGCGGCATGTACTCCATTGCCTGCTCGGCAAACGCTTGTTGATCGGCCATCAGAGCCCGAGAGGAGAATCGAACTCCTGACCTGCTCATTACGAGTGAGCTGCTCTGCCGTCTGAGCTACCCGGGCGGGAAGCGATGAGGTTAGCCGCCGGGTCGGAAACGACCCACTCGGCGAAGTGGGCTCGATGGAAGTGGACTCAATGGTGGGGTCGGCCAAGTTTCGTAAAGAGCGCCACCAACTGCAGTCGCTCGTTGGGGTTCCTCACCAGATTGGTCGCTAGGGCCGCAATGTCATCGATTGCAGCAGCAATCTCAGCTGGCCGCGGTGAAGCCGCGAGATCATCGCGGTAGCGCCGCGAAAGTTCCGTAAGACCGGCACGAATTTCATCAGTTCGGTATCGACGGACTTCGCGTTTATGGCGATCTTCGAACTGCTTGCGGCCCGACCCGCGTTCGCCTCGAGCAGCCACGAGTTCGGCGAACTCGGCAACTTCCGCGGCATGGGAGTCGGCCAATGGAGCCATGGCGTCTTCGATCATCGCCAACAGGTCATCGACCGTTTCAATTGCGCGTGCGCCCGTGCCATCGAGGCGATCAGGAACAGCGCGCCACGCAGCACGCCGCAACGAAAGCCGGTCATCGGTTGCCAACAACCGCGCGCGTCGGAGATCTCCGACCGCAGCGGCTGCCGCTTCAGCGGCACGGTCAGGCGCGACGCCTTCGGCGATCAATCGCTCGGTAACCACGTCATCAGTGATCGTTGCAAGGTCGATGCGTACACATCGGCTCGCAATTGTGACGAGATCATTCGGAACATCGTCGGCGAGAACCACGAACACCGTTCCGGCGGGCGGTTCTTCAATGGTCTTTAATAACTTTGGAGCAGCGGTTGTCACAAGATGGAACTCGTCAAGAATGAGAACCTTCGGACCGTTCTCGATAGACGAACGCGCCGCGGTCGCAATGATCGCGTCGGCCTGCTCGGCAGAAATCGATGCACCAACTCGTTCGAACTCGGTGATGTCGGAATGATTTTGCATCAATGCCATCCGCGCTTGCCGCAGAGCATCGTCGCCCGTGCGATCACGACTTACCAACGCAGCAGCAAAGGCTCGCGCGAGTTCACGCTTTCCACTTCCGCGCGGACCAACCAGCATGTACGCGTGCACTGGTGCATTGACTGCAGCACGAAGTTCGCCAATCGCATCGTCCTGGCCGACGACATTGGCCCAGAGTTCAATTCCAGCGAGTTCCGCCGACAGCGGCGGGTAGTCGGTACGTGATGTCACAGAGGCAGTTGTAGCCGCTCAGCGACGACAGCGAACACCGCAGCGGAAACCTCTTCGATCGAAGGGGTGCCATCGATGACCACCCAACGATCTGGTTCGGCCGCCGCTTGGGATCGGAAACCTTCGATCACTGCCGCATGGAACGACGCCGGTTCTGACTCCATCCGATCGCGGGAGGAACCGAGACGAATATCGGCTTCGGCCTCGGGTACATCGAGAAGAACGATGAGGTCGGGCCATACGCCACCCGTCGCCCACAGCGAGAGGTTGCGAATTTCGCTCACCGGGAGTCCACGACCATGGCCTTGGTAGGCGATCGATGAACCCGCAAACCGATCAGAGACCACGTGACGTCCCGATAGCAAAGCCGGCTCTACAACTTCCGCTACGTGCTGCGCGCGATCGGCAGCCATGAGAAGTGCTTCAGCGCGATCAGAAAGGTTGACTGTTTGCGGATCGAGAAGAACGGCACGTAATCGTGCGCCGATCACTGTTCCACCTGGTTCGCGAGTGAGCACTGCATCGATCGCTGTTGCTAAACGTTGCGACTGCGTCGATTTTCCGCAGGCCTCGCCACCTTCAAACGCAATGAATATTCCGCGAGTCATATCGGTTCTCCGGAAGCTTCGTCGTCGCGGTGAGGTTCAGGTACGGGGCCGGCCGGGCGCAGATCGATCGGAGTGAAATCAAGCGGCAGTGGATCCGGGGGATTGGGCCGAGATGGATGATCGGATTCGCCAGCACGCTTCGTTCGCTGCCCTGCACGCAACGAAGCCCCTGCTACGAAACCCGCTGCGATAATGATCAGTGCAGCAAGCCACAACGCAAGTCGAACGCCTGGGAGTTCCACCGTTTTTCCAGCGACGTCGATGCGATTGTTAATCAAGGTTGATGCCATACGTCCAAGAATTGCTGCAAGTAGTGGGCCAGCAACCATCGCAATAAGCACGCACATGCGAACAAGAGTGTTGAGTGAACTGAAGACACGACCGCGAAGATCATCAGCGACTTCTTGTTGGAGCATTGCGAAACCGAGAACGTAAACCGGCCCGACAGCAATCCCCATCAGTCCAACAAAGATCACCGCAGCCCACAACGACGAAGATGAGGCAGCGCAGAACAACGCTATTCCCGCAACAAAGAGCGCGGCGGTGAATGTTGTGGTTTGAGGCAATCGCTTCTGGAATACCGACACTCCAACAACGCCGATCGCGACACCAAAGCCAAGCGCTGTGGTGAACAGTCCGTAGCCTGCCGCACCGGCATCGAGAACTTCGGTCGAAAACACTGCGCCGAGCGGAATAAGCATGCCGCCACCGATAAGTCCAGTAGCAAGTCCAAGATTCACGGCGCGAACGGTGTGGTTCTTCCAAATTTCGTTCCAGCCCTCACGAAGTTCTTTCAGTGTGGCTTTGATATCGACGCGTCGTTCATCATCGGCTGTCGTTCGGACGCGCCGCTCCCGTTTAGGGAATGTGAGTCGGCTAATCATCCACGCCGAAAAAACGAACGTGAGTGCATCGGCATAAAACGCGAATGCCATCTGATTAGTCTCGAGCCACCCAAGTCCAGGAACTCGGCCAATCCACACTGACAATCCGGCCAGAAGTGCAAACAGCAACGATGCGAACGGAAAGGTTCCGTAGGCCGCAGCAAGCGACAACGAGTTCGCTGTCGTTAAGTGTTCCGGAGGAACCAAGTTCGGAACTTCCGAATCCTTCGCGGGACCCCACAACAACGTGAGAACTTCAAGTACGAGCGACGCCAGTACGAGTCCAATGACATCGCTGACGAACGGAAGCAGCGCCATCACAACTGCTCGTCCAATATCGCAACTGACCATCACCTTCTTGCGGTCCCAACGATCAACAAGCACGCCCGCTAGTGGTCCGAAGAAAAACCCAGGCACGATGCGCGCGGCCATGACGAGTGAAATTGCACCAGCGCCAGCGCCGCCGCCAATGGTGGCCGCTAAAAGGATGATTGCCGAGAAGCCCAACCAATCGCCCGTAGCGGAGACAACTTGCACGAGCCAAAGTCGGAAAAACTCGTGGCTACCAAAAAGACGAACGTGGAAGCCTGGTCGATCCGAGGGATCCTTCGTAAAGAGGGTTTCGGTGTCCTCGCCGAAGAGCGAGGCGCGACTCCAGCCCGGCATGGTCGCGTCAACGTCGGGGCCAGAAGCCTCGACGGGCGTTGCATCCTCGGGGGGATCGGCTTCGTCCCGGGGTTCGGGGCGATGCACAGCCATGCGTGGAGCCTAGGAGAGGACCCTGCCACCCCTGAGCACCGCTCGAGGGTATTCAGCGTTCCTGATCGAAGATCTGGGAGTCCGACCTGACCACATTGGGCTTCTTGGCCGCCTTCTGGGCTGCCTTCGACTGCCCGGTACCCAAAGTGTGCTTGGTCAGCGGATCAGGTTTCTTGGCCCGAGGTTTGGCCCTCTTCTTGCCCGTCGACTTCTTTTCCGCAGCCTTCTTCACGGACTTCTTCGCTGCCTTCTTGGCCGCCGGCCCACCGTTTTCGGCGATATAAACACGCCGATCCTGAAGAAGCTCTGCCCCGCGCTCGGGACTCAGTGTTTCGGGGACATCGCCAATACGAAGCGAGGCATTGGTCTCGCCATCAGTGACGTAGGGCCCAAACTTTCCGTCTTTGATCAACATTTGACGGCCTGAGGCTGGGTCGATGCCGAGGTCCGCCAATGGAGGCTTCGGCGCCCGCTTCCCATACTGGCGCGGCACCGCGAACAGCGCGAGTGCGTCTTCAAACGTGACTCCAAGCATCTGCTCTTCAGAATCCAGGCTCCGCGTTTCCGGCTTCTCGGCCTCGCCTTCATCGCCCTTGGTCAGATACGGACCGAACTTTCCGTTCTGCGCACGAATCGATTTTCCGGTTTCGGGATCTGAACCAAGAACCTTCGGGAACGACAAAAGTTCGAGTGCGGTTTCGAGTGTCACCTCGTAAGGATCCATCGATTTGAACAGCGAGGCGCGACGAGGCTTCTCGTCGGGAGCTTCTTCAATTTCTCCCAGCTGCACATACGGCCCGAACTTTCCGCTCATCACGAAAACTGTCAGGCCGGTTTCGGGATCTTCTCCGATGGGCTTGCCGCCCTTCGGCATGGCAAGCAATTCGAGCGCAACTGCGACAGTGAGATCGGCGGGCGGAAGGTTCTCGGGGACCGACGCAGTGTCGTCACCGCGCTGCACATATGGCCCGAACTTTCCAGGTTTGGCAATGACGGGCATTCCATTGTGATCGTCGCCCAACAAGAACGTATTAATAGCGGCCGCATCGATTTCGGGAAGTCGTTCGGTGACAAGATCACGCAGACCGTCTTTGCGCACACCATCAACCATTGGTCCGAAATAAAACTCGGCAAGCGTTTCAACACTGTTCGCGTCGCCGTTGGAAATTCGATCGAGAATTGCTTCAAGGTTTGCGGTGAAGTCGTAGTCAACGAGTTCAGCAAAATGCTGTTCGAGAAGCGTTGTCACTGCGAATGCGTTCCAACTCGGAACGAGAGCGGAACCCTTCTTCCATACATAGCCACGGCCCTGGATGGTTTCCATAATTGAGGCGTAGGTAGAGGGACGACCAACGCCGAGTTCCTCCATCTTTCCGACAAGCGACGCTTCAGTGAATCGAGCCGGCGGTTTGGTGGCGTGACCTTCGGGGGAGATTTCTGTTGCATCAAGACCGTCGCCGACCTTCAACTGCGGCAGTCGACGTTCGGTGTCGTCTTCGCTTTCTGAATCGGTGTCGTCGGTGCGCCAGTCTTCGACCTGCATCCAACCGCGTTCTGTAATAACCGTTCCTGCCGCAGAGAATTCGGCATCTCGGCCACTCGCCGTTACCGAACCAAGACGAACCGTGACGGTTTCACCAATTGCATCGATCATCTGCGACGCAACAGTGCGCTGCCAAATGATCTCGTACAGACGAAATTCGCCGGGGGCAACTTCATTCCGAACTTCTTCGGGTCGACGGAATCGATCACCGGCGGGACGAATAGCTTCATGCGCTTCTTGCGCATTCGCTGCTTTCTTGCCCCAGGTACGCGGATTTTGTTCAATCGCCGAAGCACCGTACCGCTCGGTGATTTCCGCTTTCGCTGCGGCGACAGCTGCGGCAGAAAGATTGGTGGAGTCCGTTCGCATGTAAGTGATGTAGCCCTGCTGGTAAAGGCCCTGGGCCATCGACATGACCTGCTTGGCTGACACTTTGAGACGGCGACCGGCGACCTGTTGCAGCGTTGACGTCGTGAACGGGGCGAATGGTCGCTTGCGATAGGGCTTGGACTCAACACTTCGTACTGAGAACGACGATGACTGCAGTTCTGCGGCGAGGGAAGTCACTGTTTCTTCATTGAGGATGACGCGGTCGTCGCGCTTCAGATCGCCATCGTCATCGAAATCATTTCCTGTGGCGATACGAACGCCATCGAGTTCAAGAAGTTTTGCTCCGAAGGGAATCGGTTCAGAGGACGCGGCGAACACGCCTTTGATGTCCCACCAGTCGGAAGAGACGAACGCCATGATTTCGCGTTCACGTTCCACCACAAGGCGTGTCGCAACACTCTGCACACGGCCTGCCGACAATCCACGATTCACCTTCTTCCACAGAACCTGAGAAAGGTCATAGCCAGCAAGGCGATCAAGAAGCCGACGTGTTTCCTGCGCGTCAACGAGTAACTGATCGAGCTCACGCGGATTGGCAAATGCCTCGCGAATCGCTGGGGCGGTGATTTCGTGGAACACCATTCGGTAAACGGGCATGTCCTTCGGCGGCTTCAACACCTGGAGCAAATGCCACGCAATTGCTTCGCCCTCGCGATCCTCATCGGTTGCGAGATACAGCGCATCAGCGTTCTTCAATGCACGACGAAGTTCAGCAACGGTGTCTTTCTTTTTGTCGTACACCTTGTAATAGGGCTTGAAGTCGTCATCGGGATCAATGCCCAGGTACGACCACCACTCTTTTTGTTTCCCCTCGGGGAGCTCCTTGGCCTTGGACACGAGATCACGAATGTGACCAACCGATGCGATAACGGTCGGTGACGCGCCACCGGTGTCCTCGCCGCGGAGGAATTCGGTGATCTTCTTCGCCTTGGTGGGCGATTCGACGATGACGAGGGGACCGGCCATGAGGGGACACAATGAGACCACCCCCGCGCCTCTGTCAATCGCAGCCATTCGAACCACCGTCGCGGGGACCCCTAAAGGGGGTCCCCGATTTTTCTTATCCACAGCCCTGTTTTCCCGCCCTGAACGGGGATTTCGGCCATACTCGGCCCGTGACACCTGCCGGCGAAAACCCCATCTCAGACGACGACACCCTTCGACCCCTCGGCGAGGCCGGATCAGGCGAACGACGCCCGTGGGGTGAGTTCGTCATCCTCGACGACGGCCCCGCCGCCAAGGTCAAGCGCATCACCGTCGAACCTGGACAGCGGTTGTCCTATCAATCGCACGACAAGCGCTCAGAACATTGGATCGTTGTCGAAGGAACAGCCATCGTCACGCTCAACGATGTGGACCATTCCGTCGAGTCTGGCGGCACGATTGAGATTCCTGTCCACACAAAACACCGAGTTCGTAACGACGGCACGACACCCGTGGTGTTTATTGAAGTGCAGACCGGTACGTACTTTGGTGAAGACGACATCGTCCGTTACGAAGACGACTACGGAAGAGCAGGTTCCTAATGGACTTCGCACTCAGCCCGCGTGCCACAGACCTTCAACAACGTCTGCTCGCATTCATGGAAGAAAAAGTGATCCCGGCAGAGCCTGTCTTTGCTGAGGAAATGCGCTCTTCAGGTGATCCCCACTTCCACCCACACGTGATGGAAGAACTCAAAGCCGAAGCGAAAGCCCGCGGTTTGTGGAACCTCTTCATGCCACACACCACCGAGTGGACACCTGATCCAGTTTCGAATGTTGACTACGCACCGCTCGCAGAAATCACCGGACGCAGCCCGCTTGGGCCCGAGTCGGTGAACTCAGCTGCACCCGATACCGGCAACATGGAAATCCTTGCGCTATTCGGAACCCCCGAACAAAAAGATCGCTGGTTGGTTCCGTTGCTCGAAGGCGAAATCCGATCTTGTTTCGCGATGACCGAGCCCGATGTTGCATCAAGCGATGCACGAAATATCAGTCTCAGTATCGTTCGCGATGGCGACGACTACGTTCTAAATGGCCGTAAATGGTGGATTTCTGGCGCGGCAAACCCACATTGTCGTGTGGCAATCGTGATGGGAAAAACTGATCCATCGGCTCCCACGTACACGCAGCAATCGATGGTGCTCGTACCCATGAACACACCCGGACTTACCGTTGTGCGCGATCTCATGGTGTTCGGATACAACGATCGCGAAGGCCATTGTGAGTTGAAGTTCGACAATGTTCGCGTACCCGTTTCCAACATTCTCGGCGAAGAAGGCAGCGGCTTTGCGCTTGCACAAGCCCGTCTCGGTCCTGGCCGCATTCATCACTGCATGCGGTGCATCGGCATGGCTGAACGCGCGCTTGAACTCATGTGTCGCCGAGTCACCGAACGCGTTGCTTTCGGTAAGCCACTTGCCCAACAAGGCGTCATTCAGGAATGGATCGCCGATTCCCGCATCGAAATCGAACAGGCCCGCCTGCTCACTATGAAGGCGGCATGGCTGATGGATACCGTCGGCAACAAGGGTGCTCGCACCGAGATCTCCGCTATCAAAGTGATCGCCCCAAACGTTGCACTCGCTGTTGTCGATCGCGCGATTCAGGCACATGGCGGCGGCGGTGTTTCGCAGGACTTCCCCCTTGCAGGAATGTGGGCTGGCCTGCGTACGCTTCGATTTGCCGATGGGCCGGACGAGGTTCACCGCATGCAATTGGCTCGCCGCGAACTCGGGCGTTACACCGACTCCGGCGAGTCCAAGCCGACCTGAGGCGATTTCCGCAACGCTCGTTCGTCCACTATTTCGGGCTTTTTGGAAGCAGCGCTGAGTCAGGGATCACATCGAAAAGTTCGGCATTTTCCGCAGCTTCAATCGCGAGCTCTGCAGCACTGGATCGCTTCGCCGCAAGGCTCAGCACCAACGCTGCCAAAAGCCCTGCCACCGCTGAGGCGACCAAGACGCCGACTTTCGCCTCCTCGGTGAAAAGCGGATTAGTAAACGCAAGTTCGGTCACAAAGAGCGAAACGGTAAAGCCAACTCCCGCGGCCATTGCGATGCCGAGCAAATGCAGATTGGTAGCACCACGCGGTCGACGAGCAATCCCAATTGCAATTGCAATCGTCGCAGCACCGAAGACGCCAACTGTTTTTCCAACAACGAGACCGAGTGCTACTCCCCATGTGACCGCAGAGCCCGCTGCAGCTCGGACTGATTCTGAAGTCAACAAAATACCGGCATTGCAAAGCGCAAAGATTGGGATGATGACGTAACTCGTCCACGGGAGCATGCGGTCAACCAGACGTTCACCAACTGGTACCGACTCTTTAATCAAAAACGAAGCTGCGGCGACATCGGCTGCGCTCAATTCCGATTGGTTTTCGAGTCGATCGGCGATTGCTTCTGAATCGAGATCAGGCCTCAACGCATCTGTAGGAGTGAGGAAGCCCATCGCGACTCCAGCCACCGTTGCGTGCACGCCAGATTTCAACATGCAGTACCAAACCACCACGCCGATGGCGAGGTACAGCGGGCCGTACCAAATACGGCGACGGCGCATCAGCCAAACAAGAACGAGTAACGCGATTGCTGCGCCTAACCAAACAAAACTCATTGACTTGCTATAAAAGATCGCGATAACTGCGATTGCTCCAAGATCATCTGCGACAGCAAGAGAGAGCAAGAAGAGTTTTAACGCAACCGGAACTCGATTCCCCAACAACGCAACGACCCCGACGGCAAAAGCAATATCCGTTGCCATCGGAATTCCCCATCCTTGGGACGCGTCTGTTCCTGCATTGAAGGCGAAATAGATCAACGCAGGAACGATCATTCCGCCAAGAGCAGCAATGATCGGCAACGCTGCGGCCTTGCGGTCGCGGAGTTCACCCTTTACCAACTCACGCTTGATCTCGAGCCCGACCACAAAGAAGAAAAACGCCATCAATGCGTCATTGACAAATTCGTGCAGCGTCAGTTGAAACCCAACGGGTCCTGCATCGAAAATGATCTCTGCATTGAGAAATGACGCGTAGGAGTCCTTCCATGGCGAGTTCGCCCAGATCAGCGCAATCACCGTGGCAGCAAGAAGCAAGATGCCGCTAGCGGCTTCAATCGCGAGGAATCGAGCCGCAGGTCGGGCGAGACGGCGAGCAAGAAATCGATCTGTGCCAAGCCACGTATGGCTCCACGGATGGTGTTGGTTCAGATCGTCATCAGCCACGGGCATTCCCATACAAATTTGTCTATTCGGGCTACATCATCACTCAGTTTCACGAATGTAACGGGTGTATTACATCGATCGCTCATCGTTGAAGGGAAGCGATGGCCTGATCGACTGCCGGAAAATTACGAAGAATCTCGATAACTCGAGTGATCTCAAGGTCGCGCAGGACTTGCCCCTCGGCTCGGGCGAGTGCCAAATCACCTTGGCGAAGTCTCGCTCGTTTGATTCCTTCGAAAATCACACCGAGACCAGTTGGATCGAGAAGATCTACTCCCGCGAGATCCAGCACGATCTTCGGCGTTTTGAGCTCTGCGGTTACGCGAATGAGCTCCTCACGGAGACGAGGAGCCGAGGAGATATCGAGATCACCGATGATCGCAATGACCACCACACCCTCAATGGGTTCTGTCGCAACGAGATCAAACATCACTCGAGAATCCGTTCCGGTGGGAGCAAGGCACACATACGCCGAGGATCTTCAGGTTACCGCTCTTGATTCGATCCAACCGATTCAGCAAAGTCGCCCAGAGAGGTCGGAGAGACAGGCAGCGGTCATACGATCACCCCCAATGGCTCGCAGTCCTTCTCCGTCTCTTGACACATTTGTCACGGCGCTTCAGTCCGATAAACGCGTCATACACGTCGAGCGATCACCAGCGCGTCGTGCCCGTTTCGCGACCCTTGCCGAGCCGTTGTCCAAGACTGTTGCGGGAATCATTCCTGAGCAAGGGCTGTGGTCACATCAGGCAGAGTCAATTGATCACATTCGTGCCGGTCGATCCGTGGCCATCGCTACTGGCACAGCATCGGGGAAGTCACTGTGTTTCCAACTCCCCATCGCAGAAGCAATCGCCGCGGGACCGCTTCCGGCAACGGCCCTGCTTCTCTTTCCAACCAAGGCCCTCGCCCAAGACCAACTTCGTTCACTCACCGCGCTCGATGTTCCCGGACTCATCGCCGCAACTCACGACGGAGATTCCTCTCCCGAAGCACGCAAGTGGACCCGTGCACACGCAAACGTTCTGCTCACGAATCCGGAAATGTTGCATATGAGCATGCTCCCGGTTCACGCGAACTGGGGCACCTACTTCAAGCGACTGCGCTACGTGGTTATTGATGAATTGCACATGTTGCGCGGAATGTTTGGCAGCAATGTTGCACAGGTCCTGCGTCGTCTACGCCGCATCTGCGCACACTACGGATCCGATCCAGTTTTTATCTTTACTTCCGCCACCATCGGTGATCCAGCCACACTGGCGTCCACCTTGTGTGGATTGCCTGTTGAACCTGTCGTCGACGATGGTTCTCCACGCGGCGAACGTCTTTTCGTCTTGTGGGACCCCGATGGAATCAACGAAGGGACCGAAGAAGAGCCCCGTCCAGTTTCTTCATCTCGGGATACCGCCGAAATTCTGAGTGCGTTGGTGAAAGACAACCACCGAACCATCGCGTTCTGCAGAAGTCGCAAAGGTACCGAACTCGTCACCGCCGATGTGAAACGCCGACTTTCGAAACGGCTCTCACCAACTGTTCGGTCCTACCGAGGGGGGTACCTCACATCTGAACGACGCGAAATCGAGAAAGAACTCTTCGACGGAACATTGCGCGGCGTCGTAGCCACAACTGCGCTCGAACTCGGGATCGACGTCGGCGGCCTTGACGCATGCATTCTCAATGGCTTTCCAGGAACGATCGCTTCGATGTGGCAACAGGCCGGTCGCGCCGGTCGAGCATCACAACAGTCGTTGGCTGTCCTCGTCGCCGGTGATGACCAGCTCGACCAATGGTTCGTGCATAACCCCACCGAACTTTTCCAACGATCGCCAGAACCAGCCGTCATCAATATTGCCAATCCTTACGTTCTCAATCCTCACTTGGCCTGTGCGGCATTCGAACTTCCGCTCACCGACGCTGATGAAGCGTGGTGGCCAGATGTTCTCGACGACGCAATACGCGATCTCGTTCACGATGACGTGCTCAAGATTCGCCAACCAACAGATCGAGCCGGTCTTGGAGCTGTGTGGGCCGGTCGCGGTAGACCTGCCAATGGCATCGGCCTTCGAAGTGCAAACGCCAACGAATTTCGCATTGCGACCGCTGATGGTTCAATCATAGGAACCGTCGATGGTTCACGCGCCTTTCGGCTTGTTCATCCAGGTTCGATCTATTTGCATCAGGGGACGGCGTGGAAAGTAACCGAACTCAATATCGAAGATCATGTGGCAATCGTCGAACCTCATGACGGCGGTGAGTACACCCAGCCTCGAGCAGTGACCGATATCCGCATCCTGACCACCGATAACGAGAGGCCCATTGGCGCCGCCGATCTCTGCCTCGGCACGGTTGAGGTCGAAACCACTGTTATCGGTTATCGAAGATTCGACACATTCACTCGAGAACAACTCGGTACTCACGACCTCCTGCTGCCTTCCTCTCGACTGGTCACACGCGCGTTCTGGTATGTCATTGGCGATCACGTCACGAGCGTGGCGGGACTTGGACCGGCGGAACTCCCTGGTGCCCTTCATGCCGCCGAGCACGCCGGAATCGGCATCCTGCCGCTCTTCGCAATATGCGACCGTTGGGATGTCGGTGGCGTCTCAACGCCGTACCTGCCCGAAACAGGTGCCGCAACCATCGTCATCCACGATGCGTTTCCCGGTGGCGCGGGAGTAGCTGAACTGGGATTCGCGGCGGCTGACCGACACCTTCCCGCCACACTCGAGGTCATTGAGTCATGCGCATGTGTGAGTGGCTGTCCGTCATGCATTCAGTCGCCGAAATGCGGCAATGGCAATGAGCCACTCGATAAGGCTGCGGCCGTTTTGTTACTGCAGGCCATGCTTTCCCGCTGATTCCGCCCGCATGACCACGGTCGCGTGCAGGTCGACATCGGGAACAAGTGCTCCGATGATCGCTAAATCAGTGACACTGCGATACGAAACCTCAACTCGAACTGTGTCACCGCCCTCGAGCATCGTGACCTCGACTGAGATCTGATCCGAACGCAGTTCCCCCGCGCGCTTCGCGGCGGTCACTGCTGCGCTGAAACGATTTGCGTCGCTCACTGCCGCGGCTCTTGCTGCCTCACGTGCAGCGTGGGAAACAAGAACTTGGTCGCGCACAACAAAACCCGCTTGCGCAATAAAGAGGACAACGATGACGACGAGGGGGAGAATCAACGCGAATTCAACAGTGGATTGTCCGTGATCCCCCCACCTCGTCTTCTTCACTTGACCTTCCCGATCACGCCATCAAGAACGGCATCGAACAGCGTGCCGATCGCTCCCGACTGTGTTGCCCAACCGAGAAGCAACAGCGCCATTCCAGCTGCTCCTAGAAGAACAAGCGCATATTCGGCAGTGGTCTGACCACGCTCACTGCGAAAACGTGTGCGAAATCGATTCATTGAAACTCCTTTGTTGTAGTGACACAGAACTTGAACGGGGGAAGATTCGATTCACCAGTGAAGAGAACCGAGCGAGGACACCACAAGTGGAACGATCGCCAGGAGCCCGAACGCCGGCAGAATGCACATCACGAGAGGAAACAGCAACTGAACCGGGAGCCGCCGAGCATTAGCTTCCGCCCAACGCCGACGTTGCAGCCGGGCATCGGTCGCAACCCGCTCAAGTGCCGGCCCAAGCGCCACGCCGTCAAACGCTGCCGAGCGGAGCGCCGACGCCAACGGACGGACTGACTCACCGAGTTCGTCAAACACATCAAGCGCATCGCCTAGACGTTGACCGAGCGACACTCGTCGACGAACCTCGACAAGTGTCGGAACAAAGACGTCTGGAGCTCGCGGTTCGACGACGTCGACCAACTGATGCACCGAAAGTCCGGCTCCGACGGCAAGGCGGAAGAGGTCGACAAGCTCAGGAGCACTTTGTCGACGAGCAGTATCGGCAGCCAGTGACGCTGATCGATGTCGAAGCACCGGAACCAGTGATGCCCCCACCACCAACGCACAACCAGCCCATGGGCCAACGACGATCATCGGTGACGACCAATCAAGCGCGACATCCAAAACGCTCCCAAGGCATCAAGCCCCAGCCCCAGACCGACGCACGCCCACCCGATTGGCCGCCTAATAAGCACGTCGAGAATCCGGTGATCGACCATCGCCATCGCGACGGCAAAAACCACTGGGGCGACGACAAGTACAACCGCAGAAGCCCGTGATTGCGAAGAAAGGGCGGCGACCTCGCGTTCAAGCGCGACACGGTCGCGCAAGGAAGCCGCGACCCCGTCGAGGACACGAGCCGTTGCCCCACCCGAACTTGAGGCCAACTCAAGAGCCGTCGCGGTCAGTTTGCGGTTCGGAAGTTGGTCCTCGGCTCCCCATTCCGCAACTGCTTTTTGTAGCGATTGTCCGTTGTCTAATTCCGCGGCCACGCGTGCAAAAACCACGTCTTCGTTACCCACTCCTCGCAGGGCGAGAGAGAGCGTTGCCCCTGCGCGCAACTGCCGGACAACACGGTCAAGGGAGTCGGGAATACGCATCTCCATTCGCCGCTTACCTCGTTGTTCTGCACCACGATGAAATGGTTCGATGATTCCAAGCGTTGAGAGACGGAGAACCGATCCACGCGCTGTACGCACGAACAGCGAGTCGCTGCGAGTGAGAGTTTCCGCAGCAAATCGTTGATGGACCCGACGCGCCGCCATCATCTCGGGGGCGGTAACGATCACCGTTATGGTCGAAAGGACCGCAATGACAGTGACCACCACAACCACGATCAATCGCAAGCTCATGACGCAACCCAGGACAAGAGCGCCGGACCGAGATGAGGCGCCCGGCGCGGTCGGCTGGGCAGCGTGACCAGTTCACCCGAAGGGCCTGTCAACACGTTCACAGAGATGCTGCTGCCGGTTTCACCATCGGGCATCGGTTCGGCCATCGAAACAACTCGCCGAGATCCATCCGGTTGGCGAGCAACGTGAACGATGAGATCGACCGCAGCGCGCAGTTGTTCACGAACCGCGGCCAGGGGCAAGACAACATCGCCCATAAGTACAAGAGTTTCAAGACGTCGAATGGCATCAATCGGTGAGTTGGCATGACAGGTTGAAAGTGAACCGTCGTGACCGGTGTTCATGGCCTGCAACATGTCAATTGCTTCGCCCGAACGAACTTCACCAATCACGATGCGATCGGGGCGCATGCGTAACGCATTACGAACAAGGTCCCGAATGGAAACCTCACCTTCCCCTTCAGCATTTGCTGGTCGACGTTCGAGTCGAACAACATGGCGCCCGGGGAGCCGCAACTCGGCCGTGTCTTCGATCGTGACCACGCGTTCATCTGGCGGAATGAACGCGGCGACCGCATTGAGCAACGTTGTCTTCCCTGCTCCGGCACCTCCGCTCACGATGATGTTGCATCGCGACTGCACGGCCCACTCCAGTAATTTCGCAACTCCAGGCGAACAGACTTCGGGTAACTGAACACGTCGCGCACCGAACCTTCGAATAGTGATCAGCGGCCCATCGACGGCAAGTGGAGGGACAACCCCATTCACCCGTGATCCATCAGGAAGTCGGGCATCGACCAACGGTGAGGTGCGATCAATACGAAGACCAAGTGGAGCGACAATGCGCTCAAGCAGGGCATAGGTTGTCGCGCTCTCGATAATGATCCCGGTGCACTCAAGCCGACCGGAACGCTCGACCCAAAGATCGCCTGCTCCATTGACCATGACTTCATCGATGGCCGGGTCGGCGAGAAATTGATCGAGAACACCGAGCCCACTGACACGTGAGTGAACGCGGTGAATGAGATCGGTGACCGTTCGGTCGTCAAGGAGCGGATCGTGTTCGACAAGAAGCTGTTGAATCGCCGCTGCGTCGTGATGGCCGTGATCGAGTAATCGCCTATGCATGTGTTCGACCACCGAATCAAGCAGGGAATCACTAGTGGAGTCAGGCGACGTCACGGAGCGCCCTCCCCAACGAAGACGGAAGCCGCGCCGCAAGAAGCCCCGCGTCGACGGCACGGGCGACTGCGGCATCGACTTCGATAGTTGCGACGACTGGGACTCCGAGCACATCCTCGACATCGCGCCGACCTAAGGCCCGTCCCGCTTCTTCAATGAGAACAACGCCGGTGGGGCGAAGCGGAAGCGATAACGCCCGGCGAAGCGAAATGAAGCACGGCCGAGTGACGAGGAGCGAGGTTGTTGCTGCCTCGGCAAAGCAACGGCGAACTAGATCCTCTGAATCTCCGTTGCCCGTGATGCGTCCAACATCAACAACGACGGGACGCTCGTCGGCAATCAGTCGTTCCGCGCAGATCCTGGCTCGTCCCTCACTAGTGAGTGCTCTTCGCCCCCGCGGTACCAGCCGGACAGAGTCGGCAACTGGTCGCTCGAGTCGTTCGATCGCCACAACTCCGACCGACTCCGACGCTGCGAACCAGTCCGAGAGACCCGGCCCATCGGGTTCAGGCCTTCCAAAAACAGTGGGCCCATCGCCTTCGAGGTCAACGAAGACAGAACCAGCATCGGACTGTTGCCCGAGCAGAACGGCCAACGCGACTGACACCACCGTTGTGCCAGACCCACCTTTTGCAGACCAACACGAAAACACCATGCACCCTCCCGTTCACGACATCGAAACAAGGGAAGGAGCCGGTACCGTACGAACTCGCAGCCATCACGTCAAGGGCCTTGCGCGTCAACATTATGGGGATTCCTCAACCCACCCGTATGCTCAGTGACGTGGAAGCCGCGTTTTTCGATCTAGATAAGACCGTTATTGCGCGTGCATCGATGATCGCATTTGGACGATCGTTCCGTCAGGCAGGGATGATCAATCGACGCGTGATGGCGAGAGCTGCCTGGAATGGTTTGGTCTTTCACACGCTCGGCGCCGACGAAGAACGAATGCGTAAGTTCCGAGAGTCTGCGCTTCGTGTCACAAGAGGCTGGGACCACGATGCTGTTGGCGCCCTCGTTCGTTCCACCCTGACTGACGTCATCGATCCAATTGTCTACGACGAAGCATTGGAATTGATTCAAGAACACCGTGAAGCAGGCCGACTAGTTTTCATCGTTTCCGCATCGCCGGAGGAGATCGTCATGCCGCTGGCGAACTACCTCGGTGCCGACGGCGCGATTGCCAGCCGAGCGCGCATCGACGCCGATGGTAAGTACACCGGCGAGGTCGATGTCTATGCCTACGGTCCTTTTAAAGCGGAAGCAATCGCCGATGTCGCCGCATCTCGAGGTATCGATCTCTCGAAGAGTTGGGCCTATTCCGACTCAGCAACCGATGAACCCATGCTTCGCGCGGTTGGAAATCCGGTCGCAGTGAATCCCGACCGAGAACTCACACGAATCGCAATAGCGGAAGATTGGCCAATTCTGTCGTTCACACATCGCGTCCCTTTGCGCGAACGCGTCACACTTCCTCCGCCAGGCCGCGTCGCAACAGGCGCGGTAGTCGCCACCGGGGTGTCCGCTGGACTTTTCCTCGGGTGGTGGATTCTGACCCGGCACTCGATGCCGAGGTCAGCGGGATTCAGGCGTCTTGGAGCTTCTTCACCGCGAATGCGGCGAGGGCGACAACGACGATGAGCACGAGCAGCTTCTTCATGGGTCTCACTCTAGAACGGAGCCTCCGCTCAGTTCCATTGCGATTCCAATGCGCTCAGGATGGCGGCGTGGTTCCCGTCGGCCAACGGTTCACAGCAAGCACCCGGCAGGCATAGGCCCCGTCGGGCCGTTCGGCAACGATCGCTGTCCATGTCGTGGTTGCATGCTCAGGAACGGCCAGTACCGAGACGGAACTGGCTGCGAATTCCTCACCTGAACTTCCGGGCCCACTGCTACGAAACGACACGTCAATCTCGTAATCGGCCGTCTTCGTTGTCCAGTTCGTCAACGTGCCCGAGGCCTTCACCCCGCCGCTCCCGTCGCTTTGACAGGTACCCAGATGGATATCGCGCTGGGGCGGATGCACGGCGTCCCGGCTGGCCGTGGCAATCCCCGTTTCAACGAATACCTGTTGACGCACTTTGGCATTGGCATCTTCGTCAGAACTACCGAATACTCGCATGCCAACAACAACCAGCACGATGGCCAACACCAACGCGATGATCGCCAACACGGCTCCGACAATGAGAATTGCGACACAACCACGCTGGTCCGTCGCTTCGTCGGTCGCCGAGAGCGGCGGCGGCGGGTTCGGTCCAGGCGTTACCGATGGTGCCGGCGGAATACCAGCCACCGGGTACTCCGCATCGGGATCATCGTCGAAGTGTTCAGTCATGACCGCGGGTTACTCCGCGAAACGATCAGACCGCGAGTAGGTCGCGTGCGCCAGTGTCTGACGATGGATGACGAAGCTTGGACATTGCTCGAGCTTCGATCTGACGAATTCGCTCACGAGTGAGATTGAAGTGTTCGCCAACCTCTTCAAGCGTGCGAGGTTCACCACGATCGAGACCGAAACGAAGTTTCAGGATTTCGCGCTCACGCTCGTCGAGGGGTGAAAGCAAACGGCTGATCTCTTCGGGAAGGAGCGCTGTTGCGGCAACCTCGAAGGGCGATTCGGCCGAGCGATCTTCAACAACATCGCCAAGTTCGGCGTCGCCATCTTCACGAAGCGGCTCAGAAAGCGAAAGAGGTTCCGCAGCGAAGCGAAGCGCTTCGGTGACTTTATCTTCCGGCATTTCAACCTCGGCCGAAAGTTCGGCGAGAGTTGCGGGACGACCGAGCTTCAGTTCAAGACGCGCACGCGCCTTCTGCAATCGAGCAAGCGTGTCTCCAGCGTGAACTGGGAGACGGATGGTGCGACCCGTGTTTGCGATGCCGCGAGTGATGGCCTGACGGATCCACCAGGTGGCGTAGGTGGAGAACTTGAAACCCTTGCGCCAGTCGAACTTTTCGACGGCATGCATAAGACCCAGGTTGCCCTCTTGAATGAGATCAAGAAGGGGAAGGCCAGAGGCCTGATACTTCTTGGCGATCGAAACAACGAGACGAAGGTTGGACTGCACGAACGTGCGCTCGGCGTCGTCACCCTGTTTGATCGAGCGCTTCAGTTCGCGTTTACGAGCAACAGTGAGGGTCTTGGCGGCATCCATTTCGGCGCGAGCGGCAACGCCACCCTCGATGGCCTGCGCCAGACGAACCTCGTCGTCCTTCGTGAGCAGGGGGTACTGGCCAATGTCGGTGAGGTAGAGACGAACGAGATCTTCTTCGTCGCGTTCAACACGTTCCTTAGCCACTGCCACACCTCGGGACTTCGGCCCGGAGAATCGGCCATGGGGGCCGCCGGGGTGTGTCAACGATACCGGTCCGGTCAAGCCCCCCAACCAAGCCAAGCCGAATTGATCGGGAAAGAGCCGTCAGGCCCCAAAAATCTGACGGATTTGGGTCGTCGCTCCGGCAATGCCGGCCTTGCTCTGCTCGGCGTGAGCCCGCTCCTCGGCCAGTGCCAGCACCATTTCTCTTGGGCCGATACTCGTCTCGAGATCGTTGGAGACATCGGTAATGGCGATTCCGAGCAACCGGCGGATAGGGCCATCGGCGACGGCGGTGGTCCGCTCAAGATGCTCGATCATGGCCCCACGAAGTGCTGGGAGCAGCTCTTCATACGCCAGAACCATCTGTGCGCCTTGCGAGGATCCGGCGAGCTCAGCAACGAGAGTGAACACCTCATGCTCAATGTCGGTTGGTTCCATGAAAGCGTCGGGTCCGGGTGCTGCAGTCGGCAACATTTCGAACCAGCGCCGTGATCGCCATGCGCAGTGATCGGCGGTAGCAACGAGTGTGAGTTTCGCGCTCGGCTCACTGACATCGACCACCCATCGGCCAAGGAGTCCGAACAGCAACTGTTCAACACGGCAATAGGACGCCATGCGATCAACTGACTCGCCTGCGGTAAGGAACTCCATGGGCTGAAGGTTAGGCGAAGCGCCGCCTCGACTACCGGCGATATCGGTTCACGATCGGCAGGCGACGGTCTTTACCGAACGCCTTCGAAGTCACACGTGGACCTGGAGGCGACTGACGGCGCTTGTATTCCGCCAGATCAACAAGTCCCACGATGCGCTCAACCACAGTTGGGTTGTGGCCAGCGGCGATGATCTCTTCAATCGAATGATCGCCTTCGACGTACATCGCGAGAATGGGATCAAGTTCCTCGTAGGTGGGAAGGCTTTGATCGTCACGCTGATCGGGACGAAGTTCCGCAGAAGGCGGCTTAACCAAAACGTTTTGGGGAATGAGATCGCGGCCCGCGCGTTCATTGCGATACCGACAAAGGCGATAGACCAAAAGTTTTGAAACATCTTTAATGACCGCGTAACCACCCGCAGAATCTCCGTACAACGTTGAGTAACCAACTGACGATTCACTCTTGTTGCCCGTATTGAGTAACAGCCAACCAAAGGCGTTCGATAGTCCCATCAAGGTGACGGCACGGAGTCGACTCTGCAGATTCTCCTCGGCCAGACCAACCGCCTTGCCGTCGTAGGACGACGAGAGCATTTCCATCAGTGCGGTATGCCCGGGCTCGATCGCGATTGTGCGGTACTCCAAACCCAAGTTTTCAGCGAGTGCAACTGCGTCAGAAATGGAGTGGTCACTTGAATAACGCGATGGCATAAGCACGCCATGAACATGATTGGCTCCAACCGCGTCAACGGCAATCGCGGCGACCAGCGCGGAGTCAACGCCACCCGATAATCCAATCACGACATCGGAAAAACCATTCTTGGCCACAAAATCTCGAGTCGCTAGAACAAGCGCTTCCCAAACTTCGGCTTCCTCGCTCAGCAGTTCCGCGACCCCCAACGGCGCAATCGGTGACCGATCTGTCGCTAACCGAACTTCAGGAAACTCAAGATCAACGAAGTAGAGATCTTCAACAAACCGTGGCGCACGAGCGAGCAGCGAACCGGCTGGCGACATCACCAATGAATCGCCATCAAAAATAAGTTCGTCCTGACCGCCAACTTGATTGACGTAAACGATGGTCGCCGACGATTCTTTTGCTCGTTCCGCGATCACAGTGGCTCGCTCCTCTGACTTACCAACGTTAAACGGCGACGCGTTGATATTGACTACGAACAGGGCGTTTTGGCGGCCGAGTTCCGCAATGGGGCCGCCGGCAGTCCACGCGTCCTCACAAATGGACACACCAAACTTCACGCCGTTGACGTCAAAGACGTCGACCGGACCTTCACCAGGAACGAAATAGCGCGCTTCGTCGAACACTGAATAGTTCGGAAGTTCCCGCTTTCGATAACTACCGATCAGACTTCCGTCTCGACACACCGCGGCTGCGTTGTACAACGCTGGTCGACTTGCGGAACGGCCGCCTGTCGCCTCTTCACCGTGATCGTCAGTACCGCTTCGAGTTTCTGATCCTTGCTCGACGTACCCCACAATCGCCGCACAAGTTCCCGTCGATGCAACGATTCGTTCGAGCGCATGGCCAACATCGGCAACGAATCCAGAGCGAAGAAGAAGATCTTCGGGCGGATACCCGGTGATAGCTAACTCAGGAAAAGCGACAACATCACACCCTGACGCGCTTGCCTCAGCGATCAATTCAATGATTCGCGACGCATTGCCGTCGATATCACCGACGACTGTGTTGAGTTGAGCGAGTCCGACGCGCAGGGTGGGCACCCCCGCAGACTACGGGCCGCGGCTCCACGCCCTAGCCTCGGTTCTGTGGCAACACCCTCAGGTGCGTCCCCAATCCCAAGCCAACTCGCTGATCTTGCCGATCGAAGCGCTTCCCCTGCCGCGGTCCGCACGGCGCTCACACATCTCATTGAGCGTTCTGCCCCGCTCGCTGAGCGCGTTCGTAGCGCTCCCAAACTTGCCCAAGCTCTGGTCGCCGTTCTTGCAGCAAGCCGCTCGTTGACTCGACTCATCGATGCCCGGCCCAGCGATGCCATTGACGTCCTCGGCAACCTTGACCACCGGCCGATCGCCACCATCGCCTCGGCCGACGATCTCCTCGCTTGGCGCAATCTTGAGTTCCTTCGCATCGCGGCCCGCGATCTCATCGGTCTTGACGCACTCGACGACGTCGGCGCCGCACTCGCCGCGTTGGGCCGAGACGTACTTAACGAAGCGTGGAGACTGACCGAGGACGGCCAGTGTTCGATCGCAGTAGTCGGAATGGGGAAGCTCGGAGGAAACGAACTCAACTACTCAAGCGATATCGACATCTTGTTTGTCGGAGAAGGCGAACGGAAGACTCTTGACTACCGAGCTCGGGCGATCATGGACATCGCCCGCCGATGTTTTCGCGTCGATGCAAATCTTCGTCCCGAGGGTCGCGACGGTCCGCTTGTTCGTTCTGTCGAGTCCTACGTTTCGTACTGGAATCGTTGGGCGGAACCGTGGGAGTTCCAAGCGCTTCTCAAAGCACGCCTTGTAGCCGGCGACGTTGCCATTGGCGAACGATGGTTTGATGCTGCACAACGCTCTCTATGGGAACGGCCATTTGATGCCGAGGCCCTCCGGTCACTGCGGGCAATGAAAGCTCGGACCGAGGAAGAAGCAGCGAAAACGGGCACGGGAAACCGTGAACTCAAGCGCTCGCCTGGTGGTATCCGCGACATCGAATTCACCGTGCAACTTCTTCAACTCGTTCATGGTCACCGAGACCCCGGCCTTCGCGGACCGGCAACGCTCACGATGCTCGAGGAATTAGCCAACGCCGGATACATCGACGACAACGACGCTATGCGCATGGCCGCTGCCTACCGAGAACTTCGAACTGTCGAACATCGTCTTCAACTCGTTGACGAACAACAAGTTCACACCATCCCGAATGATTCGATTTCACTTGACCACCTTGCGCGGGTCATGGGTCGTCACGATGAACCCGGAGGAACTGCCGCCGAACAACTCGAGCGCGAACTCCATCACGTTCAAACAACAGTTCGCGGTATTCATGAACGGGTGTATTTTCGTCCACTACTTGAAGCATTTGCAACAACAAGAACTGATGAAACTTCCATTAGCGCAGAAGCGACCGAGGTTCGTCTCGCTGCGTTCGGCTTCGTCGATGCCCGACGCACAGCCGCCGCCCTTGGTGAACTCACGAGGGGGCTGCGCCGCTCAAGTCGATTAATGCAGCAAATGCTGCCGTTGCTTCTTGATTGGCTGTCGTTGTCCCCTGACCCCGATCTTGGGCTCCTACTTCTTCGGAATTTGCTCACCGGGCCGCGCCAATCGCGACAGATTGCTGAGACGTTCCGGGAATCGCCTGCTGCTGCTCAATCCCTTTGCATAATTGCTGGCACCAGCCGATTGCTGGGCGACATCATCGCTGCGAATCCCGATCTCGTCGCCCGTCTGCCACTTCCAGAAGAACTTGTCACGAAAGATCGTGCAGGGCTCATCGCAACCGCCACTTCATCCGTTGAACTGCGCGAAGGAAGTACCGATCAACAAGCATCGCTCCGAAGATGGCAACAGCGAAATCTGTTGGGAATCGCGGCTCGGGATGTTTTTGCGCACGACAACGTTGAACGAGTCGGTCACGACCTCACCACCCTCGCTGAAGCAACTCTCGAATCTGCACTGCAAAGTCTTGATCCACAAATTCCGTTCGCTGTTCTGGGTGTCGGAAGATTTGGCGGTGCTGAACTCGCCTATACAAGCGACCTTGATCTGATGTTCGTGCATCGCGGTTCCAGCGCGAGCGACACCGACGAAGCCCGAAAAATTGCAAAAGCATTAATGCGTATGGTCGCCGGTTCAACGCCAGCGACACGCCTCTATGACGTTGATTGCGACCTCCGACCTGAAGGTAAGAACGGACCGCTCACCCGGGGTATCGACTCTTACGCCATCTATTGGCGGGAACACGCGCTCACATGGGAACGTCAGGCAATGACCCGCGCTCGGGTCGTCGCAGGTGACCAATCACTCGGCGACGAGCTTCTCGATGAAATCGAGCCGTGGGTGTGGGGCGGCGGCCTCTCGGCGGAAGGCATCCGGGAGATACGGCAGATGAAGGCTCGCATTGAAGCCGAGCGCATCCCTATGGGTGAAGATCCCGACTTTCATTTGAAACTCGGTCGGGGTTCTCTGTCCGATATTGAATTCACCGTTCAAATGTTGCAACTGCAATACGGCGTAAAGGCCACCGGCACAATCGATGGGCTCCGGGCCTTGGCCGAAGGCGATGTGCTCGATTCAGATGATGCCGAGATTCTCAACGAGGCCTACGAGTTCTGTGAACAGGTGCGCAATAGATGGTTCTTGGTGAACAGTGCACCAGGTGATTCCATGCCCACCCAACCTGAATCCGCGCTGTGGTTGGCTCGCTCGCTCGACACTGAACCAGGTGCGCTCCGAGAGCACTATCGCCGAGTCACCCGCCGATCCCGAACGGTCGTCGAGAGACTTTTCTATGGGCTGCCTTCAAAGGGTTGATCCAGACCAGTTTGAGGCATGATGGCCTGACAATTCAGGGGGCCACTATGGACGCAGCTGCAATTCGTGCCGAACTCGATCATCCCGTCATTGACGCCGACGGACACATCATCGAATTTATTCCTGCCATTCGCGACCTAATCGCCGCCGACGCGGGAACAGCGCTTGCTGACACGTTTCAAGCGATGAGCACCGCCGGTGCGGCGGCACGACGCGGACTCACCGACGACCAGCGTCGAGCAAACGGCATGAGCCGAACAGGATGGTGGGCCGTTCCAACACGCAACACCCTTGACCGTGCAACTGCGATGCTTCCACGCCTTCTGTACAACCGACTCGATGAAATCGGTATCGATGTCGCAGTGCTCTACCCAACCGTTGGCCTCACGGTGATGGCGACTGACAACCCAGAACTGCGTCGTGCGCTCGCACGCGCGTGCAACCGCTATTACGCCGAGGCCTACGACAAGTACTCCGACCGACTTCTCCCCGTCGGCGTGATCCCCACCTACGATCCCGACGAGGCGATTGCCGAACTTGAGTACGCAACCAAAGAACTCGGCCTGCGCGGATTCCTGTTTGGCGGACTAGTTCTTCGCAATGCTCCAGGGCACGAGGGTGACCGTGCTGCTCGTTGGGTTGATGGTCTGGGGCTCGACAGCATGCACGACTACGACCCGTTATGGAAGAAGTGTGCCGAACTCAATGTTTCGCCCACATTCCACTCAACCGGTATCGGATTCGGGAGTCGCGTCTCTCCCACCAACTACGTGGCGAATCACATTGGCAACTTCGCTGCGGGTACCGAGGCCGTCCTTCGCTCGCTTTTCTTCGGTGGCGTCATGTCACGGTTCCCTGAACTGCGCTTTGCGTTTCTCGAAGGCGGCGTTGCGTGGGGTTGCAACCTTCTTTCCGACATCTGCGGTCACTTCGAAAAACGCAATAGCGAGGACGTTGAGCACTACAACCCCGCCCATCTCGATCGGGCACTGCTTGAATCCCTCATCGCCGAACACGGCGATGCACTCTTCACCGATCGTGCCGATCGACTTGATGAAACGCTGTCGTTTCTTTCTGACCCAAATGAAGAGCCCAACACCATCGACGAGTGGGAAAAGAGCGGCATCACGTCAAAGGCAGACATCGTAAAAATATTCACCGATCAGTGCTTCTTTGGCTGCGAAGCCGATGACCCCATGAACGCTCTCGCCTTCAATGACGCCATCAATCCTGATGGTTCGCGACTTCGCGCAATGTTCGCATCCGACATCGGCCACTGGGATGTCCCGGATTTCACCGGCGTTCTTCCGGAAGCGTGGGAGTTGATCGAAGACGATCTCGTCACTCGCGATCAGTTCAGCGATTTCATGTTCGGCAATGTTGCCCGTCTTTTCACCGGAACGAACCCGCAATTCTTTGACGGAACTGCAGTGGAATCGCAGGTTCGTCAACTGCTCGCCAACGAGGCCTAACTACCAGCGATTCCAACGAATCGTGTCGGCCGAAGCTTCGCGGGCCCCTGGTTTAAATTCCGTTCCAACCGTGTAGGCAACCGGAAACATCCCTGCTTGCGTGACATCGGTAAATGGAATCCCCAACAACTCGGCCATCTCGCGTTCGCGCTCAAGGTGCACAGTTGTCCAACAACTCCCTAACGCGCGACTGCGCAATGCCAGCATGAAACTCCATACGGCAGGCAGCACCGACCCCCACATTGTTGCTTGCGTGAACATCGATGCACCTTCAGGACGGCCATCGACCGTGGCAACAACAAGCACCGGCACTTCGTGGAGATGCTGATTGAGCCATGAGACTGATTCCATGATCTCGGGTTGGCGTTCTCCCGGTGGCCGAGGTGGTGTCGCAGAATTCGCGGCTGCAGCACCGAGATCAGCGGCCCCGCCTCGCCAAATATCAGCCATCGCAGCACGCGTCGATGCATCGTCAACAACAACCCAGTTCCAAGTTTGGCGATTCGATCCGTTCGGTGCCTGCAACGCAACACGCAAACATTCCTCGACAACAGTTCGATCGATAGGTCGTTCAAGGTCAAGCCGTTTACGCACTGCGCGAGTTGTGGTGAGCAGTGCGTCGGCGCTCAGATCAAGTTGCTCCATGCGCGCACCCTAGTGACGATGGCTGTCCGACGCGCGTCGAACATCATTCACACGCAACGCCGTCTTTATCTCCGTCGAGAGCAGTTCGATAGCCAGGCTGGCCGACACGTATGGGTGCTGCACCGGCAGCGCGCGCCGCCGTGCAATTCGCGTAGTACACGTCTGCACCCGTGGCCGGAGCACTTGGGGAAGGAGGAACTGCCGGCGTGCCCGACGCTCCCCCAGAGGCAGACCCTGAAGGAGCAGGTCCTGTCGGGGATGTGAATGCCGTGCTACCTAACGGCCAGACCGGACCAGCGATTCCACAGGTGTCAAGCATCTGACCAAGAGCATCGCGTTCTGCGGTAGTGACGGTCAGCTCCCACAGGCTTTTCACCTTCACCCAACCATCGGCATACGCACACCAAGAGTCGCGATTCGCCGGTCGCCATTGATCGGGTGGGTCAGAGCCCTTCGAACGATTCGATGACGCAGAGGCGACAACAAGTTCGGCGGGGTTGTTCGCAAAAGCGCGTCGACGCTCGGTGCTCCATGCCCAGCCACCAGAACGGAAGGCATTCTCAAGCGGAACGAGATGGTCAACATCGAAGTCACTGGGATTGTTCGATGTCACTCCGTCGTAGGGCGACACCCATGAACCAACAACAACCTTGCAGGTACCTGATCGATTCACAGTTGCGGTAACTACTGACCAAACCGCAAGCGCGTCTTGTCGCGCGTCGCATCCGTTGCTATCGACGTCTGCCCAATGCGGCCACTCTTCCCGGTGATAGGTGCCTTGCGGGCTTTGCCGGTCATCGACCGCAAGAATCGACAGTCGATCACGCGTGGATTGAGAGGTTGGTGTTGCGGTTGTCGGGACAGCAGGCACCACCGCTGGAACCACCGCAGTTGTTGTGCTTGAACCTGTCGTATCGGAACTCTGGCCTGAGGCCACAGGGCTTCCCGAACGCGATTTAGAAGTAGTCGATGACTTCTCGCAGCCCGCGACAAAAACAACAAGAGCAACGAGGCAAACACAGAGGAAAGGGCCGATCCGCCGATCAGAACGTGTGGACATCACCCACCACCGTACCGACTGATGACACGCGAAGAGGACCGATCCAGTGGACCGGTCCTCGTTCGATTCATGCAATGAAACTTTAAATGATCCGGCTCAGATGTCGTAGTACATCGAGAACTCGTAGGGATGCGGGCGCAAACGGATCGCATCCACCTCGTTCTTACGCTTGTACTCGACCCATGTTTCGAGGAGATCGTCGGTGAACACACCACCGGCCTTGAGGAACGCGTTGTCGGCTTCGAGTGCATCGAGTGCTGCTTCGAGCGTCGCGGGAACCTGGGGAACCAAGGCCAGTTCTGACGCCGGAAGGTCGTAGAGGTCCTTGTCGACAGGTGCCGGCGGTTCGATGCGGTTCTGAATGCCGTCGAGACCAGCAAGCATCATCGCCGAGAAAGCGAGATACGGGTTGCTGGTGGAGTCGGGGCAACGGAACTCGATGCGCTTGGCCTTCGGGCTTTGCGATGCCAACGGGATACGAATCGATGCTGAACGGTTGCGCTGGCTGTAAACGAGGTTCACGGGAGCTTCGTAACCCGGCACCAAACGCTTGAACGAGTTGGTGGTGGGGTTGGTGAAGGCAATGACGGCGCCGGCGTGGGCGAGAAGTCCACCGATATACCAGCGAGCCATGTCGGAAAGTCCGGCATAACCAGCTTCGTCGTAGAACAGCGGCTCTCCACCGCTCCAAAGCGACTGATGTGTGTGCATGCCCGAACCATTGTCTTGGAAGATCGGCTTCGGCATGAAGGTGAGCGACTTGCCGGCCTGCCATGCAACGTTCTTCAAGACGTACTTGAAGGTCATGAGCTGATCAGCCATCTTCAAAAGGGTGTTGAACTTGATGCCGATTTCGCCCTGACCACCAGAGGCAACCTCGTGGTGATGAAGTTCGGTCTCAATGCCAACGCCATGAAGGGCGAGGGTCATGTCACCGCGAAGATCTTGGTAGTGATCCATCGGCGGCACAGGGAAGTAGCCCTGCTTGGTACGCGGCTTGTAACCAAGGTTCGGACCTTCGTCGGTGCCGGAGTTCCATTCACCTTCGATGGAGTCGACCATGTAGAACGAGCCATTGGGCTGCGTGTCGAAACGAACGTCATCGAACACGAAGAACTCGGCTTCGGGACCAAAGAACGCCGTGTCGGCAATGCCAGTGGTCTTGAGATACGCCTCGGCCTTGGTTGCGACATAACGCGGATCGCGCGAGTAGCTCTCGTGCGTTACCGGATCGGCCACGTAACAATGGATGACCGCGGTCTTGTGCTTCATGAACGGATCCATGTACACGGTGTTCGGATCGGTGATGAGCACCATGTCCGATTCTTGAATCTCCTGGAAACCACGAACCGATGAGCCATCGAAACCGTGGCCTTCGGTGAAGTGGTCCTCACTCAGAACGTGAGCCGGAATGGTCACGTGCTGCATGATGCCGGGCAGGTCCGAGAAGCGGAGGTCGACGAACTCGCAGCCTTCGTCCTTCACCAGCTTCAGTACTTCTTCGGGAGTGCGTTCCTGCACGGTTCCTCCTGTGGGGGTGCGGTCTAGTCGGTTCCAGAGCGCTGATCGTTGGGGACACTACCCCCGGCGCCGCAGTGGTTCCGAAGGGTGACTTGATGAGCGTGCCAGCCGCTGTTTTCCCCACTGTTGCCCAATTGTGAACGGAACGTGAACTCGGCCCCGGAGTCCGGGAACGGCCTTGGGTCCAGAGGGCCCGACGTGGGACACTTAGTGGATGGGAAGTCAGCAAGATTACGTACTCAGGACCGTTGAAGAGCGTGGGGTTCGCCTCATCCGCCTGTGGTTCACCGATGTGCTCGGCCAGCTCAAGTCGGTGGCGATCTCGCCGGCCGAGCTTGAGAACGCCTTCGAAGAGGGTCTCCACTTCGATGGGTCGGTCATTGATGGCTTCAGCCGCGTCCAGGAATCTGACGTGCTGGCCAAGCCCGACCCCAACACGTTCGAAATCCTTCCGTGGGGCAAGGGCTCAGAAATCTCTGGCCGAATGTTCTGCGACATTCTCAACCACGACGACACGCCATTTGAGGGCGACCCTCGTCAGGTACTGAAGCGCAACCTCGACAAAGCCCATGACCGCGGCTTCTCGTTCATGACTGCACCCGAAATGGAATTCTTTTATTTCGCCGAGGGTGACCCTTCGAAACCGCTGGTGCCATTGGACTCCGGTTCGTACTTCGATCTCACCACTGCCGATGTCGCCAGCGATCTGCGCACGCGCACATTGCTGGTTCTTGAAGCCATGGGCATTCCCGTTGAGTATTCGTTCCACGAAGATGCTCCGAGCCAGCACGAAATCGATCTGCGTTACACCGATGCACTCACGATGGCCGACAACATCATGACGTTCCGTCTCATCGTCAAAGAGATCGCGATGGAACAAGGCGTGTTTGCATCATTCATGCCAAAGCCACTTGCCGGAGTGCAGGGTTCAGGCATGCATACGCATATGTCGCTTTTTGAGGGCGACGAGAACGCGTTCCACGAGCCCGGCGATCCCGTTGGCTTGTCAAAGGTTGCACGCGGTTTCATTGCCGGCTTGTTGCACCACGCACCAGAAATCACTGCGGTCACAAACCAACTCGTGAACTCCTATAAGCGACTTGTCTCTGGTTACGAAGCCCCCGTATACATCACGTGGGCGCGAAACAATCAGTCTGCGCTCGTGCGTGTTCCTGTCACCAAGCGCGGCAAGCAGTCATCGACCCGTATCGAATACCGCGCCCCCGATCCCGCATGTAACCCATACCTGGCCTACTCGGTCATGCTTGCTGCAGGGCTCAAGGGCATCGAAGGTGGCTACGAACTACCGCCTGAAGCTGCCGCCAACGTGTTCGAGTTCACTCCCGAACAACGCGCCGCTGAGGGCATCCGACCGCTCCCGCAATCGCTGTCGGAATCGCTTGATGTTATGGAAAATTCCGAACTCGTTGCTGAAGCACTCGGCGAACACATCTTCGAATGGTTCCTGCGCAATAAGCGCTCGGAATGGAACGATTACAAGGCTCAGGTCACCCAGTTCGAACTCGATCGGTACCTGCCGGCTTGGTAACGACGATGGAACCAATCCTGATCTTTCCTGATCCTCCGCCACCAGAGCTGGCCCAGGCACTCGACTTGTCTGGTTATCCGTGGAAGGCAGCAAGTGACGAACTTGCTGCCTCGCGCATCGAACCCGAGGACGGTTGGGGTGGCGCGATTATCTGCGCCTATCTCGACCCAGAGCGCGCATTCCTTTTGTGCCGAGCACTGCGCAAGCGCGATGTGCCGCTCGAACCACTTTTGTTACTCGTCAACGGCACCCAACTCGGCGATCTTGAGTTGCGTGATGACTTATACGACGACTTCTGTCTTGCTCCGTTTCATCCGCGCGAGCTCGAAGCACGACTTAAGCACTTGTACTGGAACACCGGTGCTGGCATGCGTCCGGAACTTGTTGAGTACGGTGAACTTGTTCTTAATCTCGAGACCTATCAGGCAGCCATCGGTGGCGCACCACTCGATCTCACATACATGGAATACGAACTTCTTAAGTTTCTTTCCTCCAACCCGGGCAAGGTCTTCACTCGTGAAACGTTGCTGAGTCGAGTGTGGGGTTATGAGTACTACGGCGGTGCGCGAACTGTCGACGTTCACATTCGGCGTTTGCGCGCCAAGCTCGGCGAACATCATGCCAACCTCATTCAAACCGTGCGCAGTGTTGGTTATCGCTTTGGGCAATCGCGTTGGGGTTCGTGACTACGTTCACGCACCGCATCAACAACTGAGATGAAAACGAAACACGCCGCCCCGAAGAGCGGCGTGTTTACGAAACTGATGTGGTCTCAGGCCGGACGAACGTCCTGTGCCTGATCGCCCTTCGGGCCACTAGTGACCTCGAATTCGACAGCTTGACCTTCTTCGAGTGAGCGGTAACCCGAGCCGCTGATCGCGCTGTAATGCACGAATACGTCTGGGCCTCCTTCACGTGAAATGAAGCCGAAGCCTTTTTCTGAGTTGAACCACTTGACGGTACCGGCAGCCATTCCGGAACCCCTTTCTGTCCTGCGGGGTCGGAACACCTTCCCAGCACCTTCTTAACGAATCGGCACGCTACCGCTCTAGGCCGGTCCGTGTCGACGAAAAGTTTCCGAGCCGCGAAAAGATCATCTCGAGCCGGAGAAAGCGGTGTCGTGCAGTCAGGATTCGGGGTAAGCGAGGACGTAGTCCTCGGTGCCGGCATAGGTGTGGTCGACCTCATCGCCGACGGTCCAGCCCAACACAGCCGCCACGATCGACATCGTCATGAGAAACCCCACGGGGATTGCGATCACGAGCACGAGCACAATGATGACGGCACCAAGCATGAGCCAAACCTTACTTCGCGACCGGCGAATACGCCCATGCTTCGATCTCAACAAGAGCCAGGCGAGGAAGCTCAGCCACGGCAAAGGCGCTTCGGGCGGGGCGATGATCACCGAACCCGGCCATGTAGGCCTCGTTCATCAAGTCAAAGTCCCGCATGTGGCGAAGGAAGACCGTGGTCTTCACCACATCCGCAAGCGATGCGCCTTGCGCCGTCAAGAGTGCCTCCATATTGAGAAGGGCTTGGGTTGTCTCTTCGACAACACCGCCCACAATCATCTCGCCATTCACCATGCCGAGTTGACCGGAAATCACAAGGAAGTCTCCGGCTCGAACAATGGGCGTGTAGGGACCAATCGGTGTACTCATGAACTCACTGTGTCACACGAGCATTGCTGAGAACACTGCGACCAGTCGGCCAGTCGGTTGGCCAACCTTGAGCCGACCACACCGCTGCCGCCGTGGCCGCGAAGACAGCATCGGATCCATTGACCGGCTCCGTATCTTCCTCGTGCAGCGTGACCTCGACATGGGGCATATCGGCAGAACGAAGTACACCGAAGGAACGAATCGTCAGATCACTAATCGTTCCATCTTCATCAACCGATAGTCCTTCGCTGGTGACCCAGCCCAGCGCCATGTGCACCGCACCGATCGCGTACGAACGCAGAACAATGGAATCGAGTACTCGACCACATCGCAGATCAACGCGCACGATGTCATCGAAACCGATTGCAACTGTGGCGACCGCTCCTTCAGCACTCGTCGCCGTTGCGCAGTGAGCGTTGTTGTCGCCTGATTCTCTTGCGTTCTTGGCGGCAAGCGCAGCAAGCAGGATCTGTGCTTCAGCAACACCGGCTCCACGGATATCTACCGAGGTCGGGGGACCAAAAACGTCGATCTCTTCAACCATAAATTGCGGCGCAATGTTCGTAATCGCTTCGGCAATGCCTTCCGTGCGTGCGACACGAATTACACCTGAGCCATCGGTACGGACGCCCGCAGCAATCGGTGGACGCTTGGGTCCGTCGCGCACAACGTCTTCTCGTGACAACACCACACGAACCGCTTGGCGATGTTCATCGGCAAGCTCACGAGCAACCTGTCCGACATCGGTGGTCAACTTTCCGCCAAATGCTCCGCCGTTGGCCAGCGATGTGAACGGTTCGCCGCCGGGCTCGCACCACGAAGCATCGGTTTCCAAATAGGCCGGTTCCACCCAACCGGTTCGCATCGTGAGTTCCCACTCTCCTTCAGGAAGCTCAAGCGGCGGCTCTGGCGATGTGGTTCCGTGTCGCCCTTGCACCTTGCCCGCCAACGCACGAGCTTCGGTTAACGAACCGGCGACGACCCATCCGCCGGCTCCGTTGGGAACGGCGACTAACGCATCGAGCGGCGCCGTGTCTTCAGCGAAGCCTCCACGCCCAAGCGCAACTTCGGCGGAAACCTGCTGCGCTGATCGGCCTTCGATCGTTGCCCGGCGCGATGCATCCTCGAAATTACGATCCTCGCGGCGTTCATGTTCCACAACCGAGGAACCGCTCACCACCATCGACCACGCTTCTCGGATTGTTTGCCACCCCGTGCATCGACACAGATGCGCTGCCAACGCCCGGTCGACTGCATCAAGATCATCAGCTGCTGTGTTTTTCGATCGCAAACCTTCAAGGCGACAAACGATGCCCGGCGTGCAGAATCCGCACTGGCTGCCGCCGGTGGCCATCAACGCGTCGGACCAACGTTCGCGATCTTCTTCCGCCAGTCCATCAACAGTCGTAATAACACGACCAGCAATACGACGAACTGGTGTTACGCATGAAACTCGTGGAGCGCCGTCGACCAAAACCGTGCAACAGCCGCATTGCCCCTGCGGATTACAACCCGCTTTGGGCGCACGAACTCCGAGTCGACCGCGCAATGCCGCCAACAACGACACGCCATTGTCGGGAACGCTCACTTCTTCGCCATCAACGAAGAACGTAATCTGCGGAATTTCGATTGAAGTTGGATCAGTCATGACATCGCGATCGAATCATTGATCGGAAACCTAAGGGTTACGCGACGACGACCGCCCGAAGGCGGTCGTCGTTCAGAAAGTAAAAGCAGAATCAGCTGAACGAGTTACCGCAGCCACACGTCTTCTGGGCGTTGGGATTGTCGATCGCGAAACCTGCACCCTGGAGGCCATCCTTGTAATCAAGGGTGGCGCCGGTGAGCAGCTGAGCGCTTGAAGGATCGACCACAACGGGAACGCCGAACTCGGTGTTCACAACATCTTCGGAGTCCTTCTCGGAATCGAAGAACATCTCGTAACTAAAGCCGCTGCAGCCACCAGGACGGACAGCGACGCGCAACATGAGGTCTTCCTGACCTTCTTGAGCAATGAGTTCCGCAACCTTGGTAGAAGCGGTTTCGGTGAGCGTGATCACTGTGGACCTCCGTGATAAAGCGGTGTTTGCAGAAAGGTTAGCGGAGCCGTGGCAAGTTCCCACGATGAGGAGGGCCAACCGCTGTTTCCGCCGGTAGATTTCTGCTATGGCCACCCTTCCCACGAGCGACGAGATCCTCACAGCGCTTCGTGGCGTTATCGATCCTGAGTTGGGCGCTGACATCGTGGAACTGGGCATGGCCCGGTCAGCAACGGTGTCCGAGGCCGGCGCAGCGGTGGTTGTTGTGGCTCTCACTGCGGCCGGCTGCCCTCTGAAAGCGCAACTCAAGCGCGAGATTCTGACCCGCATCGAAGCTCTCCCGGGCATTACCTCGGCCTCCATTGACTGGGCCGAGATGGATGCCGATCAGAAGGCGGCGGCCATGAACGTCGCCCGCAAGCACGCGCAATCTTCTGCCGGTCCCAACCGAGTGCCGCCCGGTGCCCGCGTGCTGGCCATCGCTTCGGGCAAAGGTGGCGTCGGCAAGTCGTCGGTGACCGCGAACATTGCCGCCGCACTCGCCG
The DNA here is from genome assembly GCA_945862505.1 of Bifidobacterium breve. Classification (GTDB taxonomy): domain Bacteria; phylum Actinomycetota; class Acidimicrobiia; order Acidimicrobiales; family Acidimicrobilacustridaceae; genus Acidimicrobilacustris. The sequence continues at coordinate 4,337 of CAMAYJ010000008.1, read as the reverse complement.
ACCGGGGTTTCGCCGTTGGCGTCATTGATGCCGACATTTGGGGTTTCTCAATTCCGCGCATGCTCGGCATTGAAGGTCGCCTCGAAGCAACAACGGGACCCAACGAAGAACGCACGATCATCCCGAAGTCGATTCCCATCGGTACCGGTCGTCTTGATGTCGTGTCCATGGGATTACTTGTTGACGATGAAACCGACGCGCTCATGTGGCGCGGACTCATTTTGAATCGTGCCGTGCAGCACTTCCTCGAAGACGTTTCGTGGGCCAGCGATCTCGACTACATCGTCGTCGACCTTCCGCCCGGCACTGGCGACGTGCAAATGGGGTTGGCCCGCATGCTTCCGCAAGCGGAGATGATCGTTGTCACCACTCCTGCGGTCGGCGCACAACGGGTTGCAACTCGTGCCGTCACCATGGCCCGCAAAAGCCATCTTCATGTTCTCGGCGTTATCGAAAATATGAGCGCATTCACCTGTGAGCACGGCCACACGCACGCCGTATTCGGTGAAGGGGGAGGCGTTAGGCTGGCTGCCGACGAGGGCCTTCCGCTCCTTGGTTGCATTCCTCTTGAACCCGCCGTTTCTCTAGGCGGCGATTCCGGTGCACCCATCGTGCTCAGCGAAGGCGAAGCGTCATCGGCCCTTCGGGCAATCACTGAACTACTTGTGACTGAACTAGCTCCGCCGATTTCGATGAGCGGTTGTTCAGCGCGAATGCTCGACGCAGCCCTTGCCGCGCTCGATACAACTAATTGATTTGCTAACCAGCAATCAGCGCAGTGACGTCACCTGTGCGGTCATGTGCACGGTTTCAGCATCGGTTGACCACAACGCGAGTTCGAGAACCTCGTTCGCCACTCGATACGCGATCGTCAATGGCATCGCGCCAATAACCACGTCGTAATCAATTGCATCGCGAAATTCCACTTCCGCGCGTAATGAACCGCCCGTGTCGAGGTCGATGAGCTCACGAGCTCGAACACGCTCGAGCGTTTGTTCCACAACTTCCCATGACACTGCATTGTTGACGTGATTAAGAACATCAAGATCGGTGACTCGCGGCCACCAAGGCATCGTGTGCACCCCGTCGTCGCCAGGAACCACGGGATCATGCACTTGGCGCGCAGTGACTTCGCGACCGCCTGAAGGTTCGGTGTAGGTGGCGACAAACCCGGCGGGCAACGTCTTCGGACGACCGGACACGGGGTCGAGATGCACCCACAAGGTCACCGCTTCCACCGAACCACCGTGCTCACCCGTCATCGACACACGACGTTCGGCCCAGCGGCTGCCCATTCCCGAACAGAACGTGGCCAGCGAAACGTCTTCGCTATTTCGCATCGCTTTGCGCTGTTCGATCAATGTGCGCCGAACTACCCAGGCCCGGGCCTCGAGGCTGCCGACGTCATCGGAATCGTCGGTGGCAACGTCTTGGAGATAGCGGGCCACCGCATCGAGGCGAAGACGGCCAGTGGCATCGACATCGCCCAACCGCACTCTTCGTTCGCGACGAAAAATCCGGCCCGAAGTCGGTAGAGGCAGTACTCGGCTGGCCCCGTTTTCGCGCTCAGATCGCCGGGTTGAGCCCTGTCCCGCCGCCGAATCCGCGTTTCCCATGACCCGCGACGCTAGCCCCCGATCCCTTGACAGGAACGGGAACAGGCCGATTTCCAATAATTCAGTTGACGGGGCCACCACAGGCATGGTTCGGTGGAGTTCATGTTCACGACCGCCTCCACACCGCGCAATTCGGCCATTCCGGCCTCCGTCGCGCCTGTGGCACCGCGAGCCAACGTGACCATTTCCGCCACTTGGTATGCCACCGGCACCAACGCTTTTACGACCTTCGGTCATAAGCACCCGTCCCGGCGATCTCTGAGCTGACGCAGTAACCACTGCGTACATGCACTGAGGCCGCCGGGTTCCCCCGGCGGCCTTTCTTCATGTGCGGCCACGCCCCCCATCCACCAACTTCCATCCACCTACGCCTGTCCCTCAACTCCCCAGCCCAATGCACCACGGTGCACCCACGAAAGGAATGAACCGATGCTCGCCGAGACGCTCGACGACATCTCACCGGCCGTCAGGGCCGACGCCGCATGCAACGACCTCAATGCAACGTTGACCGGCGTCTATTTCTCTGAAGAGCTCCAGGACATCGCCATCGCCAAGTCGATCTGTTCGACCTGTCCGGTGATCGTCGAGTGTCTCGAAGGGGCGATTGAGCGCCACGAGCCATGGGGCGTGTGGGGTGGACAAATGTTCATCAACGGAAAGATCCTCGCCACCAAGCGTCGCCGCGGCCGCCCGCCGAAGCTCGCTCGAGTCGAGGATGAGCTGCCCGACATCCCTGTGCCGGTGCATCTTCAGTCCTGGTTGCGCTCCGCCTAGCAACCACCTGCCCGCAGCCGGGTGGGATCGCCGCCCCCGAGCCGATCCCACCTGCAGCCTCGGACAGTCGGACCTGTCACCGAACCGGCCTCCGGTCGAGAGGTGATTGGGAGTGGTGCGGGGCTCCAAGTACGGTCGGCACTGCCTCTCGCAGTCGGATCTCATATGGAACCCGCACCGCTTCCTCCCCAACCCCGATCGGCCCTGCGCCGTTATCTCCCGCTCACTGTGGCGGGGCTGATTGTCGTGGGTTTCGCAATTGCCCTGATTCTGTCGTTCTCGGGTGGTTCGTCAACGACATCGTCAGATGTCACCAAGCTCGATCCGAACGCCACGCAACCGCCTGAGCTCGTCATCACGAACGACGTGACCGGCACCAGATTGCCGAAACTCACCTACGTCGCCTTCGACGGCTCGACCAAAGAACTCGCACCGAACGGCAAACCACTTCTCATCAATGTGTGGTCGTCAACCTGTGTTCCTTGTGTGACAGAAATGCCTGCACTGGAAAAGGTATGGCAGGCCAACCGCAACGACATCGACATTCTTGGTCTTGCTTATCTGGAACCCCCCGAACTCGGACAAGCGATGGCCGATCGAACCGGCGTCACCTATCCGCTTGGACGCGACGTCAATGGGTCGATTCTGCGCTCGCTTGGTGGAATCGGACTCCCCTACACCGTCCTCGTGGCGTCAAACGGAACTATTCTGGCCACGCATTCGGGTGCACTCACCCAAGCTCAGTTCACCGAACTCGTGAAGACCGCAACCGGTAACTGACATGAACTCGGCGATCGTTTACGCGTTTGGTGTTGGCATGGTTGCCACGTTTAACCCGTGCGGCTTCGCCATGTTGCCGGCGTATCTGTCGTATTTCTTAGGACTCGAGAACGCGAGAGACACAGACAGTCGAGCCGACGCAACCGTTCTTCGTGCACTCGCCGTGGGCGCGGCAATGACGGCTGGCTTTGTTGTGGTGTTCGGTGTACTCGGACTCGTTCTTGATCCAATTCTTTCTTCCATCAACGACAAGTTGCCGTGGCTCACCATCGTGTTGGGCGTTGTCCTGGTGATCCTTGGTATTCGTTTGCTGATGGGTCGCGAAATCACCGTGAGTTTGCCGAAGATTTCGAAAGGCCCCGAAGGTCGCGAACTCGGATCCGTTTTCGTATTCGGTATTTCTTATGCCCTCGTTTCACTGAGTTGCACGTTGTCGTTGTTCATCGCTGCGATCTCAACGGTTATTGATCAGCAGAACTTCTTTGTTGGTCTCGGTGCATTTATTGCCTATGCGCTCGGCATGGGACTCGTGTTGATCGTGCTCACGCTTGCCATCGCGCTTGCTCGCCAAGGCATCGTGAAGAAAATGCGCGGTGTGCTGCCGTATATCAATCGCATCTCTGGCGTATTGCTCGTTCTTGCTGGTCTGTATGTCGCCTATTACGGATGGTACGAACTACGCGTTCTGAACGGCAACACGTCAGGCGGCGGAATCGCCGGCTGGATGTTCAACATCAACGGCCACATCACGCAATGGATCAACGACGTTGGCCCGACTCGTATCGGACTCATCCTCGGCCTCGTGATTGCGCTAGTTGTGTTCATCGCGTTGCTCAGCAAAGCCCGGGCCGACGACAAGTAGCCTCGGGGTATGGAACTTCGCATCTTTGTTGAACCCCAGCAGGGCGCTTCGTATCGTGAACAACTCGCGGTTGCGCAACTTGCCGAACAACTCGGGTTCGACGGCTTCTTCCGCTCCGATCATTACTTGCGCATGGGCGCTGGCGATCCGATGCCCGGCCCTACCGATTCTTGGGTCACGCTCGGTGCAATCGCGCGCGAAACCAGCACGATTCGTCTTGGCACACTCGTCGCTTCGGCAACATTCCGTTTGCCGGGACAGCTCGCTGTTGCGGTCGCACAAATCGATGACATGAGTGACGGTCG
>CAMAYJ010000007.1 GCA_945862505.1 Bifidobacterium breve | reverse complement strand
TATCTCTCGCTCTATGCCGAATATGACCCGGGGATGATGGTTCGTCGCCACGGCCACTACTCACCGCACATCGTTTTCATCATCGACGGCGGACTGTGGTTTGGCGATCGCTGGTGCCCAAAGGGAACTCATGTTGAGCTTCCGTTTGGCGCGGCGTTCGGCCCCATCCGCGCCGGCGATGACGGTGCGAAGTTGTACGAGGTCATGATGGGTGACCCCCGTTCATGGGGAGATCAACCCGAGGTCTACGAAGCAGCACTGGAAGAACACGGCGTAACGCCGTTGCCCGACCCGCCGCTCGACTTCCCTGAGTGGTTATCTGACCTTCGCGCCCATTGGGCACCCGCCGCCGAAGGCGACTGAACCACTACGGCCAGAGCGGTTCGTCATCGCGGAAGCCGACGTCGTCGCCCCACTGATTACGGAACGACACATCGTGCGCCGGCTGGCGCGTCGCGACGCCCCACTTGCCCGTGGGATAACCGAGCGACACACAGCCCAGCATGTTCCAGCCTTCGTCCTTCGGAACGCCGAGGATGTCGAGCACCTCGTCATTGTGAAATACGAGCACCTGTGTAAGCGACGTGCCAACGCCTTCGGCGCGAGCAGCAAGCTGCGCGTTCCAAAGTGCGGGGTAGACCGACGAACCGCTTGGGTCATGCTGCGCGAAGCCAAAGAGGTAGAGCGGCACGCCTTCGAAATTGTCAGCCAACCACTGTGCTGACTTCTGCACGCGAAGCATCGACTTCGACTCTTCAAGTTCTGGTGCGGCGTGCGCAGCGTCGAGACGATCCTTGTAATACGAGCCCCACAGCACCGACATCGCTTGGCGATAAATCGGACCGAGCTTTGCCTTCACGTTGGGATCGTCGACAAGAAGAAAACGCCAGTTCTGCGTGTTGCCGCCGCTCGGGGCGCGAACAGCAGCGTCCATGATGCGAGCCTGCACATCCATCGGGATGGGATCGGGCTTGACCCGACGCATTGCTCGAGTCGTGTAAAGCGCTTCACGAATGTCCATATGAATCAACCTTCCTTGGCGGCCAGAACGGCCTCGTGTAGAGCAAGAACGAGTGCTTCGAATTCGGCGCATTCGTCAGTCGACAATGCATGTAACACACGAGCCATCGCGAGATCGGTGCCGGCTTCGGCAACTCTCCATTCGCTCTTCGACGAGTCGTCGACCGGAATTGCTGCCGCGTCCCACCCAAAGACCGGAGCCATTCCCGGCGAATGCACCACAACGGCTTCGGCTGGTGAGATTCCCATAGCGAGAACCGCACCGCCGTGAAGACCACCACGTAGTTCGCGCAACGCGTTGAGGTAGTGCTGCGCTCGCGCCTTCGGTCGGTCGGCACCTGGAACGGGCAGCGACCGCCAACCGGCGAACAGTGCCGCGCCGGCAGGAGATGCGGCGTCAGACGCCTTTGCCGCGAGTTCTGAAAAACGATCGAGCGAGTCGAGATCAGGAAGATGCGTGTCGCCATAGGCGTGACAGAGGTGCGCCCATTCACCCGCGGCCTTGGCGGGGTCCATCACTTTGCGTGCAAGTTCCCATTGCGTCCGCACCTGCTCAGGATTCCAAAAGAAGAACGCCGAGGAAACAACGTCGGGAGTGGTGTCACCGAGAACTCCGCCGCGACCAAGCACATAAAAATCGATGCCCGAGAATCCGAGTTCGGCGCCACGAGCGTAGGTGGCGCCGTCCATCATGAACGCTCCGCCCATTTCGCCGATCGGCCTGGCGATCGCTTTGGCGGTTTCAACGTGAGTCATGTGTCCTTCCCCTCCTGAAGTTTCTGTGGGCGCGCATGCCCTTCAGACCTGCGAACCCTACGCCCTCGTGAGGAAATGGTCATCCCGGTCTGGGCCGGTGTTACCGTTCTCCGGTCCGTACAACGAGGGGGAACCATGGCCGACGAAGAACCGCAGCGTGGCGTCAAGCAGCGAAACAAGATCGTGATGAGCCAGGAAGAAATCGACGAATTCCTCTCTGGTCGCCGCTCGATGACCATGTCGACCATCAACCCCGACGGAAGCATCCACTCAATTGCGATGTGGTACGGCTTCCTTGAAGGCTGCATCGGCATCGAGTCCAAGGCCAAGGCTCAGAAGGTTATGAACCTTCGCCGTAACCCGAACCTCACCATGCTGGTTGAAGACGGCGAGACCTACGAAACCCTTCGCGGTGTGACGCTCATCGGCAAGGCCGAGATCATCGACGACCCAGAGCGCATGTTTGAACTGGGCATCAGCGTGTTCGATCGCTATATGGCGCCGTACACCGAAGAGATGAAAGATGCGGTCGAGATGATGCTGCACAAGCGCGTAGTTGTGAAGCTCAATGTTGAGCGCACCATTTCTTGGGACCACCGCAAACTTGGCGGCGGTTACTGAACCTCCCGATCAATGATCGGAAACTGAACGTTCAAGAAGGTCGGCGAACTCAGCGCGGGCGGCCGCACGTCGTTCGGGAAGATGCTCGCTCGGCCAGTCACCCTCGGCCGGCGAATAGTCCTTCAAGACTTCGCGAGCAACCGTGAACTTGTGCACCTCGGTCGGTCCGTCGGCGATCCCCATCGTGACCGAAGCCATAAGCATGTTCGCCAGCGGCATTTCGTTTGAAACACCGAGTGCTCCGTGTAATTGCATGGTGCGTAACACCGCTTCTCGGTAGACCTTTGGTGTTGCTACCTTCACGGCCGCAATTTCCTTGCGCGCAGCGTGCCCGCCCTTTTGGTCGACGACCCACGCTGCATGCAGCACCTGAAGTTTGAACTGAAGAAGTTCGATGAAGGAATCGGCGATCTTTTCCTGGGTCGCTTGTTTTCGGGCCCAGAGTTCACCTTGCGTTGTGCGGCTAAGTGCTCGTTCGCACAACATGTCGAGGCATCGAGACACAGCGCCAACCGTGCGCATGGCGTGATGCAAACGCCCGCCACCAAGGCGGGTCTGAGCGATCGTAAATGCTTGTCCCTCGCCGCCTAGGAGATTCTCGGCTGGAACACGAACGCTGTTGTAGCGAACGTAAGCATGTCCGCCGTGACCTTCTGCTTCTTGACCGACGCCAACATTGCGAACAACTTCGATCCCCGGCGAGTCGGCCGGCACGAGAAACATCGATGCGCCTTTATGCACCACAACATCGGGGTCGGTAATGACCATGACAATCAAGAACGTGGCGTAACGAAGCGACGATGCGAACCACTTCTCGCCATCGATGACCCATTCATCGCCATCTCGCACAGCGCTGCACTTAAAGACCCCGGGATCAGCACCACCCTGAGGTTCAGTCATCGAATAACACGAAGAAATGCGACCATCGAGAAGCGGCTCGAGATACTTCGCCTTCTGCTCAGGGGTTCCGTAGTGAGCGATGATTTCAGCATTGCCCGAATCGGGAGCCTGACTTCCGAACACCGTTGGTCCGAACTGCGAACGACCGAGAATTTCATTCATATACGCAAGTTGGACCTGCCCATAGCCCTGGCCTCCGTATTCAGGAGTGAGGTGACACGACCACAGCCCGCGGTCTTTCACGATCTGCTGAAGTGGACGAATGGCTTCTTCGTAGAACGCACTGGCCTTGTTGTAGACCATCTCTTCGCCGGCGAAGGCCAGATCGAGGGGTTCCACCTCGGCCTTTACGAACTCACGAATCCAATCAAGTTGTTCTTGGAATTTTGGATCGATGCTGAAATCGGCCATTGCGAATTCCCTCTCGTTGAACTCTGTTCACACGGTAGGCCCGGTTCACGCATTCGGCGAAATGGGAGTCAATGCTCCCATTCGCATCGAAGCGAGGACACCGACCGCAGATTGCACCCCGATGGAACCGCCCCCAGGTCGTCGCTGGCAAGTTTCAAACCAGGCAGACGATCCAAGATGACCTCGAGCGCAGCGAGTAACTGCTGTTTTGCCATATGGGTGCCCGGACAAAACTTGACTCCAAAGCCGAAAGTGAGAATATCGGCATCGGGTCGATCGATATCGAACTCATCGGGCCGATCAAAACGCGAAGGATCGCGATTCGCCGACGCAACTCCGGCGAGGATCATTGACCCCGCGGGGATGTGCACTCCGCCGATGGTTCCGTCTCGCAATGCCATACGAGGCAAAAGAGGTACCGGAGGTTCCCAACGCAGCAGTTCGCGCACGACCGACGGAAGAAGTTCTCGTTCGTTACTGATTCGCTCCAACAGCGCTGGTCGATGAAGCAAGGTCCACAACAAATTGCTCAACGCATCAGAAGTCGTTGTTGCCCCGACAGCGAACAGCAACCGGACATGGGAATGCACTTCCTCGTCGGTCAATGTCACCCCTTGGAACTCACCAGTGACGAGTTGAGAGATGACATCGGATCCAGGACGCTCGCGGCGTGCAGCAACTACAGGCGCGATCACTTCAGAAAGTTCATCGGCCGCCCTGCGGGCCGCTTCCGGATTACTCGGTTCTGAGAGGATGGCCAGCGCCCACTCGCGCTGTCTATCTTCGAACCCTTCAGGTAATCCAAGTTTTCTGCTGATCGCCCAGAACGGAAGTCGGTTGGCGAAGTCACCTATGAGGTCAGCCTCACCCTTTCCAACAAGACCATCAATCAATTCATGCGCTAGCGGGGTGAGTTCTTCATCGACGAATCGGACTGCGGCACGTGAACGAAACGCTGGCGTAACCAGGCGCCTATAGATGTCGTGATCGGTGCCATCCATCGAGATGAATGTTCGACCAACGGTTTTCTCGAGTTGATATTTATAAACCTCACCGCCGGGAAACTCTTCGTTGGAAGCGAAGAACTCACGCAGCGTGTCCCAACTCAAAATCACAAAGGTCGGCATTCCATAAAAAGTTGCTGGAGCGACATTGCCATGTTCGACCCTCAACGCTCTCAAGGTGTCGTGCAGTTGAGGCCCCGGAAGCGGATCAATAGCAATATCGATTACCGAGCCAACTGCGTCATTCTCAGTCATAGGTTTTCCCCCTGATACACGGTACCCAATGATCAGAAGACATGCCCCGCTCAAAGTGTCAGGATGACCTCTCTGAGCGGCAGATGACCGACTCTTCCCACGACGACAAAGGAGTTCCATGAGCAACGGAGCGAAGTACGAGCAGCTGGTCCGCGACTTCTGTGATGCCTGGGCCGACGGCGACCACGACAAGGTGGTCGAGTACTTCACTGCCGATGGCGTGTACCACAACATCCCCGTCGATCCGATGGTTGGACACGAGGCCATCCGCATGATGATCGAAGGCTTTACTGCCGGCCTCAAGGTCAAGATCTTTCGCATCGACAACATTCTTTCCAACGGTCCGATGGTCGTGACCGAACGCGTCGACATTTTCGAAAAGGAAGACGGCGGCGAGATTGAACTACCCGTCCTCGGTATTTTTGAATTTGAGGGTGACAAGATCGCAAAATGGCGCGAGTACTTCGACCTGAATCAGTTCATGTCGCAAATGGGTTGACCGCTAATGGTCAACCAGCCAAGAACTTGAAGACGTCTAGAAACGCAGTCGCGTCTTGGGCGAAGAACCCATGCCCACCCTCGTAGACATGAAGTTCAGCATTTGGAATCTGTTCGGCCATCGCTTCGCTATTCGAAAGCGGAGCGATGCCGTCGTAGCGCCCGGCGCCGATAAACGTCGGGGCTGTGATTTGCCCAAGTCGATCCCACACGTCATGAGTGCTTCGTGCATTCAGTTGTTCGATCTCACCGCGTTCCGCCTCTGAACCTGGTTTCGCTCCGTACTGACCGCTGATGCCATCGACGAATAGCTGATCTGCTGGGTGGGCAGCGAGCCACTCGGGAGTGAACCGCGTATCCATAATCGTCATTGAAATTCCTGCTCGTTCCGCTTCTTCCATCAAACGGAGTTCATGAAGCGGATACGACGAGCCGCCTACTCCACCAGGCGACGTGCAAAGCAATGCCAACCGCTCGACTCGTTCGGGAACGGTGACCGCAAACTCTTGCGCAACCATTCCGCCGAAACTGATTCCGATGACGTTGAACGTGTCCCAGCCAAGAAAATCAACAAGGGCAACCGCGTCGGCCGCATACTCGGCCATGGAATATGGACCTTCGGGGATTTCGGTTCGCCCAAGTCCGCGTTGATCGTGCAGCACAACATCGAACTGAGTAGCGAGAACGTTGAACAGTGGCCGCATTCGCTCAATTGTCGAACCCGAGCCGTTGAACATCAGCAATCGAGGCCCCTCGCCTGCTTGTTCCCAATACAGATCAATACCGTTCAAGTGTTCGGTAGGCATGTCACATCGGTTTCCACTCAGGCGCCCGCTTTTCCCGGAACGCTTCGCCCGCTTCGGTCATGTTGCCAGTGAAGGTGCCGAGAACCTGCGTGCGATTCTCGAGTTCCATCGCTGCACGAAGGCTTGACGCATCAAGATTGGCCCACATGCCGACCTTGGTCATGCGTACCCCGTATTCAGAGTTGTCGGCAACCATCGCGGCAAGTTCAAGCGCCGTCGGCAGCAATGACTCGCTACTGGTCACGCGATTCAATACGCCATAGCTAAGAGCTTCATCTGCGCTGAACCGACGCCCGGTGAGCATGAGCTCAGCGGCGATCGTTGGCCCACAAATTCGCGGTAACCAGTAACTCGTGCCGAGATCGCAGGATGACAAACCCACGCGAATGAAATGTGACGCAAAGAACGCGTCGGCCGAGGCGACACGAAGGTCGCACGTAAGCGCCAATGCCAACCCTCCACCCACAACAGCACCGTGAAGTGCAGCAACAACCGGCTGTGGAGTTTCATGGATTGCCAACACGACCTCCATGAGATGTTCTTGCATCTCATGGACAAATCCGACCGGCCCACGACCGCGCGAACGATCGGGCACGCCACCGGTTCCGCTCATGTCGGCACCAGCGCAGAAACCACGGCCATTTCCGTCCAGGATCACGACACGCACGTCACGATCTCGGCGGATTGCCGCAAAAGCGTCAGCAAGTCCATCGATAAGCGCTGGGGTGAGCGCGTTGTAACGATCGGGATCGTTCAGTGTCACCCGAGCGACACCGTCGCCAGCCATTGTTGTTTCGACGATTGCCATGCTGCTCCCCCACGAACTTGGAAATCTAAGTCCACCACATCGTTCACACTCACGCGCCACCTACGATCGTCGCCTATGGATCACCTGAGCGCTGGCGGCATCGTTCTCCTCGCCATCGCCGCTCTGCTCGCTGGCGGCATCAACGCAGTTGCCGGAGGGGGTTCGCTCATCACCTTTCCCACTCTTCTCGCCCTTGGCTTCCCGCCCATCACTGCGAATGTGACGAATACGGTTGGACTTGTTCCTGGCTATCTCGGCGGGATCGCCGGGTACCGCAAAGAACTTGAAGGTCAGCGCGCAAATGTGCGCATGCTCTTGCCTGCGGCCTTTGCAGGAGCACTGTTAGGCGCAGTCATCCTGCTGACAACGTCGAGCAATGTCTTTCGAATTCTCGTTCCGTTCCTAGTGCTCGGCGCGTCACTACTTCTCATCACACAACCGGCGATTCAGCAGCGACTTGCCCGACTTCACCCCGAAACCGGCGAATCCATCGTCTCCGAACACAACATCGCATCGGTCATTGGTGTTTTTATTGCCGCCATTTATGGCGGCTATTTCGGCGGTGTTCTCGGCGTCATCTTGTTAGCGATGCTCGGCATCACGATGACTGAGCATCTTCAGCGTCTCAATGCACTCAAAAGCGTGCTGCAGTTTTCCATCAACATTGTCGCGGTAGTGATCTTCGCGATTTGGGGACCAGTGCAATGGGGGGTCGTCGCGATGATGGCTCCCCTCACCCTCGCCGGAGGATGGCTGGGTTCTCACTATGGCCGACGACTTCACCCAACGCTGTTACGTCGAGCGGTTGGAATCTACGGAATCGTGTGCGCGGCGATACTCGCAATCACCGTTCGCTGAAACGTCTGTGGCGAAACTGTGGATCAGCCGATACCAAGCGAAATGTACGCAGGAGTTTGCGAATCGCTGGCCTGATACGGCTTCTTCGTCGAAAGACCAAAGACAACAAGCAATGTTCCGTTGGGACCATTCACGACATTGATCGACTTCACGTAATCGAGTTGAACGGGTAGCACTGTTGTGGGCGCCGCCGGCGAACCGCTCCAGGTTCCTTGCTGAAGTGTGATCACTAACGCTGCTGAGCCTTGGGTCGCCACCGTTGCGCCGCTGGCATCAAGTACCGGACCGGTTGCGTACGCCGCTGTCCAAGCGCCAACCGTCGAACCCATCTTCAATTGAATGTTGTCAACACAACCCTGCTTCGAGTTCACGATTGAGCCAAGTGCCGACGAGGCGCCTGACTTGCCACCCGAACTGGTACCCACGGTGCCGGTAAATGGGCACGCTGGATCGGTGATCTGTTCGCCGCTGCTCACGGTGGTCGAAGTCGAATCGCTCGACGACGAGTCGCTCGAACAAGCAGCAACGGGGACTAAGAGCGCCACAACGGCAGCAGAGGCAATGAGAGTGCGACGAATGTTCACGGATCTCCTCAGAAACGGTTTCAGCCTCCAATCTAGAGCAGACCTCACAGCCTCAAACCGACCTGAGGGTTCGATGGCCCCTTGACCCTCACAATTTCGTACACTCCCCGAGTCGCTCACTACCGATGAGCACCGGAACCAGGGGTATGTCATGAGTCGTTTTGAAGGGAAGGTCGTCATCGTTACTGGTGCTGCCCGCGGGCAAGGCGAGGCTGAAGCTCGTCTGTTTGCCGCCGAAGGCGCAAAGGTCATCCTCGCTGATGTGCTCGACACCGAAGGCGAGGCCGTCGCTGCTGACATCGGATCGAATGCTCGCTATCTGCATCTCGATGTCAGTAACGAAGCGGAATGGCAAGCAGCAATCGCCGCCACAAAAGACTTCGGTGGTCGTCTCGACGCACTCGTGAATAACGCTGCCATCATCTGGCCATCAGCAATCGAGGACACAAGCCTCGAGGCATACATGGCAGTTATCAATGTCAACCAGGTTGGCTGTTTCCTCGGAATGAAAACGGCAATGCCGCTTTTGAAGGAATCCGGCGGCGGTTCGATCGTGAACATTTCGTCCATCGATGGCATCGCCTCGAAGAACGGCCTGATCTCCTACACCGCTTCGAAGTTCGCTATTCGTGGCATGACGAAGACCGCTGCGATGGAATGGGGCCGATTCGGTATCCGTGTGAACTCCGTGCACCCCGGTGGCGTCAACACGATCATGGGTAACCCCATCAGTGATCCGATTCTGGAAACAATGCCCTATCAGCAGCAGGCGATTCAGCGCATTGGTTACCCGAATGAAATTGCCGCAGCTGTTGCATTCCTGGCGAGCGCTGATGCGAGTTACATCACCGGCACCGAACTTGTGGTCGATGGTGGTTGGCTGACCGGCCGGCTTGAACCAGGACTTCCTGGCTCAAGCGCAACCACAGAAGGATTTGGCTACAACGCATGACCAACACTGAACCCGCTCCGTTTTCAGCGGGTTGGACCGTCGCCGATGAGTCAGCAACAGAAACTGTGGCTGACTCAACACGCTCGCTGATCACCGCCCTCCGACGCGCTGATGCCCCAACTAAATCCCTCGAACGAGCAGCGGCACTCATCAACGAAGCCACCGCACTCCTCACCCCTCACCGAGTCGACGCGACGCCGATGCAGGGGCGCCTCGGTGAAGGTGGGCCGATTGGCAACGAAGCGAAGGAACCTCGCGTTTTCTTCCCTTGGAGTCCGATCATTGGTCCGCTGAATCCGCTGTCCGGTGATGTCGAGTTCAATTTCGCTGACGGCCGGACAACCGGGCGCGCCTTTCTCGATGCGCAATACAACGGTCCCCCAGGAATGGTGCACGGAGGAATTATTGCCCTTCTCTTCGACGAACTTCTCGGCGGAACCAACGTTTGTAATGGGCTGGGCGGGTTTACCGGAACCTTGTCCATCAGGTACGAGCGACCAACATGGATCGAGCACGAACTCGAACTTGAAAGTTGGGTCGATCGAATCGAAGGCCGGAAAGTTTTCACAGCGGGAACGATTTCCATCAACGGCGAAGTCACCGCCCGCGCCGAAGGCATTTTCATCATGACCGAGGGCTGGAAACCGGAGAAGCCGTGATCTATCCCGACGGAAGCGATTCAAACGGAAATGAACGAAACGTTCTCGGCGGAGTACTTGAATCTTGCGGAACCGACCCCATGACTGGATTCCTCCGAGACGGCTGCTGCACAACTGGCCCAGAAGATGTCGGCCTTCACACGATTTGTGCAGTGATGACGCCAGAGTTTCTCGAGCATCAGCGTTCCATCGGAAACGATCTCATTACGCCAATGCCCCAGTATCGATTCCCCGGGCTCGTACCCGGCGATCGCTGGTGTGTCACGGCGCGCAATTGGGCGATCGCCTTCAAAGATGGCTGCGCTGCTCCGGTCGTACTGGCATCGACAAACGAGAAAACTCTAGAAGTCATTCCGCTTGATTGGCTGCAACAACTCGCAATCGACGTCCCGCCTGATCTCAGCAGCCTCGTCGACCCTGACTGACCAAGCCAGAGATCTACGGGTTAGCCAAGTTCCTGATGGACTGAACCCATGACTGCTCCGCCATCGGCCATGAACAGTCCGATCTTTGGATACAAAGCGGCAAGCGATTCGCTACCCATGTGGGAGTCCATCGCTGCTTGATCGGCGTACTGCTCGATCATGTAGATCGTGTCGGGGTCATCGCCCGAGACAAGGGTGTAGACCTCGGTTCCTGCTTCAGCATTTGCGACAGCAAACATGTCGGTGAACTGAGCGAGCAGTTCGTCACGTTGGCCAGGGTTGGCCTTCATCGTTGCAATCATTACGCGCTTTGCCATGATTTCCCCTTGAGTTTTGGTGGCCGAACGATAGCCCCGGCTAGCAGTGTTGGGAATTAGAGAATGCCGTCATCAAGCGAAACCGCTTCGACCTCAGCATCACGAAGTTCCTCATCGCCATCGGGGGATCCGGGGGTGGAAGGGAGGAACTTCGCGGTCAGAACAGCCGCCCCAATGAGAATCACTGCGCAGGTCCAAACTCCGACCCTCATGCCCGAGACGTATGCCTGCTTTGCATTCTCAAGCAGTGCTGCCGCCTGATCTGACGGCAAGGTCTCTGCGACTTGGATGGCCTTGCCGATGGAGTTCTGCGCGGCGTCGGCGGCGTCGGTTGGGAGCCCTGAAAGATCTGAAAGCGACGCGTGATAGCGCCATGCGAACAAACTTCCGATCACTGCGACGCCGAGTGCACCGCCGATCTGGCGCGTTGTGTCGTTGACTGCAGAACCAACGCCAGCTCGATCACGTGGCAACGCCCCCATAATCGATTCCGTTGCAGGTGTTGCAGCAAGTGCCAGACCCGCCCCAAAGATGGCTCGGACGACTATCCCGCCGATGTCGGAGGAAATAATCGACTCAATTCCATAACACACCATCACTCCAGCACATACGACGAGCCCAACAATGACCACCCTCGTTGTTCCCCAACGTGCAACCAGTTTGTGACTTTGCGGGCTCATCACCATCAGCCCAACCGCAACCGGCGCGGTCATCACTCCCGCCTTAAGTGGTGAATACCCGAGAATGAACTGGAAGTACTGCACGATGAGAAACGTGGAGCCAAACATCACAAAGTAATTAATCGTGATCGTCATACTGGCGGCACTGAACCGCGGATTTCGGAAGAAGTTCAGGTCAAGCATCGGATGATCGCTACGCATTTCCCACCATGTGAAGAGCGCAAGAAACACGACCCCTGAACCCACGGCGAAGAGAACTTCCGGACTCGACCATCCCTTTTCGGGGATTTCGATGATGCCGTAGAGCAATCCGACTAGCGCAACGATGGAAAGAATGGCCCCCATCGGGTCTAAACGATGTCCCACCTCAGCACTCTTCGACGGCGGAATAAGGAACCAACCCATCACAACAGCAATGCTGCAGATCGGAACATTGATAAGGAAGATTGATCCCCACCAGAAGTGATCAAGCAAAAAACCACCGAACAACGGACCTGCTGCCACTCCGATTCCTGCGACTGCCGCCCAGATCCCAATTGCTTTTGATCGTTCTTTGCCTTCGAAGGTGTTCGTGAGAATGGCCAAGGTGGCCGGGAGTATTAATGCTCCCCCGATACCCATAAGGCCGCGACAAATGATGAGCGAATCCGCGCTGTCGGCTTGGCTAGCGGCTGCAGAGAAACCACCAAAAACCACGAGGCCAATCATCATCGTGTGGTGACGACCCCATTTGTCTCCAATCGCACCCATTGTGAGTAGCAAACACGCAAAAACGATCGTGTAGGAATCAATGAGCCATTGCAACTGAGCCTGCGACGCTCCGACACCTCGGACAATCGAGGGAAGGCCAACGTTCATGATCGTGTTATCGATCGAGGTGATCGTTACAGCAATACATATAGCAACGAGGGTGAACCAACGCCGTTGGTGAACTCGCTCAGGTGTCCATCGACTCGGCATTTGTTTCGCGGTCCGTTTCCTACGTTTGGTGTTGCACCATCAGAGCGTGTGTGCGTGCCTAAACAGTTAGCGCCGAGCTCCATGACCACTGCGGTTTTCGAAACTCTTGCACCACGACTACGCACCCCAGAAGACGGTAGCCTTGGAAGCACTGTGACCATGACGCCCTCATCTGCGACGCCTTTTCGCACCGCCGCCGTGACTCCTCGTCTCCACCACCCTTTCGCAATCGTTGCCGCTGGCCTCACCCTCTTGTTGGCCCTGGCCCTGAGTGGCTGTTCGGTTCTTAATGCTTCTGTCCCACCCCCGTTGTCGATGTTTCCAGCACCCAACGGCGTCCCGGTCGCTGAGCAGACGAACGTGAGCCCCTACCCCCTCATGCAGCGTCTCGGGAAATGGAACGGGACCACGTTCACGCCCGTTACCTCTCAATCAATTACGGCTGGAAACGTTGTCGTGATGACACACGGGTGGGCAGCTGGCTTATTGAGCACCTACGAAGCAGCACAAGCGACCTCAACTGACCTCGTAACGATGTGGAATCCCGCAATGGCCGATCCGAAAACCGGCCAACCATCCATCACGTTGTTCGCGAATCTTGCGGCATCGCTGCAAGCCGCCGATCCTTCCTCCACCATTCTCATGTACAGCTGGGTCGACCAAAGCTCTACGGACACGAGCGCACTTGCCGCCTACGCCCCCGAACGCGCTACCGAAATTAACGGTCACCGATTGGCGACTGCTCTCGACCAGTCGCTCGCTTCAAGTTTCTTAGGTAACGGCGGTGCAGTTCATCTCATCGGTCACAGCTTCGGTGCCAACGTTGCGACGACGGCTGCGCTCGCGCTCGCTTCGCCACCCCGACAACTCACCCTCTTTGACTCTCCCGAGGTCGAACTCGCTCGAATTGGTGGCGCGAAGAACGACCTCCGTTACAAACTCACTCGCCTTGATATCGGACGTGGCTCTAACCAAACCTTTGTCGATAACTACATTTCGCTTGTTGGCGAGGCATATGCCGGGTTCCCCGGGCTTGGCCAAGTTGTCGACGTTCACTTACTGCCGCCATCATCTGATGCCGGCGTCGACAAACATCAATACCCAATTGGTTGGTACGCCGATTCCGCGGCGAATAAATCCTCGGGCGTTGGATTGTGGTGGTCGCCACTCGTTGGCGGCAACGTCACAACACTGGCCACAACGTGGAACCAGACTTCATCAGCCGATACGCAGGAACTCGTGCTCGTCGCACAGGGCTCTGCACCGCCTCCGGACAGCAACGCTTCGGTTAGTTACCTTTCGACAGCAATCGACGATCCCCCTTCCGGCCTGCAGGTGGAGACAGTTCCGAATGCCGTTTCGAATTTCACCTTTACAACCGACAAAGACTCGTTGTGGCTCACATTTGACCAGGTCATTTCAGGCGCACCCACCGATACGTTCCACCTCTTCATCGATGGTCGTGAACGGTCAGTTCTTTCACCTCCCGCAGAGGGAACTGGCGCCGACGGAAGTTTTCTCATTCTTTACGACATCAATTCCGGCGAGCACACGCTGTCCCTTGTGGCCGAGGGAACAACCAATGGGGCACCCGCGTCGGCGTCTGCGAAGGGGCAAATCACCAATCTCCGCATTTCCTCAGCAACCGATATCCAGCGGAATCTTGACCCGACCCAAACAAAACGTTTAATCATTTGGGGAGTAGCACTCATCAATGTGCTCCTCCTAACCGTTATCGCCCTGCTCGTTGTCTTCGTATGGTGGATCATTCGAAGAGTGCGCCGGGCCCGAAACAAGACTCGCATCGACGACTGAAACCGAGGAATATTCCATGTCCACTGAATCAATCACTGACGCAGTCTTCGAAGCAGGAATCCTTCTCCGAGCCGACGGCGCTGAACTTCACTTGGTTGAGTTCGATGAAGCGAATGCCCGCGTGCGCGTCGCCGTAGACATCTCGGGTTCAAATTGCCCTGAGTGCATCATCCCGCCCGACCTGCTGGCCGACATGCTCACCGATGCCATCAACCGCAGCTACTCGTCGCGGGTCGAAGTTGAAGTCGACGATCCTCGACGAGACGATCCTTCACTGAGCGAGCACTGATTCGCACCGAGGTAACTAACGAAGAATGAGCTCGTGGGTTGGTGTGGCAAGATGCGGTATGAACCACCACGATTGTGCGATTCCTGGTCCACCAGCAGTCACGATCCATATGTTGTCGGGGCTCGCAAGTGTGACCTTCTGATCAAACTTGCCCGCTGTATCGGCCACAAGACGCGGGTACATCCAGTCAGCGATTGATTCTTTCGTCCAACCATCGGCAACGAGACGGCGATAGTGCTCCGGACCGATAACGAGTACGACACTTCGCCCGTCGCCCGCCCATTCGTCACGCTGCAGACCCATATGGCGGGCGATCTCATACGCGGTTGTGAGAATTTCTTCAGACTCGGGGGCGAACTCGGTGACTTGGAACAGGCGCATGATCGACTGAATCGTCACAACGCTCTGTTCACGTTCATAACCAAGTTTTACGTGAAGCGGCGTCCATGAAGTTGCTTCTTCGTCCTCTGCAAAGCAGAACGAATAGCGAAGGGGCCAACTGAAACTGGCGCGGTCAAGGACTCCGGGGACCGTTCGACAGACGTTACGGATCACGAGTCGAAGCGCCCGACCGATCGTGGCGTTCGGACGAAAACCAGGGCCGAAACATGCTTGACCACCGTGCACGCCAATGTCGTGACGAATCGGACCATTCACGATGACAGCGTGTGCCGCTCCCGCCAGTGTCGCTGTCGTTGAGTGGGCATTCGCTTTGGGCTGGAGGAAAGCACGCACTGCCGCCAAGACAACGGGGAAATACTCAGGAAGACAGCCGGCCATCACGGCATTGATCGCAACCTTCTCGGCGGTCACGAAGACATCTCGTGTCGGCACTTCACCAAGAATCGTTTCACCAGAAACTCCACCGGCTGCAAGCATCTCGGCAACTCGTTCTGGAGTTGGCGGAACCACGGGAAGTCCGTCGGTCACTCCCAACTCGAACTGACCCTCGAGAGCCTCTTCGAAGGAATCAAAAGAATGCGTGTCAGAGACGAAACTCATCGAGTGAGCCGCAGACGAACTGCATCAAGGACCTGCGCCGCCAGCATCGCTGACTCTTCTTTCGTCCACACCGCAGTCGGATTGTGTGGGTAGTCGATAACGATTACGGGATAATCGTCGGCACCGACCAGACGTGCCATCGCGCGCACGGCGGGTTCGAGCGCCGAATGCACGACACAAACTGCAGGTATTCCTGCAGCCTCAAGATCAAGAGCATCACGCATGCTCCGCGTACTGCAGCTTCCGCAACCACCAAACCCTGTTACTGCGACGGTGGCATTGGCAAGAAGTTCCGCCCACTGCTCGGGCTGCGGAGGAACGGCAACAGAGTGCTTCACGACTTTGCAAACTCCAGCGAGGCCGTCCGTTTCAGTTAATGCAGCAGCGATCGCATCGAACATCGCCTCGGAATCGCCGAGACCATTCGCGACTACCCCGAGGACCTGCCCCTTCAGTGTTTCCGGACGTAAAGCGAGAGGGAATTCCTCGCCGCTTCCAAAACCTGTCGTTGGATCGAGCGTCACGATGGTCATGGCACAACCTCCCCCATGGAGAAACAAACCCGTTTGTTAGGGTAGTTCCTGCCGCTCCTACGGTGCTGAGAAATCCTCGAACGGCAGTTAGCCCGCGCCACGCCTGACGCTGACTCGATTTCTCATCAATCTCGAAGACGAGACGCTGGCTGATAATTGGGCCCTGCGGTTTCATCAACCCGACCCAAGAGCAATTCACACGGCGGTTCAAGACTTTCCGCAAACTCACGCGACTGTTCCTCGCCAAGCAGCCGCCACGGAAGCGTCGTCTGGCGATCGGTCTCGTCTTCGATGTGCTGGCGAAGCGCTATTCCTTCAGAGGTGACGGCTCCGTTTTGGACGAGTCCACGATCAGCGAGGAGTTCCCACCCGACTCTGATCTCGTCGGGACCACTTCCTCGCGACGTTGGCAACCAGTTGTCTTCGTAACCCAACCACGCGTTATGCAGGATCGATGCCTCGATACCGGTCAACCCTGCCGATGCCACGATCGCCCAATGCGTGTCGCCGCGCCATTCCCGTAGGCAGTTCACCGCTTGCCAACCCGACAGCAAAGGATCATTCGCTCGTTCCATCCGAAGATGCGAGGCATAGAAAACTCGCCCAACGGTTGGAAGTTGTTCCACGACGGCCCAGAGCGACAGACCTATCTGTTCCAGTGCCGGAACAATCGCAGGAGCGAATTCTCGGAGTCCTTCAACAACAGCGTCATTGCGCGCGTTCCAGACCGATTCAAAATCAGTTGACGCAGCAACCAGATCAAAAGTGAACGCAATCGCGCTCGGACTGATCGAACCGAACGCAGCAGTCACCGCCTCAGGGCCGGCAGCAGCCAGCGGTGCGCAGCGAGCAGCGATGTAGCCAATCGGACCAGGGAGGCCAAGTGCCTCGAAGCGTCGGATCGCTCTCGGATCCCAGAAGATCCAACCAATGGTGGTTTGCACCGATCGTGAATTGCGTGTCGCTATGGCGTTCCAGTCAGTCACGGATGGCCCACTTTTCGAGTTCGCGAATCTTGAACTCTAGAGAATCTATTTCGCCCGGTCACAGGACCTTGCGGAAGATCTTCTCTTTACGTGCTGTGTAAGGCGGATAGGTGAGCGATGGATCAAGTTTCGTTCCACGCGTAAGTACAGGCTTCATGTGCTGAAAAAGTCGCACTCCAGCCCTGCCGTGATATCCACCCATTCCGCTTTCGCCAATTCCACCAAACGGAAGATGCGGATTGGTCAGATGCAAGATCGTGCCGTTGACCGTTACGCCACCAGCGGTCGTGCGTGAAAGAACTTCGCGTACGACCCTTTTATTCTCAGCGAAGACATAGAGCGCGAGTGGGTGCGCATGCGCGTTGACATACGAAATCGCGTCATCGGTTGAGGCAACGCTGATCACCGGCAGGATCGGACCGAAAATCTCTTCATTCATGACCGGTGATTCCATGTCGACGTCGACAAGAACTGTTGGCGCAATGTAACGAGTCGCCTCATCGGTAACGCCTCCAACCGCAAGAGTTGCTCCGCGAAGAAGCGCTACCAGCCGCTCGAAATGGCGAGGCGAAACAATGCGCGCGTAGCTTTCGCTGGATTGGGGGTTCTCTCCATAAAACTCGCCGATTGCCTTACCAAGTTCGTCAACAAATGCATCACGAACTTTTTCGTCTACCAAGACGTAGTCGGGAGCAACGCAGGTTTGTCCTGCATTCAGCCACTTACCCCAGGCAATGCGATGGGCCGAAACTTTGAGATTGGCCGAAGAGTCGACGATGACAGGGCTCTTTCCACCAAGTTCAAGCGTGACCGGCGTGAGGTTCTTTACTGCAGCAGCCATCACGACCCGCCCGACGGTTCCGTTGCCGGTATAGAAGATGTGATCGAAACGCTGTTCGAGCAGATCAGTTGTTTCAGGAACGCCACCTTCAACAATTGCTATAGCCGAAGGATCCAGGTACTTCGGGACCAATTCACCAAGCAACGCGGACGTCGCTTCCGAAACTTCGGATGGTTTCATCACAACTGCATTTCCTGCTGCGATTGCACCCGCAGCCGGAACAAGTAGAAGTTGAATCGGATAGTTCCACGGCGCGATTACCAAGACGACGCCTAAAGGTTCTGGAATCAGTCGCGATCGCGCTGGCATTGTCACAAGTGGTGTCCGCACCCGTTCAGATTTGTTCCACTTTTTAAGTTTCTTGATCATCGACTTCACTTCGCCGGTCACAAATGCGATATCAGTGATGAATCCTTCGACTGGTGGCTTACCGAGATCGGTTGCGAGCGCGCCGAGGAACGCTGCCTCATTCTCTTCGAGCATCTTCACCATTTGCTCAAGTTGATGTTTGCGCCACGCCAACGGCCGGGTCAGGCCCTTGTCGTATGAGATTCGAAGTTTGTCAGCCGCAGATGTCATGGCCGCATTCAATCACCACACTCGTGACGAGCGCGGTTCAAGATGTCAGACGTTTGCGCAATTCAACGAAAACTTCGTTGCCCAGCAACTCGCTCAGTTCCTCCGAAAGTGACTCGACCACAGGGCGATCGCCGACATAGGCCCGATCCCCTTCGGTGCAGCACCAGGCCATGGTTTCGCCTTCGACGCCCCAATCGGCTCGAGACCAACGGCGCAACGTTGCCGTCTCAGTCGTAGGTGATGTCTGCACCCAATCGACCTTGACCGGCAACTGCCAACAAACAGTCGGCTTCCATTCAGTCGGGGATTCATCTGCGTCGATCGCTGCGAGATGCAGGGCGCAACCGGCGCCGCCAGCAAACCCGGGGCGATTGAGGAAGATGCATGCCCCGTCAACGACCCGGGTGTTCGTCGCCTTCTCGTTCGCGAAGATCCCCCCGGCTTCAGCTTCGGCAGAGAACTGAAACAGCGAGGGGTCGATCATCGCAGCGAACGCGCTGATCATTCGTGATTCGTCTTCCCCGTCAAGCTCGGCACCCACCGAACAACAGCCCTGCTGGAGTTCCTCGGTTGGTTCATCGTGGATCCCAAGGCAGCCCCGACCCCAGATGCAGGTCCAATTCGAGTTGAGGAAGTTGGCATCGAACGACCAAGTGACCTCCCCATCGACGATCACGGGGTTCGCTGAATCAGCGGGGTCAAAAGGAGCTGGCTGCATGGAACGATCGTACTGGCCCCTCATTCTGTCAAGACGATTGACAGAATCCAATCTAGTCAGTAAGAAACAGGGCGAACTCTCCCGAAGGTGACGTGCATGACGATCGAGACCAACCGCAAGGATCTGGCCAGCACTCGAATTGCCGCTGATGAAGCCACTCCTCTCGAATCGGGTCAGTGCCGTTTGCGAATCGACCACTTCGCACTGACAACGAACAACATCACCTACGGCGTCTTTGGCGACATGCTGCGCTACTGGGATGTCTTTCCCGCCTCCGATTCCCCTTCCGAATGGGGCCGAATCCCGACTTGGGGATTTGCCGAAATCGTTGAAAGCAAGTGCGACGACGTGGCAATCGGCGAGCGTCTGTTTGGTTTTCTCCCAATGGGTGAGGAAACGATCATCACTCCAGGAAAAATCGATGATCGCGGTCTCAGCGATATCGCTCCACATCGAGTTGGGCTTGCTGGTGCCTACAACCGTTATCAAAAGACATCCACCGACCCGACATACCGCGCCGACCGTGAAGCACAGCAAATGGTGCTCTACCCACTTTTCTTCACGAGTTTTGTCATCGACGATTTTCTGACAGACAACGAAGACTTCGGTGCTTCGCAAGTCGTGGTTTCGAGTGCATCGAGCAAAACCGCCATCGGCGTCGCCTACCTCGCAAAACAACGAGGGATAAAGACAGTCGGCCTCACTTCCACTGGAAACCGGGAATTCGTCGAATCCCTCGAAGTGTTTTCAGAAGTTGTTGTCTATGAAGACGTCAATGAAATAGCGAAGGTCTCATCGGCGTACGTCGACATCGCTGGGAACCAAGATCTACTCCGAGCGGTCCATGCTCATCTTGATGGCGTCCTTAACCATTCGATGGTTGTTGGAAATACCAACTGGGATCACGTTGCAACCGACACCAGCGAACTTGCCGCCCCTCGCCCTGAATTCCTTTTCGCTCCGACACAAATTTCCAAGCGAACAAAAGAATGGGGACGAGACAAACTCGATCGTCGTATTGGAACCGCTTGGAGCAACTACTCCGAATGGTGTAACTCCTGGATTGAATTCTCTCAAGCTGCCGGGAACGACGAGGTTCTCGCCGTCTACGAAACCTTGATCAGCGGACGGCCTGATCCAAAACAGGGATTTATCTGCTCAATCCACCCTGGGACGAACAAATGAACACTCCACTTCTCCCCAACACAACGAATTCACCATCAACCGATGGGCGTACCGCTCGTCGCTACCGCGGAAGAACAGCCGTGCTCGAAGCAGCACTTGAATTGTTCGAGGAAGAAAACCTTGAGCCAACGCCTGAGCAGATCGCGCTCCGAGCTGGTGTTTCCGCCCGTTCGGTGTATAGGTACTTTGAAGACCGCGACCAACTTGTCCGAGCAATCATCGCTCATAAGCAACTCAAGATCCTTCCGCTCTTTCACATTGCCGACATCGGAAAAGGCGAACTGGAAGTTCGACTCACCCGCTTTGTTGACTCCCGCCTGAAGGTTCACGAAGCAATCGGAGCAACCGCACGAGCGATGGCGATTAAGTCATCAAGCGACCCCGTCATCCGCGAGCAGATCGATTTTCGGAAATCGATCCTTCGGGAACAAGTGGAACTGAGCTTCGATCACGAGTTCAGGGCAATGAGCCTTCCTCAACGAAACGCAGCCATCAACGCAATCGACGTGCTTACGCAACTTGATTCACTCGACCGCTACCAAGTTGATCTCACTCTTTCCATGAGCGAAACACGAGAGCTTCTCCTCATTTCACTACGCGCGCTGCTCCATATCGACTCATAAACCACTTCCATCCATACGACCACTTCACGCCCAGATAGGACGAACAATGGCAGAGCAAATCGATCACCCCTACGGAACGATCAACATCGAACTCGTTGGCAGTTGGCTCAACATGAAGCCGGAAGATGACGGCTGCTTCTGGGCGCTCAACCTCATGAAGTACGTCGAAGTCGCCAACTACGACGACGGACGAGAAGCAGTTTCCGGCAAAGCCGCCGACGACGCGTATTCACCCATCGGCCCGCTCGCGGCAGTAGGTGCCGCTGTTGCGTATTTGGGTGACGTCAAAGACCAACCGCTCGGTACACCCAAGTGGGATCGAGTCGGAATCATTCGGTACCCAACTCGCGCATCCTTCTTTGCCATGCAAGAACGCAAAGACTTCAAAGAAGCTCATGTCCACAAGAAAGCAGGCATGGACTTCACCATCATCCTTGCGTGTCTACCTACTACTCACGATGAAGCAGCCTCAACTGATGGTGATCTTGTTCTCTTGATTGATAAAGGGACGGACGATGCCTTTGCTTCCGTCGACGGCGCAACCCAGGTTGCGCTCTTCGACGTCGAAGGCGTCATCATTGGCGATGAACGCCGTTACGACCGAGCCCGGTTCGTGCGAGTCACCGATGATACGACCATGACCTCACTCCTAAGCGCTGCAGAGAACGCTGAAGACGCTCAGATTCTCGTGCTGCGCAGCTTCATCGACAAACTCGTCGACACCGTCGTTACTGCCTAAGCGATTCCTCGACCCATGGAATTTCTCCGCACACCAGATGAATGCTTCGAACATCTCGAGCGGTACAGTTTTGAGCCGCATTACCGGTCGATTACAACTGCCGACGGTACGAGTCTGAGGTTTCACTTCGTCGACGAAGGACCTCGAGATGCTGCGCCCGTTCTTCTGCTTCACGGAAATCCTTCATGGTCATACTTGCACCGTTCAATGATTCAGGGTCTGACTGCACGCGGTCACAGAGTTATCGCTCTAGACCTCATGGGAATGGGTCGCTCCGACAAACCAACAGACAAATCGGATTACTCATTGGCCAACCACGTCGACTGGATGAGTCAATGGCTTGAAGCCGAAGGTCTCTCCAACATCACTATGTATTGCCAGGATTGGGGCGGCATCACCGGTCTCAACTTGTTGCCATTTCACGGCGATCGCTTCGCGCGGGTGATTGCATCGAATACGGGTCTGCCGACCGGTGAAGGCGCTGGGCCCGCCGTCGACCAATGGCTCGCTTTCGTTGCCAGTGTCGATGCTCTTCCGATCAGCGCGTTGATCCAGGGTGGCACCACGCGGAAACTTTCCGCCGGGGAACTCGCTGCGTACAACGCTCCGTTCCCTGATGGTTCTTACCAAGCGTCTCCGTTGGCATTTCCGTTTCTGATCCCCGTGAAACCCGACAACCCCGGCGTTCCAATGTGCCGCGACGCGTGGACCTACCTCGCTACATGGACCAAACCGTTCCTCACAGTTTTCGGTTCAGAAGATCAGATTGCCTACAAAGCAGGCGCTCATGTACGCATGCAGCGAGAGATTCCGGGGACAACCAATCAGCACCACATCGTGATTGACGGCGCAAACCACTTCATCCAGGAAGACGCTTCCGATCAACTCGTTGACATCGTCGACCAATTCACTAAACAGGCCACCAACTCATGAACCGTTCGAGCCGGACTCTCCTAGGATCGATTGTCCTTGCAGGTTTTCTTTTGGTCAGCGCGTGCAGCACAAGTTCCACTTCCACAACAGGACCAACGCAATCCGTAGCGCCGCAACAAGACGACATGCGCGATACGCGCTACTGCGAGGTGCTCCTCGTTTCCCTCGCCACTGGTCAGCCCGTTGCCACCGTCTACAACACGTACCCGTTGAACCTGTGTCCTGCTGACAAATGGACAGCACTCGACCCGAAAGCGATTGCGGCTCAATATGGGGCAGCGGTGGCGATGTTGAACGGTCCTCGACATTGGATGATCAACCATGTCGAGAAGGTTGGCGAGTCTTCATTCCAGAAGGCCGACTTTGGCGGCATCGAAATGTATAAACAGGCGACGGTGTCGATCGGGTCACTTCTCGACCAATCGAAGCCGTATTCGGTCTATCCGGTGAGCCGCTCGGTGATTTTCACCTGGCTTGCTGGGACCGAGATCTTTGAACTGACGGGTCCCGATGGAGCGCGCTACATCATGCAATCGTTCAGTCAGCAGAAAGACCCAAGCCTTACCCTCGAAACGCTTCCCACGTTGAGTTCGAAACTCACACTCCCCGCTGGTTGGACATTCAGTTCTCGAACTCTCACCGATGATTTCCAACTTGTGACCGTGAAGAACCCCGCACAGGTGATGCAAGACGATCTCGGAAATAGCTATTCAATGATCCCCACGACTCCAGAGAACTGAGCAGGCAATGACGAGTGACAATCCAGAACGTCTTGTTCCCGATATGCGCAACGTTCGCTACGGAGAAGTCCTAGGCGTCTTCGCTCGCGACGGACGATTCGAGGCCGAAGTATTTGGCACTCAGTTGATCAACGACTGCCCACAAGAACTCTGGGAAACGCTCGATGCAACGGAAATCGCCGCCGACATGGGCGCTATCGGAGTGAAGCTCAACGGGCCGCGCTACTGGACATTGGACGCGTTCGGCCAAAAGGTCGCCGTCGCCGAACCCGTACTTCGCGATTTCAACGGAATCACCATGCGTCGGATCGCCACTGTTGATCTCGGTGAGATTCCCAAACTTGGTCCTTACAACGAAACCAAGGTCAACCGCGGTGTGATCTTCTTTTGGGACGAGGGCCAGACCGTTCATGAACTCATTAACCCTGAGGGCCACGCCTACGTGATGCAGGCGTTGTGCACCGGCGTCGACCCCACGATGAGCCCGGAATCTCTTTTGACTCTTGGCGAACGCCTTGAGCTTCCCGATGGTTGGTCATATCGCACACGAGTGCTCGAAGAGGAACTCATCGTCGACACCACCGCAACGATCGCAACGGTTCTTCAGGACGAATTCGAGAATTCCTACACACTTCCCTACTGAAAGTCTTTGGAACACTGATGACCGACAACGAACGGCGTATCGCACTCCGCGATGAACGCGTAAAGGCGGCCCCCTATTGGGGTGCTGTTGAACCGAGGATCATTCTGACGTTCCTGTTTTTCTCTGCGGCTTGGATCGCCGTCATTGTTCTTGGCATCAACGGCACCATTCCGCTTTGGGTGGGATTGATCCTCAATACCGTCATTGCCTCGACGTTCTATATGCCGATGCACGAAGCAACCCACGGAAACATTTGGGGTCAAACTTCAAAAGGGAAATGGGTAGAAGACCTCATCGGAATGCTTTGTGCGATACCTCTTGGGTTTTCGTACAAGGCACACCGGCCATCACATATGCGGCATCATGCACACACAAACGACCCGCAACGCGATCCGGACTTTCACACCGCCGGACCGATGTGGACCGTGCTCAGAAGTTGGTATGCACAAGTTCTCATGCTGACATTCCTCCCATTGTTCGCATTCGTACCTGCGGCCCGCCGCCTCGTTCCACATTCGGTGCTTCGATCCATGGCCGGCGATGCGGGCAATAAGAAGACTGGACTCATCCAACTTCGTTTCTGGTTCTTTTCCACACTTGTGCTCGTCGCCGCGTCTCTCACCGGCTACGGGTGGGCCGCCCTGCTGCTCTGGTTCATTCCATCGCGGCTGCAGGGCCTGTGGTTGCTCACCGTTTTCGCGTGGTTCCCGCATCATCCCGCCACCAAGGTTGGGCGCTACGTCGATACTCGCGTCGCAGTATTCGCCGGATCACGTTTTCTCATTCGCGGCCACGACCATCATGCCGTTCACCATCTTTTCCCACGCGTGCCCCATTACCGACTTCGTCGTTTGTGGAGCGATATCGCCGATGACATGGTTGCCAAGGGTGTTCGCAGCGAAGGCCGGGCTCTTGACGCGACCGGCCCGATCACATGGTGAAGATCCACGACGTACGCGCGCGGACCCATCACTAGGCTCCCAACGTGGGAGAAATCAGCAGTGAGGGGAACCGGCGATCGCGCCGAGGGCTCGGCCTGCTCACTGTTGGGGCGATCGGCGTTGTCTTTGGCGATATCGGGACTAGCCCGCTTTATGCCTTCACCCAAATCTTCTCCGGCGCACACACGATTCCTGTAGTCGAGGCACGCGTACTTGGCGCCCTCTCAATGGTTTTTTGGACGCTCACCCTTGTGGTGTCGGTGAAATATGTCGTCATTGTTATGAGGGCCGACAATCAGGGCGAAGGCGGAATCATGGTCCTCGCCAGCTTGGCTTCAAACGCCGTCAAGCGACACAGGGCAAGTGCCGGCTTGATGTTGCTCGGTCTTACTGGAGCTGCTTTGTTTTACGGAGACGGCCTCATCACACCAGCGATATCGGTGCTGTCTGCAGTCGAGGGAATCGGCGTTGCTGCTCCCAGCCTGAACAGACTCGTCATACCAATCGCGTTAGTCATTCTTTTTCTTTTTTTCGCGGTTCAGCGATTTGGGACTGGCCGCGTTGGTCGGGTGTTTGGCCCGATCATGATCGTGTGGTTTTTATCGATCGCGATCCTCGGACTCGCCAGCATCACAAAAACACCGGGCGTGATGCGTTCCATTAATCCCTATTATGCCTTCACGTTTTTTAGCGGCGAACCGGGGCTCGCATTTCTCGCGCTGGGTGCAATCGTCTTATGCGTCACCGGCGCTGAAGCGCTGTATGCAGACATGGGACAGTTCGGGCGTTCATCAATTCGACTCTCGTGGTTCGCAATCGTTGCTCCGGCCCTCTATCTCAATTACCTCGGGCAAGGTGCACTCGTGCTTCGCGATCCTTCTGCGGTCACAAACTCGTTCTTTCTCTTAGTCCCCCACGCACTTCAGATACCTATGGTGATTTTGGCGACGGCGGCGACCGTCATTGCCTCACAAGCAGTTGTTTCCGGTGCATTCTCGATGACTCAGCAAGCAATTCGCCTCGGTTACCTTCCACGGATGACTGTTCGCCATACCTCGGCCAACGAAGGCGGACAGGTCTACGTGCCCGCCGTGAATTGGATGCTGATGGTCGCCGTCCTTGGTCTCATCATTGGATTCCAAGATTCGTCGCGCCTCGCATCCGCATACGGCATTGCTGTGACCGGAACATTCGTCATTACCGGTGTGCTGGTTGCGATCCTCGCCCGCAACAAGTGGGGAGTTTCGCTTTGGATAGTGATCCCGGCCGCAGCAGTTTCTCTCGTTATTGACGGTGCGTTTTTTCTCTCAAACCTCACGAAGTTCATGCATGGCGGATGGTTCCCGCTTGTGATCGCCGTCATCATCGTGGCCATGCTCAGTACTTGGCAGTGGGGCCGGAAGCGTCTCGCCAGTCGCCTGGATTCGCTAAAAACAAGCGCACAGGACCTACCTGCGTACCTCAATGCACAACATGTCGTCCGGACCCCGGGTGTCGCCATCTACCCAACAGTCGAAGAGGGAATACCCATCGCTCTCGTTCAACGGATAGCGCTTGTTCATGCTGTTAACGACGTGACTGTCGTCTTGCACCTCGTGACGGCTGATACGCCGTACGTCGATGACGCCAAGCGCGTGGAAACTATTTCTGGAGCGGTAATTGATGTCACCGCTTCCTATGGCTACATGGAACGGCCAGACATTCTTGATGTCGTCAGACGAGTCAGCCTCGTGCACCCTGAGGTCGATCCCGACACCTGCACCTTCATCTTCCATTCGATGGATGTCGAGACAGTCGAATCGAATCCGATCAAACGAATTCCCACAGAGGTATTCACGATCATGCTGCGTAATGCCGCCGATCCTCAGCATTATTTTGGCTTACCCGCCGATCGAGTTCTGGAATTCGGCAGGCTCATCCAGTTCTAGGTAGTTCTGTCACCTTCACGTAGCGACACGCGACGTAGTAAACCTCAGGGGTCAGTCCGCTCAGGGGGAGTTCCCAAAATGTCTGAACCGCTTGTTCTTACCGAGGCTGAGGGCCCGGTCCTGGTTGTCACGATCAACCGCCCCGAGAAGAAGAACGCCGCGAATGCCGAAGTGCTTTGCCGGCTTTACGACGCATGGGTACGCCTCGATACCGACGACTCGCTTCGCGTCGCCATCCTCACCGGGAAAGGCGACACCTTTTGTGCCGGTATGGACCTCGCCGAAATCGGCCGACTCCGCGAAGGCATTGTCGACAACGAGTGGCTCCAGCGCTTTAAGGATCAGCCCGAGGTCATTCTTGGTGGCTGGCTCAAGACTTACCGCCCCACCAAGCCCGTGATCCTCGCCGCGGAAGGTTACGCCCGCGCTGGTGGAACAGAGATTCTTCAGGGCACCGATATCCGCGTTGCTGGTGAAAGCGCAGTCTTCGGCGTCACTGAAGTCCAGCGCGGCCTATTCCCCATGGCTGGCTCTGCTGTGCGCCTCCGCCGCCAAATCGGTTACGCGGTAGCGGCAGAAATGCTCCTTACTGGCGAAGACCTCACTGCCCAGCGCGCGCATGAACTCGGGCTCGTGAATCATGTTGTCCCCGACGGCCAAGCACTCAACAAGGCACGAGAAATCGCTCAACGCATCGCCCGCAATGGCCCACTCGCAGTCAAGGGCATTCTTGCAACGTTGCGCGAAACCGAAGCCATGCCCGAAGCCGACGCGTTCAGCATCGAGATGAAACACGGCGGCAAGGTCATGCAATCGAAAGATGCTGGCGAAGGCCCTCGTGCCTTCCTCGAAAAGCGCGACCCGGTCTTCACCGGCGAATGATCGGCTGATTTCAATGGCGGCATCAAAAAAACCAACTGTCATCGTTGCCGGTCTTGGCGACACCGGAGCGCTAATCGCCACACGATTAGCGCGGACTTGCAACGTTGTCGGGATATCGACGCGACCTGCATTAGTGAGCGGTCAGGAACTGGGCACGCGCCTTATTGATCTTCCTCGGTGGCGACGCACGTACCTCATCCCCTATCGACGTTTTCGTAAACTCGATTCTGTCGATGTCGTGCATGGTCGAATCACAACAGTTGACTTCGATACATCAAACGTTTCTGTTGAACTCGCCTCGGGTTCGACACGCGAGATCACCTACGACTACTTCGTCGTCGCAACAGGTGTGTCAAACGGATTTTGGCGCCATGATCGCGTCGAAGACCTCGCCGCAATCGATACGGAACTCTCAGCAATCAACGCCGAACTCAACGGTGCTGGAACAATCGCTGTCGTCGGTGGTGGAGCAACTGGAGTCAGCGTTGCCGACAATCTCGCTCGCGCCGGGCGTTCAAAGGTGCACCTGTTTCATAGTGGCGAAGAGCCCCTGCCTGACTATCACCCCAGCGTGCGTCGCTGGATGGCCCGCCAACTCGCGACTGACGGCGTCACTGTTCACCCAGATCATCGGGCCGTTGTTCCCAATGGCTTTCGTGGTGACCAACTCACCCACGACGCCGTTACATGGTCAACCGGCCAGGAGCCGTTTAGCGCCGATGTCACGTTGTGGGCTCTCGGTGGCGTAACGCCGCACAGCGCGTTCCTTCCCGCTTCAGTTCTTGACGACGAAGGCTTCGTGCTCGTCGATAAGAACCTCCGAATGCCTGAGCATCCAAACGTGTTCGCGGTCGGCGATGTCGCCGCAAGCGACCCCCTTCGCAGTTCCGCTCGCAACTGGGGATTCCGAATTGTTGTCACCAACGTGAAGGAACTCATTCGCAATCGCTCCACCAAACTCAAGCCCTACAAGGCCACGGAGTATCGATGGGGATCAATCCTCGGGATGCAAGACGATGGACTCACGGTTGTGCAGCCCAATGGCAAGCGTTTCCGTATTCCGCGCAAACTGGCAGAACCGCTTCTGTTCAGCTTGTTCGTGCAGCGAATTCTGTATGGCGGTCTGCGCCGCAACTAAGCCGAGGCCGCTCAGCCTTCATTGGGTCTGATCTCCGGAACATCCATTGGCGGCGATACTTCAGTGATCGCCATAAAGCGAGAGGGGAATTGGGTTCCAGCTTCGAAATGCTGTCCTAGTTCAGTACGACGGTGGTCACTTCGGATATTCACCGGATGCCCATGCAGCGCCTGCCACGCACCAACGGCATAGATGAGCTCGGTCGCGACACCCCGCCGACGGAAATCCGGTTGTACGAAGACTTGATCGATGACTCCGTCCTCGTACCACCAGCGGATTGCGCCAGCCTGCTCCGTGTTGGAAATAGGCATCGAAAAAAACATCGGGTCAGTGATCACCGTTCCAACAGGAAGGTGATCTGTAGCGAAACCCACAAGCACCATCGCCGGGCGTTCCAAATCTGATTCGGGCACCATCACGTACCAGAGCGGAGGTGAACCCAGCAGCGCATCTCGATTAAGTCGGATGACGCCACGACCTTCGTCATCAATGCCGACTCGCCACAGCACAAACGCATTGTCTGTTTCGATCGGATCGTCAAGCAGGCAGCCATCGGGATGGTCGTTGGTCAACACGCAACGAACGCTCCAGCGACCGCCGAGTAGCGATGATTCCCGAATGTGAACCGATGCCGTTCCCGATGGTGGGAGTTCAATCTCGGGGAATGGATCGGCAAGCAACGATCAACCGGTGAATGCGGGAATGACGGGATCGGATACGACCGTCGTTGATGTCATTGACGTCGTGGTCGTAGGCGGAGCCGGACCTGAAACCACCAAAGTGATTTTTGTGTCAGAAACTTCAGCATTGAAAAGTTGAATCCTTCCTATCGCCAGGGTCCCCTCACTCAGGTTGGAGCACTCCGTGGCAACAGACATTGGATTGAATCCTGTCGAGAGCGACTGCATCGTCACAACAAGCGCAACCAGCGTGGGATCTTGATCACTGCATGTTGTGGGTTGGCTATTCAAGAGGAGGGAAAGGTGTTGGTTGAGGTAATCGACCTGCGCTTGGCTCCCGATAAGGGAATTAAGTATCGCCGCAGACACGCGTGTGAAGAAGGGATCGGATAACCCACTCGAATTCGTCGGCATGGTTCCGTAATACGGGTGATAGCTCGACGCGAGTGCAACTAGTTCGCCCGGATTCACCGACAACGTTTCATCCAAGCCCAGATTTGTGAGGTACTCGACTGATCGTGTCGTTGGAAGGAACGAACCACCGTTGACGTTGAACTCAATGACATCGATTGCAGGGACCAGAAAGTAGCCAACTCCTGGGTACGTCATCGACGTTCCCACTATCCAATCGTGCAACAGATAGGCAGAAAAACCCGCCTCATCGGCCCAACCCGAAACCGCTTCGCACGAGACCGAGGTGGTTCCATCACTCAGCGTCACGATGGGAACGATGTCAGTGCCCATTGTGGGAAGAGTTGCAACTGGGTTCGCTCCTTGCACGATGTCGAACGACACCAGGTCAGAGTTCAGTTTGTAGAGTCCAAACAGCCCTGAGCACGACTCATAGGTTCCAGGTGCTGGCAGTGAAGCAGGACTGTGGGAATCGGAACTATCGCCGGTCGCCGGTTCAGCCGAGACTTGAGCAACCTGCGTGGCCGTAGCGCCGAGACCGAGGCCAGCAGCTAGAACGCCAAGGAATAGACGAGAAGAACGCGAAAGTTCATCAAGACGCATACAAGACGGTACATCAGCCCTTCCAATATTGGGCCCGGGTATCCTTCGCTGACAAACTTTCGGAGAAATATGGATACCACGCCAACATCCAGCGGATTATCGCCAGGTCTTCCGCACAGCGGAGCAGTCTTCTGGCATATCAATGACATCGACTGGACCGAGGTGCAGCGCCAGCAGAATGCCGACGGTTCCGTTTCTGTCGTTCGTGAGAAGTGGCCGATCATCCGACCCGGCTTTCTTTCGGCGCATGTTCACTATGAACCGGGAATGGTCGTACGGCGCCATGGACATCGCAGTAACCACGTCGTGTTCGTGCTCGGCGGCAGTGGTTGGATCGGAACCACACCCTGCGAACCCGGATCACATATCCATGTTCCGCTTGGCTCAGCATTCGGTCCGATCATCGCTGGGCCTGACGGGCTCACGTGCTGGGAACTGAGTTTCGGCGAGTTCGGCGGCTGGGGCGATCAGTCCGAGCTTTACGCCAATGAAATCGCGAAACGAGGAATCACACCGCTCCCCGATCCCCCGCTCGAGATTGGCGATTGGTTTGTTGATCCACGCGGCGATTGGGGTGGTGAACGTCCTTCACCCAAGGTCGAAGGACTGCAGTCGGTGATGACACACGTGAGTGACTATGAATGGACCGACGTGAAGCATCAGCAAAATGCTGATGGCTCACTTTCTGTCGTGCGTGAAAAGTGGCCGATCCTGCAGCCCGATTTCATGAGCGCGTACATCGAATACTCGCCAGGAATGATCGTGCGTCGTCACGGACACTTCGGCTTGCACCTTGTGTACGTGATTGAAGGCGGCGCGTGGTTTGGCGATCGCTGGTGCCCCGCCGGCACCCATATAGAACTTCCCTTCGGCGCAGCCTTTGGTCCGATTATTGCTGGCGACGAAGGCACGTTGTTTCTTGAACTCACCGATGGCGACTTCCGCAGTTGGGGAGACCAGCCCGAACTCTTCGACAATCTGATTGCTGAGCGGGGCGTCACGCCATTGCCTGACCCGCCCATTGATCTCGGCGAATGGTTTACCGACCGCCGCGGCTACTGGGCCCCGTAAGGTGGCTAGGCACGAATAAACCATTCGGGGCCGACCGACGTCATCGAGTTCTAAACCACTCTCAAAAGCATTGGGCATTAGTTTCACAACGAAAGGTTTCACCCGGGGGGGCACATGACAATCCGCTATTCAAAGCCACCGGTGCTGATGCACGATGTGATTACCGATCTTGACGGAGTCGTTCGCCTTCTTGAATCACAGGCTCCGTACACACCACTTGGCGGTTGGTATAGCCCCGGCGCAGACCCAACGAAAAAGACTCGGCCCATGTGGTTCCAGAACGACTGGGTCCACGATGACTTTGCCGCCGAAGGTTCTGATCTGTTTCTTCAGCATCCGGACTACATCGAAGCGGCGAAACACTATTACGGCGCCGAAATTGTTGAACCGATAAGTGTGTATGTGAATCTCATGGTGGCAATCGACGGTGGCGGTCCTGCACACACTGACAACCCGCGCTTCCACGGTCGTGACCGAACGAATACACCCATGTGGTTATTGCGGGCGATGTTGTGGTCAGGTTTGTTCAACGAGTTCGAGATTCTTCAAGCAACCGCGATTTGGTGGCGAAACGATGTCGAGGGCGGAGCGTTGTACTACTGGCCAAACGGTGCCGCCAATCCACCCGAGGTTCACTCCGACAACATGGCGAATACGGCGTTGATCGGCGATAACCACGGAATGTTCCATCAGGTAGGCCCTATTGGACCTTTCTCTGGTCAATCACCGCTGCTCACTCCCACTGCCACGCTCGCACCAGTCAACGACGGGACTGGCGATTGGGCCATCACCGATCTCGGCGAAGTCGTCTTTCGTGCCCCGCTCGACACTTACCGACTCAGCGTGCTGTGGAAAGCCGATGTTTACGAAACAGCGGCTGAACGTGATCGAAAAAAGTCAGACACTCTCACGATGCAAGACGTTGCCGACCGATTCAACGATGATCTCGTGCAACGTGGCTCCGAGATCCGATTCGACCTCGCTCGAGTCGACGATGTTGCTCTCAGCGCTGAACTGAAAACCGTCTACCCCGAAGACAAACCAGTCGGAGCTTTGCGATCAGTTTTTGATGCGGCCTAGATCAATAGCAGTTGTTGGTAAATCACAGCATCCGTGGGCTGGGGAAGACACGTACTCGTTCGATCGACCGGCGCAGACGTTCGTTAGCTCGTGAACTTCGGAACTGCCTCTTCGGAGTCAGTCGACCCTCTCTGTGAGATCTGAGACCAATCAGCCTCTGAGCCGAATCGGAACATCCCCGAAGGTGATGAAACTGATGAAGAACCTGCCGGCTGCAAGCGCTTTGCGCTCCGCTGCTGAGCAAGTAAGGCCTGAAGCTGTTGCACGATCCCAGAAATCCGAGGCGTCGCCATGAGAATTGGATCGGACCCAATGTTTCGAAGCTCTAACGGATCTTCTGATGTGTTGTATATCTCGAGCTGATCAGGAACGGCATTCGTCTTCAACGTTGTGTTCGCACTCTTCGGCCCAGGCCGTTGCGTAACTCCATCGACGATGGTTTGCGCGTCACGACTATTCGGCGAGCTCCAGAAATTGGGGTTGTCGAAATAGCGCGTGTATTTCCACCGCTCCATCTGCCCCGATGACCCCGTCGGCAGATTCGCTATGACCGTCTCGAGATGGCACGGCTGCGCCACGGCTTCGTACATCGTTCCGTTCCAACCGACTTGCTGCGCTCCGCGCATCGGCTCGTCATCTGTCATGAAGTACTGAGGATCATCTGCAATTGATGATTCGGCCTCAAGACCCAAAAGAAAGCCCGACAGATCGCGTCCTGGCAGTGGTTGCGCCTGGGTATGAGTCGTCGAAAGTATTGAGATCAGTGTGCTCTGATCAAGACCAGCGAGTCCGAGCATCGTCGGCAGCAGATCGGCATGACTCGTGAGTACGTCTGTCGATGCCCCTGAAGGGCACATGTCTGGGTTATGTATGACAAACGGAACTCGCAGCACCTCGTCGTAGGAAACATGCCACTTCTGATGAAGGCCACCGTGCGATCCGAGAAGCTCTCCATGATCAGAGAGATAAATGATGATGGTTTCGCGATAGGTCGTGTTGTTAGCGGTGAGTGCATCGACCACGGACTTGATGTGCGCGTCAATATTCTTTTGCAACTGGTAATAGAAACGCTGATAATCAGAATTCGTCAGTGTCGGCTGAAGTGATTTCGGATAGGTCTCGCGATAGCTCGCTTGTGCGTCGGGCTTTTTCGAAAGGTCATCAGTAAACGTTTGCCCCCATGGAACCGAATCAAATAGATCTGTGGGCACATTTGATCCATCAAGTTGGCCTTGCAGGTTCAGAGCGGTCGACGGATTCGCTTGACCAGCGAGAAGCGCGAGTTGACCCCAAAGAACAATGTCGTGCGGATCAACAAATGACGCAACTGCCAACCACGGATTCGATGAATTCAGCAGACCTTGCATCAATTCAACACTCTGCGCCGCAAAGCCGTCGTCGCGACCGCCGCCGCCTGGAGCAGATGAACCCGAATCCATCGGGTTGGAACCATGTGGTTCGGGACCGATCCATCCGGTGAATCCGAATTGATCCAACATGTCCGCTTCGAGGTAGACGTTCTCCGCAGTCAGATTCCGAGATCCGTCGGCGTTGAAAGAGGGATACGGCTGATGTGTTCCCGGCTTATAGAGATCGGCGTCGGAAACGTGCCACTTACCTTTCCAATAGGTGTCGTAGCCGCCCGCCCGGAACCAACTTCCCATCGTGGGGACGGTTGTCGGGTCTAGCCAATAGAGATCTTGTTCAAGAGCCGACTTTGCAATGCCCGACGTTTGCGTCACGCCATGCAGCGATGGGTACTGTCCCGTAAGAAACGACGTTCGGCTAGGAGCACACGCTGTCGCCATGATGTGGTGGTTACGGAATTGCATTCCCTTCGCCATGAGTTGGTTCTGAGCCGGAAGGTTCGACGCACGCCAAGAGGCCAGCGACGCCGATTCATACGAAACTGGGAATCGCTGCTCATCGACGATGATCACGAGGAAATTTGGTTGCGTCGTTAGCGGGCCACGCGGAACAAACGCCGGCGAAACAGAAGTAGGCGCAGTCGGGGTTGCTCCAGACGGCGATACCCCAGCAGCCATAGCGGCGGCAGCGACACCAATTGCCCCTGCGCCTTTCAAGACCTGGCGACGGGTCACCGCGCCTTCCTGAACTGGCTTTTCGACAAAATCTGACATGAACGAACCTCTCCACACCGTTAGAGAATTCTCAACGTTAGTCCCGAATTCACCGGCACAGACGCAGGTCCACGGCCTGAACGGTGCAGCAACAGGAGCCAGCGAGCGTCTTCAATGCCGCAAGATGTTCACCTTCTCTATGCTGATGGTGGGGATTTTCCTAACGTGAAGTGGGGGAAGCAATGAAGTCACGCGCTGCGGTGTTATTCGAAAGCCCAGGTCGGTACGAGGTCGTCGACGTTGAGGTCGACGAACCAAAAGCGCATGAGGTTCTCGTTCGCTATGTTGCGAGCGGACTGTGCCACAGCGATGTTCATTACCTCGATGGCAGCCACGCCGGTCCACTCCCGATGTGCGCGGGGCACGAAGGCGCCGGAGTTGTCGAGCAGGTTGGCCCTGGCGTCGTCGGCTTCGCTCCCGGCGATCACTTCGTAGCCTCATTCATTCCGAGTTGTGGGCGTTGCCGCTATTGCGCGCAAGGCAGAACCAACCTCTGCAATTTGGGGGCACACCTGCAGAACGGGCCAATGCCTGATGGCACCTATCGCATGCACTACGACGGACAAGACCTTCATCAGTTTCTCTTGATCTCCACGTTCTCGCAGTACGCGGTTGTTTCAGAAAACTCCCTCGTGAAGATCCCGAACGACGTGCCTCTTGAGACCGTCTGTCTGTTGGGCTGTGGAGTCGGCACGGGCCTCGGCTCCGCGATCAATGCTGCCGAGGTTCGGCCGGGAGACAACGTTCTTGTCCTTGGTGCGGGCGGTGTCGGCATGAGTGCAGTTCAAGGCGCTGCGCTCGCTGGCGCAGCAACAGTCATCGTTGTTGATCCCGTGGAATTCAAACGGGAAATGGCGACAACTCTCGGAGCCACTCACACCTATTCCACTATCGCCGAGGCCACCGACTTCGTCCGTTCTATTAGTGACGGACAAGGTGCCGAGTCGGCAATTCTCTGCATGGGTCAGCCGACAAATACCGATGTCGCTAATGCGTTCGATGCGATCGCAAAAGGCGGAACCGTTGTGGTCACGGGCATGGCTGCAAATTCCGAACCAGCGGCAATTCCTATTCACCTACTGGCCCTTGGTGGAATGCAGAAAACCATTCGCGGTGCACTGTTCGGGATGTGTAGTCCCCCGGTGGATATTCTCCGCCAGATCGATCTCTATCGAGCCGGAAAATTGAAACTCGACGAGATGATCACACGCCGTTATCAACTCGACGACATCAATTCCGCTGTCGATGACCTTGCCGCAGGACGAAATATCAGAGGCGTTGTCACCCTGTAAATAAACGGTAGCTCTCTGCTGTCTCAGGGAACACGGACCACGACACGGCCGAGCGTGCGACGTTCCGCAAGGTCTTTGCAAGCTTCGGGCACATCAAGCCAGTCGACAACACGTTCAACGGTGGGTCGATACTGCCCCTCAGCAATCAATGTCTCCAAGGCTTCTTGCGTTTCGACATTGATCCGACGCATCTCTTCGCGTGGGTAACTTCCCAATGTTGCCCCGACCAGCGTGTGGTTGTACACGTAAAAGTGTGGGTCATGAGAAATGAGCCCACCGGCATGGCCGCACAAAACACGACGGCCATTGGGTCGAAGGAGCGACTGTGCCGCCAAGCCCATCTCGCCCTGAACTGGATCGATGACCACGTCGACTCCAGCCCCACCGGTCAATTCTCGTACCGAGTCGACAAACGAATTGGCGGAATGGTCGACCGCTTCTGCGCCGAGCGATTCGCAGAAAGTGACTTTGTCGCTGCTTCCCACCACCGCGATCACGCGCGCACCTTGCGCAACGCATAGCTGAACAATCGCCGAACCCAGCCCCCCGGCCGCGCCTGTCACCACAACTGTCTCGCCAGATCGCACCTCTCCGCGCCGAATCGCTGCGTGATACGCAGTGTGCGCAGGGATGAGAAACCCTGCAGCTTGTTCATCGGTCATTCCCGATGGAATTTCAAAAATCATTGAGATTCCTACCGTTACCGAGGCCAGCGAACCCCACGGCTGAATGGCAACTGCAGCAACGCGTTTACCCATCATGTGTTGCCACGCCGGTGCGGCGCCGATGACTTCACCGACGCCTTCCTGACCCGTGATGTACGGACGCGTAATCGGAACGGGATAATCGCCTCGAGCCATTGTCACGTCGGGCAGGGCGAGCGCAGCATGGCTCATACGCAGAACTACCCAATCGGTGAATGGTTCAAGCCCGGGACCAGTGGGTATCCACCCTGGCAATCCCATACTCATCCCCGCGAAATCTTCAATCCGGGGTTCGTCAATTTCGTCCAGGCGCAGCACCTCGTGTGGTTCGCCAGTTCCATGTACGCGCCAAGCCTG
This sequence comes from Bifidobacterium breve, assembly GCA_945862505.1. Lineage (GTDB taxonomy): Bacteria > Actinomycetota > Acidimicrobiia > Acidimicrobiales > Acidimicrobilacustridaceae > Acidimicrobilacustris. The sequence continues at coordinate 20,543 of CAMAYJ010000007.1, read as the reverse complement.
CATGATTCCCCTATGTCGCTCACGTCAGTCAACCACGTAAATGGCCCTAGGCCCTCTCCACGACTATCGGCCCGCTAGCCCGCTAGCCCGCTAGCCCGCTAGCCCGCTAGAAGACCTAAGTTTATGAGATTGAGGAAGCAACAAGTCGGGCCAAGAGGGGGAATCGTGCTTGATCATCGAATCATCGGTGCAACTGTGGTGGACGGTACGGGCGCGCCGGCATTCGCCGCTGACATCGGCATTCGCGATGGCCGCATCGTGGCGATCGTCGAACCGGGCGGGTTGCAAGAGGAATCGCGCGAGACCTTCGATGCCGCTGGCCTCGTAGTGAGCCCCGGCTTCGTCGACATGCACACCCATTACGACGCGCAACTTTTCTGGGATCCGTTCGCCGCTCCATCGAATGTTCACGGCGTTACCTCAGTGATCGGTGGTAACTGCAGTTTCAGCATCGCCCCGGTTCACCCGCAAGATGCCGACTACATCCGACGGATGCTGGCAAAGGTCGAGGGCATGCCGCTCGATGCACTGGAACAAGGAGTGCCGTGGTCTTGGACAACCTTTGGTGAGTATCTCGACGCGCTCGAAGGAACGATCGCAGTCAACGCTGGCTTCATGATCGGCCACAGTGCGCTGCGCCGTTACGTGCTCGGAGCGGAAGCGAATTTCCGAGCAGCAACCCCGAGTGAACTGGGTGACATGCGGCGCGCGCTTGGTGCGTCGATCGAAGCCGGCGCGCTCGGGCTTTCGATGGACTGCTCGTCCTCGCACAGCGACGGCAATGGCGACCCGGTGCCAGCGAAGGGTGCCGACCGTGAAGAGATCCTCTCGTTATGCGAAGAGACCGGTCAATGGCCCGGCACCACACTCGAAGGAATCTTCGAAGGAGCAAGCGACGGGTTCGACGAATCTGAACTCGAACTGTTGCCGGCAATGTCAGTGCGGGCCAACCGACCGCTGAACTGGAACCTGCTTGTTGTTGATACGCGCGACCCCGGTCGTGTTGACCGCCATCTTGCGGTGTCGAAGCGGGCGCGCGAACTCGGCGGGCGTGTTGTGGCGCTCACAATGCCGGTGATCGTTCCGATGAACATGAGTTTTGGAAATTACTGCGCACTCAATTTGATGCCCGGATGGGGGCCGATTCTCAACGCACCAGTTCCGGAACGCATCGAGATGCTGCGTGACGAAGCAACGCGTCGGACGATGGTTGCCCGAGCCGATAGCGAGGAAGCTGGCATGTTCCGCCGCCTTGCCGGATTCGCTGACTACATCATTGGCGACACGTTCAGCGCCGCCAATGAGGGACTCGCCGGCCGCAAGGTCCGCGATATCGCTGCCGAGCGCGGTGACGCCGAACCCTTCGACACGCTCATCGACATCGTCATCGCCGACGACCTGCGCACCGTGTTGTGGCCAAGTGCTCCCGACGATGACGACGCTCACTGGAACATGCGGCGCGAACTGTGGGATGACCCCGACGTCATCCTCGGCGGCAGCGACGCTGGTGCGCACCTCGACCGCATGTGTGGTGGCTCCTACCCCACTCGCCTGCTTGCCGATTCACTTCGTGGACGGAAGTTGCTAAGCCTCGAGCGCGCCGTGCAAGCGCTCACTGACGTGCCCGCACGTCATCTAGGACTGCGCGACCGCGGCCAGGTGCAAGAGGGATGGATTGCCGATCTGGTGGTGTTTGATCCCGCCACCATCGACACTGCCACACCGACAATTGCGCACGATCTTCCCGGCGGCTCACCGCGCATGCACGCTGATTCGGTTGGCGTCGTGCGCGTGTTTGTCGGAGGCGTCGTGACCGTTGCCGATGGGGCGTCCACCGGAGCTCGGCCCGGGGCCGTGCTGCGTTCAGGTCGCGACACCGATACTGTCACCGTTCACTGACAAAGCCAGCGTCGATCGAACCGCGGAAAACGGCCACAGCGCCGCCACCTGAGGGAGTACCCCGGGTGACGACGCTGCGGATTGTTACGACTATTTGTGAATCAGTTTGCGGAAGGAGCTTCCTCACGGGTGCGCAGTTTTGCGACCGCAAGAATGGCGAGGCCGTAGACGGGCTTGGCCAGAAGATCAGCAACCGAGTATCCAACCTGACGTACCGTTTCGGCCATCGAACTGTCCTCACCGAAGATGATCGGGAAGAGGTAGGCAATCGGGTAGACCAACCAAGCCAACAGCAAGAGGCCAAGAGCAAGACGAAGGGCCTGCGCCACTCCGGCAGACTCGCGCTTTGTCGCAGCAGTGATCTCCTTGTAAAGGATGGCGAGGATGTAGATGAATGGGATCATCGCCAACGCCCAGAAGATCCACTTCGTGCTATCGCTGGTCGAAATCTCGCCCGGGTAACCGAGGCCGATCATCAAGACGGCAGCAGTTACCAAACGGATCGTGAGCGGACGGCGCTTCTCTGAACTCAGACCAAGAACGATCAAGAGTTCGATGAGCAGCAACGGTACGGTCAGAAGCCAGTCGGCGTAGCGGTAGCCCTCGTTGAACTGGCCATCGGACCATCCGGAGAAGATGCGGAAGTAGTGGTAACCGGCGATTCCGACGACGACAGCGGAGACGACCACTGCGTTGCGGTACTGCTTCGCAACCTGTGAAGCGTTCATAAGGAAATAAACGAAGGCGGCGAACATTGACGCAACCACAAGCGAAAAGACGTTGTAGACCAGCAAATATTCGTTGCCGGTCAACGTCACCGTATTCATCAGGCTGGAACCGGTTGTCATGATTTCTTCCATTGCACCGATACTTTCTTTGAGGTTAAAGACTTCAGGATTGACCGGATCGAGACCAATGCATCTTGATCCGGTTTCCTACAGGCCCTCTAAATTTAGACCTTTTGTGGCGTTTGTCACGTATTCAAGCCAACAAAATCTGGGGACGAGCGGGCCCCCTCTGAACTGGCCTAGAGCCATTGGACGCCCTAGTCGTTGACGACCGGTTCGCGAAGGTGCAGCGGCTCGACGTGCTTCTTCTTGCGCCGGGTGCCGATATTGAGGACCTCGACGAATACGGAGAAGGTCATAGCGGCGTAGATGTAGCCCTTGGGAATCTTCTGTCCGAATCCCTCGGCAATCAGCGTCGTGCCGATCAGGAGCAGGAAGGCCAGCGCCAGCATCTTGACCGACGGATGGGCGTTCACGAATGTATAGATGGCCTTCGAGGCCAGAAGCATCACGAAAACAGCCGTCATGATCGCGATGATCATGACCCCGACATAACTCGTCATACCAACGGCCGTGATGACCGAGTCGATCGAGAACACGATATCGAGCAGCAGCACCTGGCCGATGACAGCGACGATCGTGGGAGCGACCTTTGCTGAAGTTGTGCCCTCGTCTCCCTCGAGTTTGTGGTGGATCTCTTTCGTCGCCTTGTAAATGAGGAAGAGGCCGCCCGCGAGCAAAATCAACTCTTTGCCACTGAAACCCACCGACCCGATCGTGAACAATTCCGTCTTGAGGGTGACCACCCAGCCCACCGCCAACAGCAGGAGAACTCGCATTCCGCCTGCAGCAAGAAGCCCGATCCTTCGGGCCTTGTCCTGCTCCTCAGGGGGGAGCTTGGAAGCGAGAATCGAAATGAAGACGACATTGTCGACACCGAGCACGATCTCAAGTGTGAGTAGCGCTGCTAGCGCACTCCAAGCGGTGGGGTCAGAGATCCAGTCCATGAGTGAGGAGATTACCGAGGTTTGCCCGCCGCCGTTGAAAAACTTCTCAGTTCTACTCCGCCGCTTTTGAGATGCGGTTGCCGTCCAACTTGGCTCGATCGACTGCTGGACCAGTGAGGCTGACGAGATACTTCGGATTGCATGCTTGGGTTCCGATCGTGGTCGGCAACACCTGCTCAAACTCAGTGCCCGAAAGCTTTACAACCATCGAACAATCCCCGGGCTTGTTGCCACCGGGGTTCGTCGGTGACTGCAAGCCGCCAGCGTCGTAACTCGTAATCTTCTGAAGCGCGCTAATCACACAATCGCTCGTGAGGTTCGACTCACACTCTTTGACACCTTGCGCCCAAAGCAGAAACGCCGCAGTCGCCTGTGCACCAGAGAGACTGGTTGCACCGCCGTTTGCCTGCACAATTTCAATATATTTTGCAGTTGCCGGGACCTTGTCGGCTTGTTCAAACGGGTAGTACGGCATCTGCACATAGACGTTGTCGGCGTTGCCGTTCGTGTTCCACTTTGCAAATGCGCTGTCGTAGAAATTGGCCTCCTGCATCCACAGTGGGTTGTAGTCAAGAGCCTTTGCTGCATCAAGAAGATTTTCGAAGTGCGGAGCCGGAGAATCTGAGAAGTATACAATTTCAGCGCCACAGTCTTTCAACCGCTGCACAAACGGCAACCAATTTGCCTCACCCAAAATGTTGTATGTCTGCTCGCAGTCGAGAAAATTCCAACCAACCTGTTCGTAAGCAATGACAGCTTTTTTTGCCAAATCAACAAGAGCGACAAAGTCACCATAAATAATCGCTGCCTTCTTGACCTGCGACTGTCCTGGACCATTGTCAGATAGCCCAACAGCTACATGTGTCGACTGGTTGACACACGTTGTGCTGAAGAGTCGGTCGAGACCTGAGCCAGGACCTCTCGCGCTGGTTTGGTTCATGCAAACCATCGAACCGTGCGGTGTTGAACGTCACCTAGTTCTATGCAAGGGAAGACAAACAAGACTTCCCAACCGGATGGCTTCCGCGAAGTCAGCAGCCCTGACGAGTCGGTCGCTGCAGCGCGGTATCTGACTCGTCAATGGCCCGGTTGACGCGAGCGAGCGCGTCGGCGTTCCAGGTGAGCGCCGTCTGCCAGTCCCATGCAGGTTTGGCTTGCGACAACTGGTTATAGGCATCGGTGACAAAGATGCTGTGAGTTAGCGGCCCCGCCCAGCACGCACGCCACGGAATCACCGCATCGGAAACACCCTCTGCCCACGCGCTGTATCGAGAGGTGATGCCGTCGTAGGGCCACATCGTCGGCTTGCCGCCGTCGGAAGTGAAGGCAGCGCCCGCCAGCAAGGTGACCGGAATGCCGTCGAGGTAACCCTCCTGCGCCTTGTTCCAGCCGGGTTCGCCGTCGAGGTACTTGAACGTGTTTTCGCGGTTGAGTCCGAGGTCGTCCTGCGCCGCATACTCGAGCCAGTTCTCGTTGAACTTCTCGCAGAACACAACGCCCAGACAGTCAGCCTTCTCGTATTCGCCCCAGGTGTAGGAGCCCGGAACGGAGCCATCATTCGGGGTCCCGAGCATGGAGATGGATCGCACGGTGATCGGTGCGCTCGTCTGCTTAAGGATCCGCGTGGCCGCGCGACTAAACAAGCCGCCATTGGAGTGGCCGACGAAGTCGACGTCGGTGACCCCGTACGTATCGTGGAGATAGTTGACAAAGCGAGCGAGTTTCTCGCCGGCTGCGTCGACATCACCGGCCGACATCACCGTCATCGACTCCGGAAGAACGACGGGGCAGTCCTTGAAAGGACCGAAACTCGTCGGATCGGGATCGGACACTGGACCCCACGGCACCATCGCCGGTGCGGTGTAAACTTGCTTGCCCGCCGCGAGTAGTGACACACGTAGAGCGGTGTCGGTGTTGCCCGCCTCGAGGAACCCGTCATCGCTGGAGCAGGCCTGTGTGGGGGTGGTGAAGGGGCTCACCGCACCGCCGCCAGACATGATGACGACCGCTCGTGAGACCCCTCGATCGTCAGAGTCGGAACTGCATCCAGCGATGAATGTGGCCACAACGAGGACTGCAACGATCGAAATTTTGCGCATCTTCAAAGGCTACTGAATTGAAGACAGGCAAGGGTCGGGATTCGCCGGGAGCGACACGACTGGCAGTCGCTTTCAGCGTTGCAACCTCGGCGGGGCCGTCACTTGTTCGGTGGTGGCGGACAACCGATCCGGTTCGGCTGGGCCAGAGCGTTGTCCGCGTTTTGGATGGCGTTGGCGACGATCTCGGCCACGTCGGCATTCCAGGTCATGGCGGGAGTTTAGGTGGATTCAGCTCTTGCGGAAGCGCGAGAACAGCCCCCCGCCACCGGTCGGACAGGCTTCGTCGAGCGGACGTTGCGCAACGCGTGCGAACGTCTCGGCGAATGCCTGATCGTCCACGCCGAACGCCGCACACATCCGACTGCACTTCTTGCGATTGATCTCGTACCGCTGACAGAGGAGGTCGAAGGTTCGAGCGCGCAGATCGACGCGAGGTGGAACGAGCACGATCCAGTCACGCGTGTGGCGTTCGATGAGTTTCAGCTGCGGACTGTTCGCCGACCGTCGGGCCGCTCGGAACGATTCGACGAACGCTTCGTCCGATTCGCCGGGGAGCGAGCCACGCAGGGCCTCGGGGTCGAGCATCGACTCCAACGACATGAACGCGGATTGGTTGGCCAACATCGCCGACGCGGTGACCGCCCGCTGCAGGTCGGAGGCCCGCTGCGATTCCTGCTCGATCAGGTACACCAACGACCGGGCGCGGCGGACATCGCCAGCTGACGCTCCACCAGCGAGGATCTCGTCGCGGCTGAACAGGCCGTCGTCGCTCACGGCCGCTCGGCGATCCGCGCCGCGAGTGCCACGAGGGTCTTCGACCACTCCTCGTCGGGGTTGGTGATGCTGAACAGCGCACCCGATGAGTTCTCGACGACCGCCTCGCTGAGCGGGAGCACGCCGCCGACCTCGGACTGGTAGGCCTCGGCCACATCGCGAGCGAGCGTGTCGCGATCGATCGACGACGGCACCTTGTTCACTAGCAGCAGGAGTTCGGGGACACCGAGACGGCGGGCCACGTCGACGGTGACGGCAGTGCCCTGGAAGTCCTGCTTGTCGGGACGCATGAGGAGGATCAGGATGTCCGACACCGTGATGGACAGGAGCGTCTCCTCGTTCAGACCGGGATGCGTGTCGACGAGGAGGTAGTCGAGGTTCAGCGCCTCTCCGAGTTCCCGGAATCCATCGTTGAGTCGACCGACGTCGTAGCCCTCGCGCAGGATGCGGGCGATCTCGGACGCCTTGATGCTCGATGGCACCAGGAACAGCGCCGCACCGTCGGTCGCAGCGCCGATCTGGTCCGTGACCTCGTGGGCGGCGGCCTCGATCGGCGCCGCGCCATGCAGGTAGTCGTTGAGGGTGGTACCCAGGCCGTCCTCGTCGAAGCCGAAGAGGACGTGGATTCCGGGTGACTGGATATCGGTGTCGATCACCGCAACCCGCGCACCGGTGCGGGCGAGCTGGGCGGCGAGGTTGGCAGAGGTGTTGCTCTTGCCGGTACCGCCACGGAAGGAATGGATGGACACAAGAGTCGTCATCCCGTCTGCCTATCATGATTCGACTGGTGTCGTCGGACACTGCCCCAGCGAGCACTACCGATCCGGAGACCCGTGACCACTGCTCCCCCTCTAGACGAGACGGCTCCGCTCGTCGGAGCGTCGCGCAGCTCCCCACTCCGACGAGTCATCGATCCTCGACGGTGGAGCCTCGGAGCGAGACTCGGCGTCACGCTCGTGCTCGCCACACTCGTGCCGATGGCGCTGGTCTCCGTCATGGCGACGCGCACTGGCCAAGAAGCAGTGGTGGCATCGGAGCTCGGCGCCGCCGAGGGTGCAGCGACCGTGGGCGCTGCTGCAGTCGACGAGTACCTCAACGGTGTCGCCGCGCGTGCCGATCAGTTGGGCACCAACCCCACAGTCGTCGAGTTCCTGGCCGATGGTGGAAGCGCACCTTCCCTCGGCGGCGCCCCCGATGTCGTCGCGACGCTCGTCGCCGACTCGAAGGGAACCATCGTCGCCGGACCGACCGACCAGCTGGGTACGTCGGTGACAACCGAACCGTGGTTCGTGCAGGCCGTTGCCGGCAAGCCGGCGATCGGCGAGCTCACCGCCACTGGTGGTCGATCATTCGTCACGGTCGCCGCTCCCGCTCGTCGACCCGGTGCCGCAGTCGTCGGAGTCGCGGCGCTGCAGGTGAGCGGTGACGACCTCCTGTTCGCCCTCAATCAGGCCCCGCTCGGTCCGGGCGGCCAAGCGATCCTCGTCGACGACGCTGGCACCGTCATCACAGCACGCGATGGTCGCCTGCAGGGACGCACGCTCGATGAATTGGGAATGACGACAGTGGCCACCGATATCTCGTCGGAGCCGAAGGGAAGCGTCGCTCGGACCGCGCTCTCCGGTCGCGGTGATCAGGTCGCAGCGTGGGCGACCACCGAAGGCGCAGCGACTGCGATCGTCACGCAACCCCGTCGGGCGTTCATGGCTCCGATCGATCGACTCGTGAACACCATCACCATCGCTCTGCTCGTCGTCGGCATCCTCGCAGTGATCGGAGCCCTCCTCGTTGCCAGTCGCTTGTCGCGACCGATCGGCGCGCTCACACGCGCCGCCCGAGCGGTCGAGGACGGTGCTCCACCCGACGACGACGAGTTGCAGCGGATCGGGAGGTCACACGACGACATCGGTCGCCTGGCACGGGTGTTCGCACGAATGGCCGAACAGGTCGCAGTGCGTGAACGGAGGTTGAAGGAGCAGGTTCGGTCGTTGAAGGTCGAGGTCGATCAGGAGCGTCGTCGCAAGGAGGTCGAGGAGGTCACCGACAGCGACTTCTTCCGAGACCTCGAAGGTCGTGCGGCCGAGATGCGCCGCCGGGCGAAGGGCAACGGATGAACCGATCACGTTCGCGCTCTCGTCGTGTCCGATCGTCGCTCGCAGCAGTCGCGATCGCGGGTGTCGTCGCGCTGCTGGCGCCGGCCTGTGGCAGCAGCGATGCATCGAGCAGTTGTCCGCAGAGCGCGATCGCGTTCATGGGCCCGATCACCGGCAGTGACGGCGCGAACGGTCGGTCGAAGCGCAGCGCGATCGAGACGGCACTTTCGGTGGCGTCGGAGTCGGGGCCTCTCGCCAAGTGTCCCGTGGGTCTCGTCTCGTTCGACACCCGCGCTGATCCGACGCGTGCTGCGGCGCTCGCCCAAGCGATCGCCGAGGACCCGCAGATCATCGCGGTCGTCGGACCAGCGTTCTCGGGTGAGACTGCAGCGGCCATGCCGATCCTCGAGGCCGCCGGCGTTCCTGTCATCACCGCTTCGGCGACGAACTCGGCACTCGGGACGCAGGGATGGCGGTTCTTCCATCGCGTCGTCGTCGACGACGCGACACAGGCACCGGCAGCGGCCGCCTTCATGATCGATCAGTTGGCGGTGAAGTCCGTCGCCGTCATCGATGACGGCAGCCTGTACGGCAAGGGACTCGCCGATCTGGTCACCACCGCGCTCGACAGCCGCGGCGTGGTCGTTGCGCCGCGCCTGCAGATCGAGGCCGACCGCCTCGACTATCGCTCCGCCGTCGAGTCCGTGCGATCACTCGGCGCCGATGCTGTCTACTTCGGTGGCGTCACCGATCCGGCCGCTCGACTGGTGCGACAGTTGCGCGACGCCGGCATCAATGCATCCTTCGTCGCCGGCGATGGTGTGTTCCAGCCCGAGTTCATCTCGCGCGCAGGGAACGCCACTCGTGGCGCGATCGTCACATGTCCATGCACCATCGGGGGCGGTTCGAGCAGCGCCGCGCGCGACTTCCGCCGCGCCTTCGAACGTCGCACCGGCTCCAGTCCTCCCGCCTACGCCACCGAATACGCCGATGCGACTCGACTGGTGCTTGACGCGATCGTGAACGGCGCGCGTTCCCGTGCCCAGATGGCGAAGGCCCTCGACGATTCCGATGTGGAAGGGATCACCAAGCAGTTGTCGTTCGATGCCGACGGCCAGATCCGGAGCGGTCCCGTGTTCGTCTTCACCGTCACCGATGGTTCGTTCGTGCAGACCGCCACCGTTGAGCGCGGCGTGGTCACGTTGACACCGTCGAACTGACGCGGCAAAACGGAGATCTGCGCAGCGACCCACCGGGCGAATCCGACATAACTCAACCGAAGACGAGATCGCTGAGGAACGCCGACGCACTCGAGCGCTGCGCGCCATCGCTCCGGGCACCGACGCGTTCACAGAAATAGATGGTGAAACGCGTTTCGGCCAAAAGTGAAACGCGGCGGCCAGCATCACAATCGGTGGTTCATGTCATCCAACTGTTGAAGACCCAATAAAGCGATAGAAGCACAGGGTCAACATTTCCAAGCGAAACTCAAGCCGTGTCGGCGGCGGCGATCGCTGCCCTGAGGTCGGCCCGGGCCCGCGAAGTGCGCGATCTGACGGTTCCGATCGGGCACGAAAGGACGAGAGCCGCCTCTTCGTATGAGAGGCCCACGAGTTGAGTCATCACAAAAGCCTCGCGTCGATCGGGATCGAGATGGTGCAGCAGATCCATCGAACTGCGATCGGCTGCAGACACCAAGCCGGCGTCGAACGCGCTCACTGCCTTGTCGAACAGACGGCGTCGGCGAATCGAGCGTCGCACCGAGTCGGCGCAAACCCTTCGTGCGATCGTGAGTAACCACGGGCGCACGGGTGAGCGGCCCTCGAACGTGTGCATCGCCCGGAGCATCCGCTCATAGGTCTCCTGCACGAGATCGCCCGGGTCCTCCGGGTGCCCCAACGCGCGACATAGCTCCCAAAGGGTCGGCTGGGTGCGTCGCACGAGTTCAGTGAGGGCGGCGTCATTGCCCTCACGTGCCGCCAACAACAAGTGCAGTAGGGGATCCGACTCCATCTCCCTATCATGGTCCAGTGAGCGAGAGTCCGATGCAAGAGTCGACGTCGATGGGAATCCGGTGACTGACTGCGCGCAGGTTCAGGAGGCCATCAGTGCCCTCGCCGATGGCGAGGATCCTGGTCTCGATCCGTCTCTAGTGGAGGCCCATGTCGCGACCTGCCCATCGTGTCGCTCCCAGCGGGAGTTCATCCACGGTCTGCGTCGAAGCAAACTGCGGGAAGCCGAAACACAGGATGACCTGGCACCTGCGGTGGTGCGAAGCGCGCGGATGCTCGATGGTGTGTGGACCTGGACGTTCCCAAGGGGCGTGCTTGCGATATGCGCAGTGGTAATCGCCGTTACGTCGTTCGGCGATCTGCTGGGAGGCTCGGAGATCGATGGCCACGAGGCTCGACACCTTGGCGCGTTCTCGCTCGCCTATGTCATCGCGCTCGGTGTCGTGGTTGTGCGTCCAGCGCGAGCGCGTACGGTCCTGCCGATCTCGGTCGTGGTGACCGCCGCGGTCGTGATCACCGCAGTCATCGATGTCGCCGACGGTGCAGTGTCGTTGTCGCGCGAACTCTCACACACCCCCGAGATCATCAGCCTGATCGCCGTCTGGGCCCTCACTCGCCACGGACTCCGTGATGCGTCCGGGGACTCAGGCCCCATTCGCTCCGTCTAGCGGCCGCGACGACGCGCGAGAACGAAAGCGACTCCACCGACGATGATCACGATGATTACCGCCACCACGATCGCTGCGATCGGGGCACCGTCCGAGGTTGAGGTGGAGTGAGCGCCCGCCGAATCGTCGGTCTGGTCAGCTTGGAGCGTGACCGTGTTCGAGGAGTCGGGACTCAAAGCGGTCGATGCTGACGAACCACCATCGGCCCCCGACCCGGCGTTCGAAGATTCCGACTGCGCAGTCGTGGTCGGCGGACTATTCGGAGTGGTCGGCGATGGCGAAGGTTGCGGGGCGGATGTGGTTGGTGTTTGTGCGGGAGTGACCTGCAATTGCGCAGAACTTGACCAAAGGACGTTCTCACCCGTGTCGTAGATCTGCGCCACAGGGAAGGTCGTGGTGCCGGTCGATGCCGGCGCGCTCAACGCGAATCGGAACGCCTCTGAGGAATTGATGATGGACCGGGGGTCATTCTTGAAGAACGCGACCTCGCCGGACGAACTCGAGCAGGTCCAACCGGCGGGCGAAGTGCATGTCGGTGCACTCCATCCGTTAGGGATCTTGATCCTCACTGAAGTGTTGAAAACGTTCGGTGCGCGCTCGTGTGGAACGTCGAGCACCACCTGGGTGGTGCTCGTTGCGGTCACGCTTGTCGATTCGAACTCCGCGTGAGCAGAAGCGACGGCGGAGACACCGCCGAGCGCGATCCACCCCAGCACAGTGCACGCGGCAAACCGCGCCAGAGTGGATCGGATGCGCATGTCAGCCTGTGAATGCCGGGGTGACCGGGCCAGAAGGGGTGGTCGTCGTGGTCGGCTCGGCGGCGGCAACGGTTCGCAGGAGTCCGCGTGCCGGAGTCGTCGGAGCAGCACCGGCGGGATAGGTGCCGACGTAATCTACGCTTGGGTACCAGTGCGAGATCTCACCATTCGCGTACTGCTGATCTGCGGTGAATCCCTCGGTGCCACCTACCCCGTAGGTCGTCTCGACCGCTGGTGACGGGGTAGTCACGGAGAATACAAAGTACTGGGCAGCGTCGGACGCGAGACCTCCCGATGCAACCGGAGGCCCCCAGAAGTGGATCACCGTGTGGCCGGCACTGACGTAGGTCTCGCACTGCCACCCAGCGACAGCCGCCCCCGGCTGGTTGGTGCTGTTGGTGCTGCCGTCGTTCACCTGAAGATTGGCGCTGCCACAAGTCGGATTGGTCCAACCTGATGGCACGATGATCTTCATATCCACGTTGCTGTAGAGCGCTGGGTCCCAGCTCTCACCATCCGGGATCTCAACCGCCGAGCGCATGTACATCGTCACGGTCGCTCCGGCCGCGTAAGGCGGTGTCGCTTGATCGCCCGAGGCAGCGTTCGATCCTCCGGCCAGATTCGGAGCGAAGCCGAAGGCGGAGTATGCCTTGAAGCCGGCGTGGGCGCTGCTTGCCGTCGAAAGCGTCACAAGCGTCACAGCCGAAGCGGCAACGAATAAGACGACTCGGACGAGGCGAGAGGAGCGGGAACGGTGCATTTGGTTCTCCTGAGAGCAAGTTGGGGCTCGGGTCCGAAATTGACCCGACAGTGATAGGTCGTCGGGTTCGGCTCGTCGGTTCCCGGCTCAGGGATATTTCTCGTCAGTTCGAATCGAACCGAACCGACACCTACCGGTTCTACGGCACCTGGCAGATCCCCGACAAGACGCCGCGCGCCCGAGCGCTGCGCGTCATCCCTGAAACCGATGACTCATTCAACCGGCTGTTCGGGCTGCGCGAAGATTCCGAATCGATGCACCACCATCTCAAGATGATGCTGCCAAACGGTGGCGCTCGAAGCGTTGGGCGTCATCGCCAGGCTGTCGGTCAGGCGGGAAGGAGAAGCTCGGCGTTGCGCACGAAGAACGCTTCGAGCGCTTCGTTACCGAGCGGCGTGATGTCAGCAGCCATTTTGCCGATCGGGTCAGTGCCGCCTTCGGGATGCGGGAAGTCCGTCGAGAACGCGTAGATCTCCGGCATGCCGTAGCGCTCAATCTGTCGCGCCGTACGTTCCCAGAAGAACGGTGTCACACGGATCTGGTCGATGAACACTTCTCGTGGGCTTCTCTGCAGACTCTCGCGCAGACGACGCGACAACTGGAGACGATCCTCGAGAAGGTCGACGAACGGCCCGACCCACATCGCACCGAGTTCGATGACCCCAACTCGCAAACTTGGATGACGGTCGAACACGCCTCCGTAGATCATGGTCGCCAGATAATTCTGAGCCGCGAGGTGCATGGTGGCGAGCGCGTGCGGGCCGATCGGCTCGCCTGTCGAGAAGGTACCCGGCCTCAACAGGTCGGCATCAGACCATGCATTGCTCGCGAAGAAGCCTTCCTGACCACCGATATGAAGAGTGACGGGAAGTTCCGCTTCGGCGAGCAGTGCCCACAGAGGGTCAAGTTCAGCCGCTGCCGGGGAGCGGCCGCCCGGAGCGATCCCATCCTGAATGAACACCGCTCGTGCACCGCCCGCAGCCACTCGCTCGACTTCTTTGATCGCGCCATCGATTGTGGTGAGATTCAGCAACGCAGTTGGACGAAGGCGCCCTTCACCCGTCTTGGTCCAACTCAAAACCGTGTCGTTGTACTCGCGTAGCAGTGCCGCAGCACTGGGATGGTCAGACCACGCGGGCATTGCAAGAATCACCTGCGGAAAGATGAGTTGCCGGTCGATCCCCATCACGTCCATCGCAGCCAAACGGCCTTCTGGGGTGGACGCTCCTGGAGCTGCAGCGCCTTTGGTATTCCACACGGAGTCGGCGGTCAGATCGGGTTCATCAGTGGCGTCAAACAACGGGATACCGGCGAAACGCGTTCCGAAGCGGGCAGTCGCGTCGCCGAATACCTCGCCCCATCGAGAAATCGGAACCTGCAAGTGGCTGTCAAGATCAAGAATCCGGCCATGAACTGAAGAAAGCACTGTGCTCATGCGAGGAACCTACCCGTCACCCGGAAGGAGGGTGTGTTCGTCACCCGCAAAGGTTCATGCAGATATGCCGAAACCCCCGAACGAGCCTTCTCCCAGTGACTTGCGGGCCGTTGCGCCGAGTTTCGCCCCACGTTCCACTCACACCCCGCCCTCGTGGGACGTGCGCGTAATTTCAAACCCGCAGGTCTACGCGTTTACAGAAATAGGTAGTAGATCGCGTTTCGGTCAGAAGTAAAACGTGGCTCCATTGAGTCGCGCAGGCCTCGGAGCCAACTGCAGATTCAGACGGTAGGCACAGTTTCTCCTGACCCCCTGAAAGTGGTCGCAGCATCAAAGAGTTGCCGAACCGCCGAACCGTTCATTGAGTTGCCGAAGCGCTCTTTCGGAAAGTACCTCTTCTGGGTAATAGCGATCGAAGACGGCAATGACGTCATCGACATCTTTTATGGCGCAGGCGTCAAGTAAGCGATCAATGTCTTGAGAATCGCGTCGGCCCCGCGCAGCAAACAACTTCATTGCAAGTAACAGCCGAGCACCTGCAATCCGGATAGCAACACCGTCCCGGACATCGAGAGTGATCCAATCATCGGCTGTGTCGAAGTGGGACGCGAACTGCTTGACGTTGTCGTTCAACCAATTTTCCGGCCACCCATTTCGATAGGCGATTGTTCGCGCCGCAGTCTCAACATCAGGGTTTGCTCCGTAGAGCGCGTCAACGTCGGTCGTCGTGGTTTCCCGATCGAACGTGACTTCCATCAGACACTCCCGAGTTCGCTACGTGCGAGAAATACTCCCCTACGCCGAAATGCTGGCGGCGTTTCGTCGGCGATAGTGGCACTCGCGTACGGGTCTGGAATCCAGGGTTCGTCAAGCACACGCTCGGTTGCTTTCAGCCACTCCGGAAGCAACCCGCGAACTTCGAGGAAGTGCTCGACTATCGCAGCGATAGCTGCATCGATGCGTTCGTCTCCTGTCAGCGGAGGAGTCGCGAAGCAGAGAACAACACGGCTCGATGCATCGGAAGCGGAAAGGCCATCAGCGAGCGAAAGCAACGCCCTGAACGCGGAATCGGTCTCACTTGCGGGGATACCTAGCACCGCCGAATCGCGAATTGCCAACGCCACCGCGGCTGCCGTGGGGTAACGAGTAGGAACCGCAGTGAGCTGCCAGCCAAGCGCGCCTAACGAGTGGTCGAGCGTGCTCACTCCCGGATCATGAACCGCCCGCTCAATCTCAGAGATGCGAGAGGGAACGGTTTCGGCTCGGCGTGCCAGACCGCGACAGGAAACACCTTCGGCCAAACGGGCCTGCCTGAGCAATGTCCCTGCAACACTCACCTGATTTCCCCTTATGTTCCGGTATTCCGTTACACTTTATATTATCGGCGGAACTCTCACAAGGTCCAACTGTCGTTCAACTCGTTCGCGAAACCGGCGATCTTCGTGGTCTTCGAAGGCAAACGACTCCAGATCGATCTCGACCGACCTGAGGTTCCGAAACGATTGCGCGGAGCTATCGGGCGAATCCGACACAACTCAACCGAAGACGAGATCACCACCGGTCGCCGTCGCACCCGAGCACTTCGCCCAATCCCCCCAGGCACCGACGAGTTCCATCGACTGTTCGGCCTTCGCGAAGACTCCGAGTCGATGCATCACCATCTCAAATCACATCTCGTCAACCGTCGTGCACGAACTGTCGGACTTCAGCGTCAGCAACTGAACATGCACGCCTGCCAGGCAATCACAGCAATCAAAGCGTTGATCGCTCATTCGATCCGCACCGGTGCCTCCCTCGATGAGTTCTTCGGGAACTGGCGCCCACCCGACAAGACCTAAACCAAAAGCCACCCGAAACCTCGGACCGGGTGGCTTCAGCGCGCCCAAACAGCACTCGAAACTTCCGTTTGATCTAACTGAACTTTCGACCGGCCCAGAACCCCCGAACGAGCCTTCCCCCAGTGACTTGCGGGCCGTTGCGCCCAGTTTCGCGCCAGGTTCCACTCACACCCCGCCCCGTGGGGATGGCGCGTAATTCAATACCCGCAGGTCGGCGGGTTTACAGAAACAGGTGGTGAACCGCGTTTCGGCCAAAAGTGAAACGCGGTCCTATCGAGCCGTTTGGACCTGGCGATAGTGCCGCAGTTTCAGCCGGTGAATGTAGAAGCGACCTGGTCCGTTGACGGAGGCACTGGCCCGGTCAACGAAAGCACCAACGTCTCAAACCCCCTGTTCCCGGTCTCCGTGCGACCAACCGCGACACAGTCCGACACACACGACACCGAAGACAGCCTGTCAAAGGTGGTGCCGGCATTCGGGCTCGACACAATCGACCACACAATGCCATCCCACACCATCACCAACGTCTCAGTTGCCGAACCGGTTTCCGTGGAACCAACCGCGACACAGTCCGACGCACTCACACACGACACCGAAAACAGCTGATCGATGATGGTGCCGGCATTCGGGCTCGACACAACCGACCACTCGGCGCCATCCCACACTTCAACCAACGTCTCATAGACACGATTCCCGGTGTACGTGTAACCAACCGCAACACACTCGGACACACTCACACACGACACAGATCTCAGCGCATCGTCGATGGTCCCGGCATTCGGGCTCGACACAATCAACCACTCGACGCCATCCCACACCATCACCAACGTCTCATACGCCGAACCGGTATTTGAGCGACCAACCGCGACACACTCAGACAAACTCACACACGACACCGAATACAGCACATCATCGCTATTGACATTGGGGCTCGGCACAACAACCGCAGCGTCAACTACCGCACCGGCCGGTGTCGACACAACAACACAACCCAACACAATCGCCATGACTGCGAACATAGCGAGAACTGACCTTCGCACCATAAGAGAACCCTTTGACTAGATAGTCGAGAGACCCTTCGCCGGTCGACTTGAAAAACATACTCGCCACTGAACTTTCGACCGGCCTAGAACCCCCGAACTACCCTTCCCCCATGGCTTCCGGGCCGTTGCGCCGAGTTTCGCGCCACGTTCCGCGCCATCCCCGCCCTCGTGGGGATGGCGCGTAATTCAAAACCCGCCGGTCAACAGGTTTACAGAAATAGGTAGTGAAACGCGTTTTGGCCAAAAGTGAAACGCGCTCGCAAGTACGCCATGAACTCCTATCCCTCTCTGACCTCTAGAGATGAAGAACTGCGTCGGGTTGATGGCGTACCGTTTTCTCGTGGACTTCGTGAACCGACTCGTTGCGTGGGATGGCTGGCGCGGTCGAATCATGGCGACGGTGATGGCGCGTGGCAACGCCGACATGGAAATCGCAGCGGTCGAGTTAGTGAATCCAAAGACTGACGCGAATGTTGTGATGATCGGTTGTGGACCGGGCGTCGGCGTGGTGGCAGGTGCTCGTCGCACACCGAATGGCATGGTGATCGGTCTCGACCCGTCGGCATTGATGGTTGGGCGGACTCGCACTCGGTGTCGTAAAGCCCAAGTCGAGCACATCACGAGGATCGAGCAGGCTGCGGCAGAGTCGCTCCCGGTCCCAGACCACTCACAAGACGCCGTCGTCAGCGTCAACAACATTCAACTCTGGAACGACCGGGCAATTGGTCTCGATGAATGCGTTCGAGTCCTCGCTCCCGGCGGAGAAATCGTCGTGCTCTTGCACACCTGGGCCATCCCGGACGCGGTGCCCGACGACGAGTGGGTCCAGCAACTATGTGCGGATCTGTCTGCACGTGACGTGTCGGTCGAGCCGCCTGAGACTCGATGGTTCCTCTCCGGTCGCGCCGTGGTGCTCGTCGGACGTTCGGTCAAGTGACGACGATTTTGACTCGCTCATGACCGTTGCGGTGTGCGCCGTGGTCCCCGAACTACCCTTCCCCCATGGCTTCCGGGCCGTTGTGCCGAGTTTCGCGCCACGTTCCGCGCCATCCCCGCCCTCGTGGGGATGGCGCGTAATTCAAAACCCGCAGGTCAACGGGTTTACGGAAATAGATGGTGAAACGCGTTTCGGCCAAAAGTGAAACGCGGTCCGGTTAAGGCAGCCCGATGCACCGCCGAGTTGACCGCCAAGGACTTCGGCCATCAATCGCATGTCACTGAGCTCTCACCAGTCGCTGCAACTCCAGCGCTGGGTCGTCACTGCTCCCGACGGCGACAGGACGCCACGAACGCATACCTCGTTGGCGAGACTCGTACCTCGGTAGCCAATGACCGCTGCACCGTCGGGCGTCACCGAGAAACGGAACGGCTCAGCGCCTTCGACAACGGGTACGACCGAGAACACATCTGTTGCTCCGGACTCATCGAACGACTGAATCAGGTTTGTCGAAACCATCGCGTTCAACAGTCCTGGGTTCTGGCTCGCCGCTGAACGAAGGGCGCCGTCGACTGCAGCCACCAGTTCGGGCGCCTGACGTTCCGTGTTTCTGTGTGCTTGATACGACCAAACGAGGAACCCGGCCAGCACTGCGAGCCAGACAAAGGTGAGCCACACCACGACCCTCATCATCAGCCGCCGGCCAACCCTGTTCTTGGCCGTCGCCGCAGTGCCCACGTACTCACCCTAGGTCTGGAACCAGATACTGCGCCGTGCGACCAGGCCTTCGCACCTACCGCGGCGGCAGTGCGCTGCGTCCGAAGATTGAGGTCACCGTTGAACCAGCCACGACCCACCGCCCATCAACGAGCACGACACTTCCGGTCTAACTGAACTTTCGACCGCCCAACAGGCCCGAACTACCCTTCCCCCATGGCTTCCGGGCCGTTGCGCCGAGTTTCGCGCCACGTTCCGCGCCATCCCCGCCCTCGTGGGGATGGCGCGTAATTCCGTTTCCGCAGGTCAACGGGTTTACACAAATAGATGGTGAAACGCGTTTCGGCCAAAAGTGAAACGCTGCCCTATCGAACCGCTTCGCCTTGGCGATTTTGTCGGTGGTTCAGCCGTTAAACGCAGGGACAACCGGGTCTGACGTGACTGAGGTTGTCGTAGTTGTTGACGCGGGCACAGGACCGGTCAACGAGAGGACCAACGTCACATAGACGGGACCAGTATTCGTGACACCAACCGCGACGTAGATTCACGCTGCGTGCCATTCGGTTGGATCAAATTTGTCACAGGTGATCTGGCAGTTTTCGGGTACGTTTTCGAGTCCGGCGAGCCGAGTCAGCGGTCTTGGAAGCGGCAAAAGCGAGTCATTCTCATTTGTCTGGCAGGGTCCTCATGAACAGGAACTCACCGGTGCCCGCCTCGAAAGCAACCACAACGGTCGACGTCTGAGTGAAGCGCGCTGTCGAGGAATCGTGCGTTGCTCCATACGGACCGCCGCCGCCGTGGAGCCCATTCCACATCACTTGAGGAAAGACCACGACAAGTGCCGGCGTATCTCTCAATGGGGTAATCGGGGGAGCTGTCACACTCTCAGTTCCAGCCGGTCGCTCGGCAGCCGGAATGGGTTGCATCGCCCAATCCGACACGAGTCCCATCAGTACGTAGCCGCTGTTGACGGGACTCTCAGATCCACCCTGAATCATGGCCATC
Organism: Bifidobacterium breve; assembly: GCA_945862505.1. Classification (GTDB taxonomy): domain Bacteria; phylum Actinomycetota; class Acidimicrobiia; order Acidimicrobiales; family Acidimicrobilacustridaceae; genus Acidimicrobilacustris. The sequence goes on along the minus strand of CAMAYJ010000007.1, from coordinate 710 downwards.
GCGTTGCTCTTCTCGAGCAGATCGGCGGCGATCGTCCCATCGAAGTGCATCGCAGTGGCACTTGGGCTGACGCTAATTGGCCCTATGTCGACTCGTTCTTTTGGCTCGCCTCGGTACTCCAGACTCAAACTGGGATTGACCGTGCTTCCAGTGGCCGGGAGGGTGGCGCCAGATATCACCAGGAGTGCACCAACGGAAACAGCCGCCACAACGGCGGTTCCAGCGAGTAACCGTATTCGAATTTTGACGGGTTTATTGATCATTCCAACTCCTAGTTATTCGCCCATGTGTCCCAGCAGGGATAACCGTTGAGGCAGGGATTCGTTATTCCCTGAGACGCCCAGAGGAAACCTGAATTGTTGACCGACCCAGTTGCACCGAGAGAACCAGACCATGATCCCCCGAACGGCAACTGTTTCACAGTTGTCCAGCCGACTCGAGCGCCAGAGCTTCCAAAGATGTGATCAAGAGGATCAGATGCCTCGTTAAGCCATTGGGTTTGAGTACCGCTCCACGATACGAACGGATTGAACGAGGAACTCTGGATGTACGTGATGTAGCTGTCCTGGACCCCTTTGGTCGGTCCACCTGTTATGAGGTTAACACCCGGTTTTCGGTGTGCCATTTGGTCGCAAACTCGACGGGTGTTTGATATGCCAGGGCGCTGTGGGGTCGGTAATGGTTGAAGTTGTTGCGGTGTTCTTCGAGCA
>CAMAYJ010000006.1 GCA_945862505.1 Bifidobacterium breve | reverse complement strand
CCTACAACAACTGCCCCGTTGATATTCAGTGCTGGGTGCCTGTCGATGCCAAGTGGTATCCGATTAAGTAACGGCTGCCAAGACAAACGAGTTTCTGGAGGGCGTCGGCTTCGGTCGGCGCTCTCTTTTTGTTGCCTACATGGCACGGGTGTGACGCCAGAGCCGAGTTGGTGCTTGCTTATCGATTACGCGCTTGGCACCAATACCTTAGGTGGTCGCAGATCCGCCGTTGATGGCTATGGTTTGTCCGGTTACCCAAGAGGCTTCTTCCGAAGCGAGGTAGACACACGCGTAACCGATGTCGCTTCCCTTACCGAGTCTTCCTGCAGGAACAGTCTTTGCGATCTTCGCGGTAACCGTTCGCTGGTCTTCGGAGATTCCGGGCTCATCGCGCTGCATGAGCCCAAGAGCGAGTGTGTTGGCGGTTACCCCGTCTCCGGCGTTCTCCATGGCAATGTGGCGCATGAAGGAAATACCAGCGCCCTTGCCCGCGCCGTAGATAGAAACACCGATGTTCAAACCCTGGGTACCTGCTCCAGAAGAAATAGTGATGATGCGACCCCAATTCCGCTCGCACATTCCATCAAGCACGGCCTTTACGCAATTGAGGACGCCGTAGAGATTGACATCGACATATGGGCCCCATTCATCGCGCGGAAGGTCTCGGAATTTCACGGCGCGCATCGACGGCGGTATCCCTGCGTTGTTCACCAGAATGTCGATTGGATCGGCACTCAAGATCGCAGCTTCGACATCGGCAAAGTTTGCGACGTCGAATGGAAGCGGCTTGGCGTTTGGGCCGAGTTCGTTGGCCGCAGCGATAGCGCGATCGGCAACGAGGTCGTTGATGTAAACGATTGCGCCCGCATCAATGAGTGTGCGGGCAATCCCAAGGCCAACTCCTTGGCCAGAGCCAGTGACGAGGGCGGTCTTTCCGGTGAGATCGAACATGGGCGCATCCTGTCACTGTTCAGACGACAGCGCTGCCCTAAGGCAACCTACGATGCCGCGGTGACTAGTCGCAGCCGATCTTTTGCCCCGGACTCATCTGAAACCGTGACCCTGCCGAGTGGGCAGATCGCCCATCGTGATCACGTCGCTCAATCTGAAATCATTGCCCGTCGCTTTTATGAGGTCACCACTGGAGTGTGGTGTTTCGTCGGGAATGGACTTTCCAACCAAACGTTTGTTGAAGGCCCCGAGGGAATAATCGCAATCGACACCGGCGAGTCGACCGAAGAAATGCGCGAGGCTATTGTGGAACTGCGCAAGGTCACCAGTCGGCCGATTGTGGATGTTCTCTACACACACTTTCATTACGTCTGCGGAACCGAAGCGGTGTTTGAAGATGCTGGTGTTCGCGACATTCCCATCTGGGCCCATGAGAAGGTTTCCTATAACCGCGAGCGGGCAGTGTCTGAAATTGCGCCGGCCTATGGGCGGGGACTTGCCGAACAGTTCGCAATGTTCCTGCCCGAGGATGGTCCTGACGGACGCGTAAATGTGGGATTGGGTTACTTCTATCGGAACCCTTCACATTTTCCGTTCACCAGTGTGTTCGTTGTGCCGACGAATACGTTTGGCCAAAGCGCATCGCTGAACATCGCCGGACTACCGATCGAAGTGACGCATGCCCCGTCAGATTCTGACGACTCTGTCACCTACTGGTTTCCGACCTTGAAGGTGGCAGTCAACAACTTGGTATGGCCAGTTCTATTCAACGTCTTTGCCATTCGTGGCGAGGAATATCGCGATCCACGAATCCTGCTTGACGGAATCGATCACCTTCTGTCGCTCGGGGCGGAATACTTGGTGGCCACGCACGGTCCACCAATTTCAGGACGAGAACTCATTAGCGATCGCGTTACCAAATACCGCGACTCGATTCAGTTCCTTTGGGACCAAAGCGTTCGTCTCTCGAATCGGGGAGTGTTGTCGGCCGATATCGGTCTTGAGGTGCAACTCCCGCCCGAAGCCGACGATGACAACTTGACCTCGGAACGGTATGGAGTTGCCGAACATCATTTCCGTCAGATTCGTACTGGTCTTTTCGGCTGGTTTGATGGTGATGAAGCCGATCTTTTCCCCTTGCCGACGGTTGAACGAGCGCGTCGGCTCATCGAGGGCTTCGGTGGACCGGCCACAGTTCGCGAAAAAGCCGATGCAGCGTTGGAATCCGGTGACGTTCGGTGGGCGCTTGAACTGTCGACCTGGCTTGTTCGTAGCGCAGAAGACGATGATGACAGACGCCGTTTGGCGCGTTGTCTGCGGACTGTTGCGCAGCGCACCTCGGCGGCAAATATCCGAATCTGGTGTCTGACACGAGCGTTGTCACTTGAAGGCTCAATCGATACCAGTCGCCTGTATCGGCACCGCTTCTCTCGAGCACAGATTCTCGGCTCTTCGTCTGAGCGCTCAGTTCATATCCTTCGAGTTTTGGTCGATCCTGAACTCGCTCATGGTGTCAATATTCGGCTGGGCTGGGACTTCGGAGATGGTGTTTCCGCGGGCCTTCACGTTCGTAACTCGATTGCGTGTCCAACCGATGGCACCGATGCTCAGATTGTCGTTCAGTGTTCTCTTGAGACATGGGCCGATGTCCTGACAAATCGGCTTGCTCTCAGCGATGCGATCACAAGTGGGAACATCGTGATTGTTGGCGAACGCTCATTAGCGATAAACGCCCTTGGAATTTTCGACGTCGACGGTCTGCGTTCGTGACCGCTTCGCTACCGCGTCCGACGCCACCTTTCGTTGGTGATGTGCAACGGCTCATCAGCGACTCCACGCCCTCGCGCCTTTCGCCGTCATCGGCGCCGGAGAACGCACCGAATGTCTTATTGATCATGCTTGATGATGTCGGCTTCGGAACTTTTGGGACATTCGGTGGTCCCATTCCAACCCCTGGATTAGATGCAATCGCTGAACGCGGTCTTCGTTACAACCAGTTCCACACCACAGCGTTGTGCTCTCCTTCTCGCGCTGCGTTGTTGACAGGGCGCAATCACCACGCAGTGCATATGGGCGGAATTACTGAGATCGCGAATTCATTTCCGGGCTATGACAGTGCGATTCCACCCGAAGCGGCCACGGTGGCACAGGTATTGCGCATGTCGGGCTACAGCACTTCTTGTTTCGGGAAGTGGCACCTCACGCCATCGTGGGAGCAGAGCCCGTCCGGCCCTTTCGATCGCTGGCCTACGGGAATGGGCTTTGATCGCTTCTACGGGATCCTCGGGGCCGAAGCATCGCAGTATGAGCCACCGGTATACGACCAGACCACACCGATCTCTCCGCATATCGGTCGCGATGATTACCACCTCACCGAAGACTTGGCCGATCAAGCGATCACGTGGATGCAACGTCAACACGTTTCAACACCCGGTCGACCGTTCTTCTGTTATTTCTCAACTCCAGCGGTACACGCGCCCCACCAGGTTGCAAAGGAGTGGAGTGACCGCTTTGCCGGTATGTTCGATGAGGGCTGGGATGCTCTGCGTCAGCACATCTTTGATCGGCAACTCGAACTCGGAGTGATCCCTGCAGGTACGAAACTGACTGATCGCCCTGAGGAGATTCCGTCATGGGACGACTACCCGGATCGTTACAAGCCGGTTGCGCGCCGGCTCATGGAAGTGTTCGCCGGATTCCTTTCTCATACCGATGCACAGATTCATCGAGTGATTCAGGCCGTTGAGGACATGGGGGAGATGGATAACACGTTGGTGATCTATATCACTGGCGATAACGGTGCATCAGCTGAAGGAACGATCCATGGCGCGTGGAGCGCTCCAAGTTTTCAAAATGGGGTGCCGGAAGATCCCGAATGGTTACTTGATCACATTGATGACTTCGGAACAGACCGTTGCGAGAATCACTTCAATGTGGGTTGGGCGTGGGCTTTAGACGCTCCATTCCAGTGGATGAAGCAAGTTGCGTCGCACTTCGGCGGCACGCGTAATGCAGTTGCGATTTCTTTGCCGAAGCGAATCAGTGACACTGGAGGACTACGCCAACAGTTTCATCATCTGATTGACATTGCGCCGACCATTTATGAGGTCACCGGCGTTGAGCTTCCGGAGACGGTCAATGGAATAGAGCAAATGGAAGTTCACGGTACGTCGATGGTCTATTCATTCGACGATCCCTACGCACCCAGTTCCCGACGCTCGCAATATTTCGAAATTCTTGGCAATCGCGCGATCTATCACGATGGTTGGGTGGCGTCGTGTTTCCACGGACGACTCCCGTGGGTCCGACTTGCGGGTTATGACTTCGATGGACCGCAGGAAGTTTGGGAGCTGTACAACGTCGCCGAGGATTTCTCGCAGTCAATTGATCTAGCCGAGGCGATGCCCGAGAAGCTTGTGGAACTCCAGCAGGTTTTCGATGAACACGCGCGTCTCTACGGGGTCTACCCGATGCGCGACCCAGGTTCGCCCCGCAATGGGGACTTTGCGGTGCCACATGTTCTTGACGGAGTGTCTTCGATGACCTACACCACCGCACATGTGCGAATGCCGGAGTCATCGGTGATCAGCATCAAGAACTGCTCGTTTGCGATTACCGCCCAAATTGAAGTGCCCGCCGATGGTGCCGTTGGAGTGATTGCGTGTCAGGGAGGAGTCATGGCCGGTTGGTCGCTCTATCTCAACGACAAAGGAGCGCCGGTATTCCATTACAACTGGTACGGGCATGAGCATGCAGTAATCACTGGTCCCTCGCCCCTTGATCCCGGGGAACATGTCGTGCAGCTGGTGTTCGCATACGACGGAGGTTTTGGCGCTGGCGGACAGGCCTCGTTACTCGTTGATGGAACTCGTAGTGCAGAAGGGCGTGTGGAGAAGACTGTTCCGCTGGTCTTTTCGATGAGCGGTGAGACCTTCGACGTTGGGACTGACACGGGGTCGCCCGTCGGTGACTACTCGCATGATTTTTCCTGCACCGCATCGATCCGGGCGGTCACGATCGAACGTCTCGACCTTCCGTCTGACGAGGTTCTGGCACTGGTACGAGACGGAATGTTCCAAGCCGGCCTGCGGGCTCAGTGAGGAATCAACGCAACTAGAGCAGGGCGTTTTGCAAAAGGCGTCTCGCTACGCAGAGACCGTGCAACCCACTTGCGATTGGGCATTATCGTCGCTGCGTGACCGATATCCCCAATGCGATTTCCTCTATTCCGAGCCGTCTCGGCACGTCTCTCACTCTGGATAATGGCCAATTGGTTGGCCACTTGACTTCACCGCGAGCGATTGCGTCCCGTGGCGCAGCGTCGATGGCGGCGGTTGCGTTCTTGATTGATGTTGTTGGCGGAATGACGATCGATACCGACCCAAGTAGTTGGGCGTTCACATCAGATCTTTCGATACGCCTCCCTCTTGCTAGTGCGCCGGTGTCTATTGAAACGCGAGCGGTGATTCTTCGCAATGGCGGGAGATCTGCAGTTTGCGAAATGCCGCTTATGGTCGACGGAGTTGAGTGGGGGAGCAGCCTCATTAGCTTTGCGAAAGTTTCCCGTCGTGATGGCGATCCAGGGAAACCCCCGTTCGATGTGCACGCGGCTGTGACTCGTATGCCGTCGGTGCCGCTTGACGAGACGCTTCGTTCAGCGGCGGGTTTCATCTCGCGAGATCGCTCGCGGGGAATAGTTTCTGCGGAGCTGCATACGGAATTACTGAATCCTGCGGGAGCTATGCAGGGAGCAGTAGTCGCCGGATTGATCGAAGTAGCCGCTGAGGATCTCGCTGACGAAATGCTTGGGGGAGACCATCCGTATGTCGTCACAGAGATGGAAGTGCGTTTTCTAGCGCAGAATCGCATTGCCCCAATTGTGAGTTCAGCGCGTTTTGTCGGTCCACCTTCAGAAGGATGCATTCGAGTGGACCTGTTTGATGACGATGGAAATGGAAGGCGAACAACATCCGGTGTGGTTCGTGTCGCCCCGAGCCCCAGATAGCGCTGTTCGCCGGGGGTGGTCATGAAGTATCCCTCCGGTATCGTCTGACCGGTCGAGGCGCCACCTAGGCGCCCGAGAGGATCTCCCCCCGCATGTCGAATGTTCTGTATCGAATTGGTCGCGTCTGTACTCGACGACGGTGGCGAGTCTTGTTTGCATGGGTCGCAATGGTCATTGCGCTTGTTGTCGTTGGCCAAGTTGCGGGCGGACAGTTCGTGGATCGCCTTCAGATTCCGGGGGTTGAATCACAAAAAGCTACGAATCTCCTCCTCGAAACATTTCCGTCCCAAGCGGGCGGATCGATGCAAGTTGTGTTCCACGTTCCGAACGGAACCATTTCCGGTGGACCCGCTGCGTCAGCGGTTACAGCGTCCCTTGACGCCATGGCCACTGTGCCCCACGTTGTGCAACCGGCCCCCGCTCTTGTAAAGCGAGTTTCTAGCGATGGCACGACTGTCCTAGCAACTATTCAATTTGACGACGAAGTTCGCGCGTTGCCTCGGTCGGTGTATTACGAGGTCGTTGCTACGACGGAAGTCGCGACAGACGCTGGTGTTCAAGTTGAGTTCGGTGGTCAGTTTCCGCAACTTATGGAACAGCCAAGCCTCAGTGGAACCGAAGGAATCGGCCTACTTGCGGCAATGGTGATTCTGTTGTTCGCCTTCGGATCAGTTATCGCGATGGGCCTCCCGATTGGCACCGCCCTCTTCGGTTTAGGCGCAGGCATTGCAGCGATTACCTGTTTGTCGGCGTTTGTCGAGATGCCGTCAACGTCAGAGATGCTTGCGTCAATGATTGGACTCGGGGTTGGCATCGATTACGCCCTCTTCATCATCACCCGACATCGGGCAGGGCTACACCGCGGCCTCACGGTGGAAGACGCCTCTGGCCGTTCGATCGCTACTGCAGGCCAAGCAGTGCTCATTGCGGGTGGAACTGTTGTTATCGCGATTTGTGGTCTGGCTGTTGCCGGCATTCCGATGATCACGTTCATGGGAATTGGTGCGGCGATCGTGGTGGCCGTGATGGTGACGTCATCACTCACGCTCCTTCCGGCGCTCATGGGATTTGCCGGACACAACATCGATCGATTTGGTCTTCCAGGGACAAAGCGTGTCAGCGAAGGTTCGACGACAAACGTTGATGGTGAATACCAAGGTTGGGCGCGTTGGGCTCAACATGTTTCGCGTCATCCCGTGGTGTATCTATTCGTCGGTCTTGCCATCATGCTTACGTTGGCTGCGCCGATACTTGATTTGCGGCTCGGTCAGACAGATTCAAGTCAAAGTCCCACATCGTCGACGTTGCGGCGCAGTTATGACCTGCTCGCTGAAGGTTTTGGGCCTGGCTTCAATGGCCCATTTGTGCTCGCTGTCAACCTTGAAGGAGCAACCCTTTCGCCTGAAAAGGTTGTCGAGCAACTGAGTGCTGCGCTCACCGCTGAGCCAGATGTAGCCGAAATCGCACGTGTAGCCGTCGGTCCCGATGGCAAAGCAGCAGTCATTCAGGTCATTCCAAAGAGCGCCCCGCAGGACAAGGAGACCAGTGAACTTATTGCTCGGCTTCGGTCATCGGTTCTCCCGGATGCTGTGGCCGTAACTGGCGGCACGGTCTACGTCGGTGGGCAAACTGCGACATTCATTGATCTCAGTGACCGTGTTGCTGATCGTCTGCCACTTTTCATCGGTTGTGTTGTCGGGCTTTCGTTTCTGTTGCTGATGATTGTCTTTCGCTCAATTCTTGTTCCGTTGAAAGCGGCGATCATGAATCTGCTCTCAATTGGCGCCGCCTATGGCGTCATCGTGGCTGTCTTCCAGTGGGGCTGGGGAGCAGAACTTTTTGGTGTGTATCAATCGTTGCCAATCGTGAGTTTTATTCCGATGTTTATGTTTGCAATCCTCTTTGGATTGTCGATGGACTATGAGGTCTTCATCCTCAGTCGTATCCGTGAGGAGTACAACCATTCGGGCGATAACACCGAATCGGTCATCGTCGGAATTACAGCAACGGCTCGGGTCATTACGTCGGCTGCACTGATCATGATCTCGGTGTTCATCAGTTTCGTGTTCGGCGGAGAACCGACCATAAAGATGATGGGGCTTGGCCTGGCGACTGCAGTATTTGTTGATGCAACAATCATTCGAATGGTGCTGGTGCCGGCTTCGATGCGTCTCATGGGCAACGCCAACTGGTGGCTTCCAAATTTCCTTGATCGCATCATCCCCAATCTCGACATTGAGGGTGAAAGTCGATTGCCGGAAGCGGAGTACGAAACTTCAGATCACCGCACCGAAGAGTCTGTTTCGAACTAAGCGAGGTTCAAGCTGCCGTATCGGCAGCACCGATTTTGCTCCTCGCTCAAGAGGTCGTTTTGATTTAGATGTCGTAGTCGACGACCACAGGAGCATGGTCACTCCAGCGCGTGTCGTACGAGGGCGCTCGATCGACGCGAGCGTTACTTGCCAGCTTTGCGAGTTGAGAGTTGACGATCTGGTAGTCGATCCGCCAGCCAGCGTCGTTATCGAAAGCTTTACCGCGGTAGGACCACCACGAATAGGGGCCGGCCACATCGGGATAGCAGGATCGAACCACATCGACCCAACCGAGTTCATCAAACCAACTGTCAAAGAACGCCTGCTCTTCGGGTAAGAAACCGGCGCAACCGATGTTGCCCTTCCAGTTTTTGAGGTCGGCTTCACGGTGAGCGACATTCAGGTCGCCGGTGAACACCACATGACGACCATCGGCGCGAAGTTCGGTGATCCGCTCGGTGGCCGCGTCGAACCAGGCGAGCTTCTCTTTCATCTTTATCGGAGATGTTTCGTCGCCCGTGTGGGCATATGCCGAGATCACCGTGAATGCTTTGCGCTTCCCGGTTTTGATATCGGCTTCGATCCATCGGCCTTTGTCGGCGAAGGAAACGGAATGTTCGCCGCTGCGGGAATTGGTGATCGGAAGTCGGCTGGCCACAGCAACACCGGCACGTCCTTTGACCGAGCATTCCGCGTGCACGATGTTCCAGCCCTCTCCCATCAGGTCGGCGACAAGCTCATCGGGTGCCCGAACTTCTTGGAGAGTGACGACATCGGGTTGGCTCTCGGCCAGCCAGTCATGCATGCCCTTGCGGGTGGCGGCTCGGAGACCATTGACGTTGACAGTTGCGATTCTCAGCACCCGCCGATCGTGTCACGTTCTGAGTTCGGACTGGTGCGTCTCGGTCGCTAGTCTCAGGGCATGACTTCACGTGGAATCAAGGTGTTCGTCGCAGCCCTGGCCCTGAGTGCTGCTGTTGTGGCCGGCTGCTCGAGTTCGAAGAAGCATCAGACCCCGGTAACAGGCTCAATTCCGCCAGTAACGATGGCAACGACGACCACAAGTGCTGGATCGGGTTCAACCACCACGGTGATGGGCACGATGTCAGGTATGTCGAGTTCACCGACCACCGCGGCAAAGTAAGTCGACGGCTGGGGCTTCCCAGTCCTCCAAACTGAATGTGGCGTAGGTCACGCCAATGAGGAAGAGTGTCGGCATGGCGACCGATCGCAATCCTCACGCTGGTATTCCATTTCTCGACAACGATGCCGCCATCGTCGCTGCGCTTGAAGAGGTTTGTATCCCGGCGTTGATGTGCTCCTTGGTGCATATGACCGGCGATCCCTCTTGGATCCGAGGAGACACGCGTCCTCGTTTCGCGATGCTGAATAACTATGAGAGCGGATTGACGGTCGAGGAACAGTCCGAGGTTCGCAAACTCGCAGTTCCTGTCATTGCGCAGTGGCGTGATGCGGGTTGCCCAGAACCAGTGGTTCCTTCGCTAGAACTCGTGAAAGAACTCATGGATTTCATGGCTGCTGCGCCAGTAGATCCCGCTGTCGTCGAAATGTTTGCTGATGATCTTCATTTTGATGGCGCCGATAGCGGCGCAATCACGTGGAAAGACGAAATCCCGTCCGATGTCCGCGACGCGTTCCATGTTGTCGTGATTGGGTGTGGCGAGTCGGGGCTGTTGACGGGGATTCGTCTTGATCAGGCCGGTATTCCTTACACAATTATTGAGAAGACCGATGGACCCGGTGGCACTTGGCGCGATAACCGTTACCCAGGTGCGCGCGTCGATATCGGTAGTCACTTCTACTGCTACTCCTTTGAGCCATCAGATCATTGGAGCGAATACTTCTGTCGGCAGCCGGAACTTCGCGGCTACTTCGAACGCGTCATGCGTAAGTACAACGTCGATGAAAAGTGTCGATTCAATACCGAAGTTGTCAAAGCGCTGTGGAATGAGGAATCGTCAACATGGTCAGTTGAGATTCGCACTCCCGATGGCGCCACCGAGGTCATCTTCGCAAACGTGATCGTGAGTGGGACCGGTGCGTTAAATGCTCCTCGAATGCCTGACATTCCCGGCATGGAAGATTTTGAGGGGCCGTCGTTTCACTCGGCGCGTTGGCCAGAGGGTCTTGATCTTGCCGGAAAACGAGTTGCTCAGGTTGGTGCGGGAGCAAGTGGTTTCCAAATCGCTCCGACCATCGCCGATGAGGTTGAGCATCTTGATATTTTCCAACGCACTGCGCAATGGATGTTCCCGAATATGAACTATCACCGCGAGGTCCCTTCGGGCGATGCATGGGCGATGCGGCATCTTCCGTTTTACGCACGATGGTTTCGATTCCTGATGTTCTATCCAGCATCAGGCCTCAGTATCGAGGGATCACGAGTCGATCCAACCTGGCATGACCCTGAAGGCAGATCGATAAGCCAGGCGAGTTTTGAGCGGCGCAGCATTTTTGAAGGATGGATCACAAGTCATCTTGAAGGTCACCCTGATCTGATCGAGAAATCCATGCCGCACTACCCGCCTTCCGCCAAGCGCATGCTTCAGGACAATGGTTCGTGGCTGAAATGTTTGTTGAAGCCGAATGTGGAACTCATTCGCACCGGCATTGAACGTGTGACCGCCGAGGGAGTTATCACCGAAGACGGTGAAGTTCATGAGGCCGACGTCATCATTTATGCGACCGGCTTTCGTCACAACGATTACTTGTTCCCCATGACGATTATCGGTCGAGATGGGATCGCGCTTCGCGAACAGTTTGGCGAAGAGCCCACTGCCTATCTCGGAATCTCAATTCCGAACTTCCCGAATCTCTTCTGTCTCTACGGTCCGGGAACAAATCTGGCCCATGGCGCAAGCTTGATTTTCCAATCGGAATGTCAGGTGAATTACGTGATGAGTGCGATTCACGAACTACTGAACACTGGCAAACGGGCCATGGAGCCGAAGGCTGAAGTGCATGACAAGTACGTCGCCACGTACGAATCAGAAATTAGCCAGATGGTGTGGGCTCATGAAACGGTGAAGTTCTCCCATTTTAAGAACAAAGACGGCAAGATCTACACCCTCTCGCCATGGCCAATTCCCGACTATTGGGAATGGACGCGCAAGGTGAACGCCGACGAGTACGACTTTGTCTGATTCGAAGTTTTCTTTCGGCTCGACGAACGAGTCGCTCTTTCTCCGAGGTCCGCGGCTTCGGCGTCGTGAACTCGGAACGATCTTCCGAGTAGGCCGCGAACTTCTCCATGGATTCCGCCGCCTTCATTTTGTTGGGCCTTGTGTCACGGTTTTTGGATCTGCTCGAATTGCAGAAACTGAACCTGCCTACGTGATGGCTCGGTCGACCGCTGCCCTGCTCGGTGAACTTGGTTTCACCATCATGAGCGGGGGAGGACCGGGGATCATGGAAGCAGCCAATCGTGGGGCAAAGGATGTTGGTGCGACGAGCGTGGGTTGCACAATCGAGTTACCAAACGAGCAGTCCTCGAATCCGTATCTCGATCTCGAGGTGTCGTTTGAGCACTTCTTCATCCGCAAGGTGATGCTTGTGAAGTACTCCTACGCATTTGTTGTCTTGCAAGGTGGTTTTGGTACTGGCGACGAAATGTTCGAAGCTCTCACACTCATCCAAACAGGAAAGATCGAACATTTTCCTGTGGTGCTCATGGGGGTGGAGTACTGGGGCGACCTGGTTGAGCAACTAGAGGAAATGGTGAGATCTGGAATGATCTCGAGCAGCGACTTAGACCTCCTGCTCGTTACCGACGACCCATTGGAAGCAGCTGCTTATATCCAGGAGCAGACAGTGCAACCGTTTGGATTGGCCGAGCGGCTCAGGCCCTTGCGGGTCCTTGGGGAGCCGGCAACGAGAAGTCGCCGCAGATGAATCTGACCCCCAAATAGGCGAAAAGCCGGCTTATTGGTCGCCGAGACTGGCGATGAATGAGGCAGACTGGTGGCCACGACCTCGCACCCGAGGCGTTCCTCAGACGGGTAGTTATGAACATCCTGGTGATCGGAGCAGGCGGTGTTGGCGCATCGATGGCGTCCATTGCTGAAGATCGTCCCTTCTTTTCAACATTCACACTCGCGGATATTTCGTTTGATTCCGCCCAGCATGCAATCGACGAACTGGATGATCCTGGGCGGTTCCGGGCGGCGGCTATTGATGCTCGTAATGAAGCTGACATCGTCGCGTTGATTGCAGAGACAAAGGCCGACATCGTTGTTAACGCCTGCGATCCGCGATTGAACGAGCCGATCTTCAATGCCTGTTTCACCGCCGGTACGAATTACATCGACATGGCCATGAATCTCAGTGAGCCGCACGCGACCGATCCTTACAACCAGGTTGGTATTCCGCTTGGCGCAGCGCAGCTCGCGGCCGATGAGGCGTGGCGAGAAAAAGGACTTCTCGCGATCGTCGGTATGGGAGTCGAGCCGGGCCTGTCTGACATCTTCGCCCGCTATGCCGCTGATCATCTCTTTGACACGATTGATGAAATCGGAATTCGAGACGGTTCAAATCTTTCAATCGATGGATATGACTTCGCTCCAACATTCTCGATCTGGACAACCATCGAAGAATGTTTGAATCCGCCGCTCATTTGGGAAAAAGACCGCGGATTCTTCACAACCGAATGTTTCAGTGAACCTGAAGTCTTCAACTTCCCCGCGGGAATTGGTCCCATCGAATGCGTAAATGTCGAACACGAAGAAGTCCTTCTTGTTCCTCGCGAGGTTGATTGTCGCCGAGTCACGTTCAAATACGGCTTGGGCGCAGAGTTCATCGATTGGCTCAAGACATTCGCGTATCTCGGGCTGGATTCCACAGAAAAGATCAAAGTCGGCGATGCACGAGTTGCCCCTCGTGACGTTCTGGCTGCGCTATTGCCGAACCCAGCAGAACTCGGTCACCTCATGCACGGAAAGACATGCGCGGGTACTTGGGTGCGCGGAACGTTCGATGGTGCCCATCGCGAGGTGTACCTGTATCACGTTGCCGATAATGAAACGACAATGCGCGCCTGGGGTTCACAAGCAGTGCTGTGGCAAACGGCGATTTGTCCCGTGGTCGCAATCGAACTTCTTGCCAGTGGTGGTTGGGTAGGAACTGGTGTGCGTGGCGCCGAGGCATTCGATGCTGCTCGCTACCTGAATCTGCTGGGCGAATACGGCTCACACCACGGCATTCTTGAAATGGGCCCAGGTCTGTGGCCCAGCCCGAAGTCCACGGGCCAGCCCGGTTGGGACCGGCCAGTGAAGCGAGCAATCAAGCCCTGATCGGCCGCTGTTAACGCCCGTAGATCGTGGTTGGGGTCGATGACCGGGGAACCCCGAGCGCATCAAGAGCAGCCCACACCCAATGGAGTTCCCTCTGCGATTCAGGAACGGCCAGATCAGATCCGCGCTGGTCGTAAACGAACACGATCCCGAAACCGTTCCGCGATCGGTCAACCCACGGGTAGAACCCATAGGCGCCATTCCCACTCGTGATGACCCCCACATCGCTCGCGGTCGTCACGTCTCGCCAGGTTCCCAATCCGTAGGTTGGAATGCCGGTGGTTCGGACAGCTGAGTCAGCGCTTGTGTAGATACCAACGACGGAATCGGTCTCCATCTCCAGCACTGATTGTTCAGAAAGAACTTGAACGCCCTTCATTGAACCTTTGTTGAAGATCATTTCAACAAAGGTCCCGTAGTCGTTGAGGGTCGATTCAGCAGAGGCAGCAGGAACAGGATTTGATTCGGTGGGGTAGTAATTACCGTCGAAGCGCGTGTGATTCATTCCGAGAGGAAGAGCGATACGCGACTCAAAGGCTTCCTCGAATGACTGGCCGGTAATGACTTCGATGATTCGTCCTGCAACGGAGAAACTCGTATTCCCGTAGGAAAATTTCGTGCCGGGTTGGTAGGACGCTTTCTGTGTCGCCACTTCGTCGACGCACTCGGTGAGTGAGAGTTGTTGCTCCCAGATGCAGTTCGCTTGGGCAATGCCAGCGGTATGAGAAAGGAGTTGTCTGATCGTTGCTGACCGGACTGGTTCGGTGAAATTCGGCAGGAATTTCGAAACCGGATCGTCGAGTGAGACCTTCCTGTCATCGACGAGACTCATCATCGTCGCAGCGGTGAGCCACTTGCTGGCCGATGCAATCGGAATAACTGTTTCGTTGGTATAGGACCCGTAAAAAGTTTTCCGGTATTCGGTTCCATCTGCGACGACGAGTAACCCAGCTCCGTCCAAATCTTCGCTTGCGACTCGGAGAGCCATTGCTGAATCGATTTCTGAAAACGTTGATGGGCTTTTCGTAGTTGTCGAGCGGACTGTCCAACCACATCCGGCGGTGACGAGACTGAACGTCAAAATCGTCAGAATCGCGTAGCGGCTGATTGGCGTGACAACTCGGTGGTGAGAGTGAGCGAAGTCGATGTGGCGAGTCTTATCGCTCCCTGCCGCTGAGCGGTGGCGCCTGCGATGGTCGTTGAAATCCGGGAGCGGTGAGGGGGAGCGTTCGACCGAGCGGGGTTTGCTGCGAATCTGTGTGGCGAATTCACCTCATTCGCACCTCGGTGGGCCATCCTTGAGGGGTGTCAGCTTCGAAATCGCCCTCGACAAAGCAACCGCGCCGATGGCTTGTTCTCGGTGCGGTGGTGGTGTTGTTGGCACTTGCTGCTCTGGGTCTCGTTATTGGCCTCCGGATGGGGTCAGGAGGGCCGACATCAGCGGTTGCTACTCCTAGTGGCGCGGCTATGCCGGGGGCACCTGAGGTCCTTCCATCGTCGACAGTTCCCCCATCGATCACAGACCTCGTCACTCCAGATGCGCCCTCAGCAGTTGGGGTCAGCGTGATGACCTTCACTGATCTCACTCGAACCACGCCGCCACGCGGTGATCGTGAAGCATTAACGACTCGTCCGCTCACCGTCACTGTGCGTTACCCAACGATGGGGATGCCGAGCGAGGAGGAAGTACCCGATGCTCCGGCGTATGCGCCAGCACCGCTGATCTTTTTTGCACATGGTTTCAATGCTTCGTCCGAGCGTTATTCATTGTTGCTGCATGACCTTGCTGCGTCGGGGTTCGTAGTTGCTGCGCCAGAATTCCCAATGTCGAGCACTGTGTTCGATGGGGCTCCGGATGAATATGAGCTTCCGGAACAAGTAAAAGATCTTTCGTTTCTCATAACCGCAATGACAGGATCAGAAGCGCCATCATCGTTAGCGGGGATCATCGCTCCTGGGCCGGTAGGACTTGTTGGTCATTCTGACGGGGCAGTCACCGTGTTGCTCGCTGCGTATGCACCTCGTTATGCCGATCGCCGAGTGGCGAGCGTCGTGGCGATTTCTGGCGGCTTCGACACGTTCGGTGGCGCATGGTTTACGACCAGCGATCCGCCGTTGTTAGCCATCCATGGTGAATACGACGAAATCAATCCATTTGAGAGCTCCGAGATATTGGTCGGAAATGATCCGGGGCCCGCGATGCTCGTCATGGTCCAAGGTGCATCGCACCTTGGGTCGGCAATCGACTCTGAGACCGGACCAGCAGTCGCTCGATTAATCGCGTTCAATTTTCGATGGCGACTAGCCGGATCCGCAGATTCAATGATGCAGACCCAAGCGACCGCATCGACTTCACTGCTAGAGCTTGTCTCGAGTCACGACTGACGCTTAACAAACGATCCATCGAAGATGTCGTAGACGACATCGGCCCGGATGATGGCATCGATGTCGTGGGCGAGGATCACGGTGGTTTGAGTCCTGCGTGCACGGATGATCTGGTCGATAACTGACGCGCGGAGTTCGGGCTCAAGGTGCTCTGTTGCTTCATCGAGTATGAGAATTGGGGAGTTGGAAAGAACAGCGCGAGCGATCATCAGGCGTTGACGCTCGCCGCCACTGAGTAGTTCTCCATTTGCTCCGATTGGTGCATCAAGGCCGCCGGGTCGAGCATCGAGAAACGGTTCAAATCCCGCGATTGCACAGGAATCAAGGAGTTGTTGATCCGATGCATCGCCGTCCCCAACTAGGAGGTTGTCGCGAATAGTCGTGTCGAAGACATGATCGTCCTGCATTACGGCAGCGACGTAGGGGCGAGGCAGTTTTAGCAGTTGGGCAGTTTGATAACCCCCGATTGAAATGGCTCCTTCTGGGCAGGGAAGGAGCCCAACGAGGAGTTGTACAAGCGTGGATTTTCCTGCGCCCGATGGCGCGGCGATGGCAACAGTCGCACCAAACGGAATGGTGAGAGAAGCGTTGGTGAAAACGGGTGCGTGATCTCCGTAGGAGAACGAAAGATTGGAAATTTCGATCCCGGGATTCGCCGCCAGATGATTGAGTGACGATTGTTGTGTTGCAACTGGTGGATTGGTGAGCGTTGAAGAGGTGGTCATCAGAAGAATGCGGTTCGCGGCTGCATCGGTCTTGGATCGAACGTCGGGGGCGGCGAGGAGTGGACCAAGCGCTTCAAATGAGGCAAGTGCGATCAAAGGCGTTGCGGTGAGCCACCAGATGTTCGGCGTCGAACTATCTACGGATCTGAGTGCAACAACAATTGTGAGAACGCAAAGGCCTGTGAGACTTACGACTGCGATATCGAGCAGCGATCGTATCCGTTCTAGTTTGCGGGTGAGTTGGAATTCTTGGGAATCAAGAGATTCAATCGATTCTGAAATTTGATCAGTTCGTCCCCATATCTTGAGTGTCTCCAAACCATCGAACAACTCAGTTGCTTCGGTGAGTCTCCTGGCGCGCAGTTGGGTCAACTGGCCGGAAAGTTGCCGGGTTTGTGACCAAAGCAGGGGCGGAAGCACCAACGAGCCGACAAGAAAAAATACGGCGAGAATGACGGCGCTGCGGACATCGATCGCTAGAAGGGCGGCAAGAGCGATGACTAAGGTGCCGAACGCGACGAGTGGCGGACTCGAGACGCGTAAAAGGCGGTCCTGCATCGTGTCAACATCGTCAACGAGTCCAGCGACGACATCTCCTCTGCGTTGGGTAGCGCGAATGATTGAGTCAGTTTCGATGAGATGTTCAAATAACCAAACCCGAAGTCGAATGAGAACCCGGAACGTTCCGAGGTGCCCGAGATAGCGCTCGCAATAGCGGCCGACAACTCGCGTTAATGCGAAGAAGCGCACGCCGAGAATCGTGAGGGAAAGCGATGCGGCCGTTCCGAGCGCCGCCGAACGCGTCAGAAGATAAATCGCCATGGTGAGTAGCCCTATGCCAGAACCGATCGTGATGATTCCGAGGAGTGAACTGAGCGCCACCCAGCGATGAGTCTTGCCAATACGTTGAAAAAGTTCGCGGCCCGAGGACTTTGCTGTCATAGCGGCACCTCTTCGATGCATCCGTGTTCGAGTCTGAAGACTCGATCGGCAAGCGAAAGCGTCGCCTCCCGGTGCGCAACGATCACAGCGGTTCGATCCTGGAGAAACGGACGAAGCGACGAGATCAGTTCGAGTTCGGTTTCAGGATCAAGGTGGGCGGTGAACTCATCAAGAAGGACGAGCGGCGCATCGCGAAGCAGGGCCCGGGCGATTGCCAAACGTTGTCGCTGGCCTCCGCTGAGAGTCGCTCCGTCCTCTCCGATCGGCGAGTCGATCCCGAGTGGGAGATCGGCAACGAAATCTGAAGCAAGTGCCAGTTTGAGAGCGGCATGAATCTGCTCAGTAGATGCGCGGCGATTTGAAAGGGTGACGTTGTTATAGACGGATGAACTGAACATGAATGGGTTCTGGGGGACTGAGGTGATGCCTCGCAGCCAGGCGTCGGGATCAAGACGAGCAAGCGGTGTGTTGTCGATTGTGATTTTTCCCGCCGATGGCTCGAGTCGGCCATGGAGAAGGTCGAGGACCGTAGTTTTTCCAACACCACTCGGACCAAGGAGGACAACAGTTTCGCCAGCAGCGATCGTGAAGGAGACGCGATCGAGAGTGAGGTGGTCGGTCCCGGGATAGGTAAACGAAACCTCCTCGAAGCGGAGCACGGACATCTTCTCGGGAACTGCTGGCCAGGCTGGTGTGGTCGGTGATGCACTCGCGATGGGTAGATCGAGGTTCGGGAGTTGAGCGAGCACAGCGTTTCCTGTCTGCCCGGCGTGGTACTCAATCGCCAAATTGCGCAGTGGTGCAAAAAATTCAGGCGTAAGGATTAAGACGGCGAGGGCTGTTGCAAAACCGATGTCTCCATCGATCATGCGGAAACTGACTTGAACGGCAACGAGCGCGGTTGCTGCAGTTGCGGCCCATTCGATGACCAGCGATGTCTGGAAGGCAGTGCGCAGAACACTCATCGTGGTGCGTCCGAATCGATCGCTGATCTCCTCGATGGTGGAGACACTTTCGCTTGCCCGCCCAAACACCTTGAGCGTCGGAATGCCGCGCACCATGTCGAGGTAAAAGGAACGAAGCCATCCAAGTTCACGGAAACGTTGGTCGGCGAGGGCACGAGTACGAGAGCCGATCACTGCGAGTAAGAGAATTAGCATCGGTCCGGCAAAGAGCAAAATGAGCAACGTCCACGGGTCAAGAACGCCGATGGTCAAGAAGACAACGAGCGGTATGACAGCGGCGAGCGACCGAGCGGGGAGATATTTGGTGATGTAGTCGTCGAGCGAATCGACACCGGGGCCCAAGAGAGTGCTGTCGACGCCCGTCGATGCCGAAGCTGTGGATTCGGCACTCCAATAGGCGGTGAGGGCGGATCGGACGCCCATGCGAATGCGACTGCTTGAGGCCGCAAGGAGTTGTGCGCTAGCGAAGCGAAAAGTGACTCGCAGTGCAAGAAAACCTGCGAGTCCAAGAAGTGCCGGTGTTAGCGGTTGATGTTCGAAAACCCCAGAGATTGATCGTGCCAGCGAAAGCGTCCACGCGACGAGGGCAACAGAAGCGAGAATACTGAGTAAGACGCCGATTCTGTGGAGGCATTGAGCGCTTGGAACTCGTGACAGCAATTCCCGGGGACTCATGGGGTGTGACGGTACCGCGTTGATCGCCGGCGTGGTCTCAGTAGCTGTCGTCGTTGAGTTCCACTTTTCCGCGGAAGAAGTAATAGACGCCAGCGGTATAGAGCAAGACGAAGGGCATGCCGATGAGGGCAATCACGAACATCACCATGAGTGTTTCCTTGGCAGCCGATGCGTTCTGCACTGTGAGGTCGTAGGCGCTATCGGTGGTCGATCGCAGCATGACGGGGTACATCCCGCAAGCAATGGCACCCATGAGGAGGGCAATCATTGTTGCTGAAGCGAGAAAGGCGCTGAGGTAGGCACCACGACGAACGAAGAGCCACGCCGCAGCTATTGATGCGAAGGCCAAGAGCGGGAAGATGGCCGTCCATGGTCGATCTTTGAAGTTCTGTGTGAACTGCTCGTCTCGAAGAAGCGTCCAGGCAATGAGTGCGGTCATAAGAATGAAGAACGCGATGAGCAACTTCGGAATGAGCGCTTTGATTGTGTTGAGAAGTTCGCCTGTGGTTTTTTGGGTAAGGAAGATTGCGCCGTGAAGGCAGAGCATTGCGACAGCAACGAGGCCGAGAGTGATCGAGTACGGGTTGAGTAAGTCGAGGAGACTCACGTTCAAGTTGCCCTGTTGATCGAGGCTCACTCCACGAATCACATTTCCTAATGCGACGCCGAGAAGAATGGTGATTCCAAACGAGGAAATTGTGAAGGTCCAGTCCCAAAGCGAACGCCACCAAGCCTCTGGTCGTTTGGAACGAAACTCGATAGCCACGGTTCGCATAATCAGGACGAGAAGAACCAACATCATGGCGAGATAAAAGCCACTGAACAGCGATGCGTAAACAAGTGGGAATGCCGCGAAAAGAGCGCCGCCTCCGAGAACGAGCCACACCTCGTTGCCGTCCCAAACTGGCCCAATGGAATTCAGAAGGATCCGACGGTCATGATCGTTGTGGGCAATAAACGGCGAGAGCATGCCGACACCGAGGTCAAAGCCGTCAAGGATGACGTAGCCGCTGACGATGATGACGTAGAGGACAAACCAGGTTGTTTGGAGCCACATATTCAATCGCCTCCGCTTGAGACGCGTGAACGGCGTCGGAAGATTTCGCCGAAGGAGTCGGGGAGTGAGGATGTTTCATCGGGATCAGTGGGCGGTGGTGGCCCCTCTTTGATATGTCGATCAAGAAGTCGGATGAACACCATGAACACGATGATGTAGAGCAGGACAAACATCACAATTGAGAACATGACCTGACCGAATGAAACATTCGGCGAATATGCATCACTTGTCTTGAGTACTTGCCAAACAATCCAGGGTTGGCGGCTGAATTCGGCTGTCCACCAACCAGTTGCTGTAGCGATCTCGGTGAGAACGACAGAGGAAACGAGAATCCACAACAGCCAACGTTGATCCCAGATCTTGCGCTTCCATATCCAGAATCCGCAAGCAAGTAAACCGATCAGGATGAACAACATTCCGAGATTGATCATCAGGTGGTACACCTGAAAGACCAAGTTGACGGCTGGCCATTCGTCGCGAGGAGTGGCTTCGAGTCCCGTAACGGTTGCGTCAAAACTTTTATCGGTGAGGAAACTCAACAGACAAGGAAATTGAATTCCACTCGTTGTTTGCGCGTTGGGATCTGTCCATCCCAAGAGGTACATCGGAGCGCAAGATTCGCTTTGGTAGAGCCCCTCCATCGCCGCCAACTTCGCAGGTTGATATTGCGCCACTTCAGTTGCTTGGTTAGCGCCGAATACGGCGACCTGTAGTAGTGCGACCACTGTGAAAACAGGAAGTGCAACACGGATCATTGTCTTGGCTAGTTCCACGTGTCGCTTCTTAAGCAGATAGAACGCGCCGACACTGAGGACGAGTGATGAACCCACCATCCAGCACGCAGCGATCACATGCAGGATTCGGGGAAGGAAAGACGGAGTGAACACGACCTCTTGGAAACTCGTCATAAATGCTTGAGGTCCCTGCCCAACGTCTTTGACTTCAAACCCTCGTGGGGTTTGCATCCAGGAGTTGGCCATCACGATCCAGAACGCGCTGAACGTCGCCCCTACGACGACCATCGTCGTCGCAAAGAGCCACATACGGTTTCCGAGGCGAGTGCCGCCAAAAAGCATGAGACCAAGAAATCCGCCTTCGAGCATGAATGCGAAGATTCCTTCAGCGGCAAGAAGGCTTCCGAAGATATTGCCAACGAATCGTGAATACTGCGACCAATTGGTGCCGAACTCGAATTCCTGCACAATGCCGGTCGCAATTCCCATGGAAAAGATCAGCCCATAGATCTTCACCCAGAACATCGAGAGCTGGCGCCACTTTGGGTCTTTGGTTCGGACTGATTTGATCCCGAAGATGACGAGGATCAGGCCGACACCAAGGGAGAGTGGCGGAAAGATGAAATGGAACGAGATGGTGAGAGCGAATTGAATGCGGTGAAGGTCTTCGACGCTCAATTTGGTGCCCTCAATCTGCTCTGTCCGTTCCGTTCGGAACATTCAGATGCTAGTAACTCGTTGCTATGCCCGGTGGTTCTCGTGAGAGGCGTGGGTGCATCGGATCGGTTTGCGGGACCAGTGGACATTGGCTGGTGGGACCCGCTGTCTAGTGGCACGATGCTCCCCTGAGGATTCGTGACCCAAAGCGGGGACTGAGTCGCCGAGTTCGATCTCAAATCGGGAACCGTGAGGACGTATGTACGAAGATCAGGATCTGGCGAAGCGCACCGAGGAACTGGTTGAGGAAAACCGCGACATCCTCGACGATCAGTTCGCGTTTCGCGGCAAGCAATACGACGCTGGTTTGGCGATGGTGCACTTCCCCGAGGAGTACGGGGGTCTTGATGGCAACCGTGGTCAGCAGGCAGTAATCGATGCGGTGCTTCGCTCGCACGGCGTGAACTATGAAGACCTGCGCATCAACCCGATCGGCATCGGAATGGGCGCGCCAACCGTTCTGGCTTATGGCAGCGATGAATTGAAACAGAAGCACATCCGAAAAATCTTCACTGGTGAAGATGTGTGGTGTCAGCTGTTTTCAGAACCTACCCACGGCTCCGATGTCGCCGGCATTCCGAGTCGCGCAGTTCGAGATGGCGATGAATGGGTGGTCAACGGACAAAAGGTGTGGACGACATTGGCGCACACATCCAATTACGGCATGCTTCTGACTCGAACAAATCCAGATGTTCCAAAGCACAAAGGTCTTAGCTATTTCGTTCTGGACATGCATGCACCTGGCGTTGAAGTTCGCCCGCTCTACCAAATGACCGGTGAAGCGGAATTCAACGAGGTTTTCCTCACCGACGTGCGCGTTCACGATTCCTTGCGCCTTGGCGACGAGGGTGATGGCTGGCGTGTGGCGATCACCACGCTCATGAACGAGCGCGTTGCCCTTGCCGGCGGTCCTGCGCCGCGAGGTTCTGGCCCGATCAACGAACTCATGAAGTTGTGGGCAGTTCGAAAGTCGCAACTTTCGCCGGTTGAGCACGAGATCTGGCGTGATCGTGTCATGGGGCTCTGGATTGAGGCTGAAATCGTTCGCCTCACGAATGCACGTGCGAAGCAGTCCGCAGTTGGCGGGAATCCGGGCCCGGAAGGTTCAGTGAGCAAACTGGCTTCTGCCGAACTTTCGAAGCGAGTCACGGCCGCCGTTGTCGACCTTGAAGGCGCCGCCGGCATGCTGCACGAACCCGGATATCCGATGACTCGTTCGTCTGCGGGAATGTCCACCCGAACTGGTCGGTTTCTGCGTGCTCGTGCCAACACGATCGAAGGTGGCACGTCCGAGATCATGCGCAACATTCTTGGTGAGCGAGTTCTGGGGCTGCCGGGCGACGTTCGTGTCGATAGCGCTGTCCCTTGGACAGATATCCCGAAATGAGCGCACTGGTTGAAGTGACCAAACCCGAACTGCATATCACCGTGGTTCGTCTCAACCGCCCCGATCGACTCAACGCCATTTCATTTGAACTTGTCACCGAACTTCACGACACTTTCGATTCGATCGCCTCTGATATCGACTGCAAGGTCGTGATTTTTACCGGGGCCGGGAGAGCATTTTGCGCCGGTCTCGACTTGAAAGATTTCGGTACACCTCCGAAACCTGGCGAGCATCGCCATATGTCCGCCGGAGTTGACGCGCAAACATTCATGTCGAACCTGACGGTGCGCATGCGGGATCTTCCTCAGGTAATTATCGCAGCAGTGAACGGACCGGCATTTGGTGGCGGACTGGCTTTGGCGTGTGCCGCCGACATTCGCGTGGCTTCCGACTCGGCAAAGTTCTGCTCAGCGTTCATCCGCACTGGTCTTTCCGGAACCGATATTGGAATCACTTACTTGTTGCCGCGACTGATTGGCAATGCCAACGCGTTTGATCTGATTCTCACCGGTCGTGATATCGATGCTGCAGAAGCATTGCGTATGGGTCTGGTATCGAGAGTCGTCGCCGACAGCGAACTTGAAGCACTGGCGCTTAGCTATGCGCGCGGCATGGCGGGGTACACCGCAAGCGGCCTCCGCACGACCAAAGAAGTGCTGTGGCATAACGCCGAAGCGAGCAGTCTTACGAGTGCGATCGCGCTTGAAGCGCGAAATCAAAATCTTCTGAATTACGCGCCCGATGTTCGTGAGCACATGGAGAAGTACCGAAAAAAGACCACTGGCTGATCCCTACCCCAGTTGGTTTGGTTAGCGGATAGTGCCGAGATGCACGACATACCACTGACCCCGCCACGAAATCATTGACTCAATTGGAGTCTGCACGTTCTTTCCATCGAAGGTGAAGTTCATCTGCGCCTTGAAAACGCGCCAGTACGGACCGACGTTGTATTCCTCGCCGGGTTTCACCCATACGGCGGTCGCGGGAACTGTTACACCCGTGAACACGGCATTCTTTGCATTGGCGCCGAGTTTCTTGTTAGCGGTGGCAACATCAACTTTGAAATTGGCAATGAGTCGATTTTTCCAATCCGCGGCCGGATCAGTGTTTTTCTTTGTTTGCTTATACGCAGCGACAGGGAAGAACGTTGAGACTGCGGTATCGGGAGTGTTGGTGATAATCGCGTTGGCTAGCACCTTCATGCGGTTTTCGAATTCCGCTCCGGTTCCCGAGGGCTTCTCGTCAGTCTGGGGAAGGGTCCCGGGGTCGACGGTGGTGGTCGTTGTTGGCGCAACGGTCGTTTTCGTGGTCGATTGCGTGGTCGTTGTTTCGACGACCTTTGAGGAGGTGCCGCCGCAGGACGCGAAAGCAAGCGTGACGGTGAGAGTTAGGACGATGGCCGAGATGAGTCGGGAGGGTGTGAACCGGGGGGTCATTCGAGCTCCGGATACTGAGAAAGGGAACTGGCAAAGTAGAGCACCCCTCGTGGTCGAATCCGTGGCACCCGTTTAGATTCGGCGGCGGCACCGAGTTGCTCTAACGTTGGCCTTGTCAATCAAGGGGGACTCATGGGGCAGCGCACGACAAACGCGACGGAACTCGGACTCGATATCCGTCCGATGACGGGCTACACCGGCGCAGAGATTTTCGGTGTTGATCTGACAAAGCCCATTGAGGCTGAAGTGGCTGCCGAGATCCGTGCTGCCCTGTTGCAGTGGAAGGTTGTGTTCTTCCGTGATCAGTTCATTGATCGCGATCAGCACCTCGCACTTGCGCGCGCCTTTGGTGATCCACTTCCGGGTCATCCCACGTTCCCGCCTTCGTTTCCTGACTACCCAGAGATCTTGCTGCTCGATAATCAACAAGGCACCGCAAATGTGAAAGAGAAGAAGGGTGCTAGCGGTCCCCGTATCGAAAGTCGTTGGCACACCGATGTGAAATTTATTGAAGCGCCGCCAATGGGATCGATTCTTCGGGCAGTTGTCGTTCCTCCCTATGGTGGCGATACGCAGTGGTCGAACCTTGCGATGGCGTACAGCTATCTCTCGCCCGAGATCAAGGTCTTCATCGACGGCCTCCACGCAGTGAACCACAATGCGCTCCCGATCGATCGCGGTGAAATGCCGGGCGAGATCGCGAAGGCGTTTATGTCAAAGCCACTGCGCGCGGTGCACCCGGTCGTTCGAGTGCATCCCGAAACTGGCGAGAAGGTCATCTTTGTCGAACCCAACTTCACCGATTACATCGTTGAGTTGTCGCGTCGAGAAAGCAACTACATTCTCGCAATGCTCTATGAGCATTTGCAGCGCCAAGAGTTCACAGTTCGTTTCCGATGGGAGCCAGGAAGCATCGCCTTCTGGGACAATCGGGCGACGGCGCACATCGTTCCCACGGATATCCCCAAAGGTATGCATCGTTGTCATGAACGGATCACGATTGCTGGCGATATCCCTGTAGACCCTGCGGGCAACAAGTCCTATGTGCTTGAGCCCGACGTTTGATGCAGTTTTTGTCTATCGAAATGCTTTGAACATCAAATACGCGCCAAAGATGACCTCGATCACTATGCCAATCACGCGCTGGTGACGATCGATTGAACCACGCAGTTTGTTCAGGGGCGGAGTTGCGATCTTCGGAAATCCAACAGCGAATCCGTAGATAAAGAGAATCGGTGCTGCTGCGATGAGGAATGCGATTGCAACGGCAACTGCTTTGTCGGAGGTTGAGACGTCACTTGCGCTGATGGACCGCATCGCTGGGATGTACAGCAAGATTGTGGAGAAGTTCGTGACCATGATCGCCAGACCAAGGAGAAACGCCGAGGTCAGGCCCGGAGTTTTCGCGTCCTTCGTTTCGCCGCCAACAGGGGCTACCGAGTTATGTACAAAGGATCTCAGGATCGTTCCCAGTGCGAGGAGCAGCAAGAGAATGCCAGTGACGGCATCGACAGTTTTGGTGATCGAGACTTGGGCAGGTGAACTCGAGGTTGTGTGTGAGAGAAGCAGACCAACTGCTGTGATCGCGCCGAAAACAAGCAGAAGGCCAAGGAGGAACATCGAGGCTCGGGCCTTGGATCGCTTGCCCGACAAAATGAGCAACTCGAGCGCGAGAACAGTTGG
Source organism: Bifidobacterium breve (assembly GCA_945862505.1). Taxonomy (GTDB): domain Bacteria; phylum Actinomycetota; class Acidimicrobiia; order Acidimicrobiales; family Acidimicrobilacustridaceae; genus Acidimicrobilacustris. The sequence goes on along the minus strand of CAMAYJ010000006.1, from coordinate 36,764 downwards.
GCTAATAGCCGCACCCAGCGAAAGAGCGATGACCTTAGAAAGCAGTTCGCCCATGAGCGTGACGCTAACCCGTGATGTCGTGGAGTGCGGGCTGCGCGTTCCAACGCCAACGCGAGAGCACGAGGCAAAGCATCATGAGCACTGCGGTGCCAGCAAAGATAGATCCTCGTCCGTACACGTCGTACACCGCGGATCCAATGAGTGCCGATGCAGCAGCAATGGCGAGACCGGTTGCGCCGAGAAGACCCTGGCCTGCGGCAAGTTGATCGGGCGGACTCGAAACCGCGACGGCCACTTGGTTGGCCGGCATTGTGTATGCATCGGCGATCGCGTGAAATCCGGAAACTACGACGAGTAACCACAATGGCAAGAACCCATAGAGGCAAGTGGCGATTGCAGCGACGGTGATGCTCACGGTCACTACTCGTATCGGACCAATTCGCTGGGCCAAGGCGCCACCCTTAGGGGCGAAGACAATCATTGGGATTGTGAACAGGCTCAAGGTCACTCCGATGAGCCAGGTTTCCGCACCCTGGTCACGAAGGAGAATCGACCAAAGAGCTTCAAACATGCCGATCGTTAAGTAAAACGCGATTGCAGCAAAGAGCGCTGATTGCATTGCTGGAAGCCGAATAAGTGAGAACCGTTTTGCCGTCGAAATCTCGGAAGCGGCTGCATCCGCAGCGGTCGTGACTTTTCCAACCAAGAAAACCGCCAACACGTAGACAACAGTGAGCACAATGAATGGCGCTCGAAGCCCGAAGAACTGGGCCAGGCCGGCGGCAAGCGCAGGGCCGAGCACGAATCCGGCTACATCGAATGCAGTTTGTCGTCCGAGGTTTGCTCCGATCCGTTGAGGATCGCGAGCGATGATCACTCGGCGAATGGCGGGGCCAACCATCCCTGAGCCCAAGCCAAGTAGTAGTCGAGCGGCAATCCATTGCCAGAGCGACGTCGCAAAAACCATCCACAGCATTCCGAATGCGGCGGTAGCGATTCCGACCCGCATCATGACGACCGCGTAACCGCGATCGGAATAGCGGGCGAGAAAGAGTTGGCTGAGCACGCCGGTGAAGAGACCAGCGAACGCGATTACTCCAACTTGGCCATCGGTAAAACCGAATTTGTCGCGAATGTCAGCGAGAAGCGTGAAGACGCTGCCGTAGCCGAGCGACATGAGAGCAGTGAGCAGGAACAGCAGGATCATCGCCCGGGTGAGGGGATGCTCGCGCTCGTCAGACTCGGGCGGCGTAATGCCGTCTTCCATGTTTCCGTCCCTTTGGTAGTGGCTCAACCTAGCCGTGTGGGCTGGCACAGGGCGGTCTTGAGCGAGATGGGATGAGGCATCACAGGTACGCTCACTCCTTCAGCGTCTGGAGATCTGATGAATGTAACTAGCGATACCTTGCGGGTCGATATTTGGTCTGATGTCGTTTGTCCGTGGTGTGCGATCGGCAAAGCGAATCTTGATTCGGCACTCGCAGACTTTGAACATTCTGACAATGTCGAAATCGTTTGGCACAGCTATGAACTCGATCCGACTGCTCCAGCGGCGCGAGCCGGAAATTACGTCGGGATGTTGGCGAAGAAGTACGGCGTTGCCGACGATGAAGCTCAAGTGATGGTCGACCGAATGACGGCGACTGGAGTTGAGTGTGGCGTGGAGTTTCGATTCGACATCGTGCAACCAGGCAACACATTTGATGCCCATCGGTTAATTCACTTGGGCGCTTCCCGAGGTCTCCAAACGGAAGTGAAAGAACGGTTCCTGCGCGGTTATCTCTCTGAAGGTGAAGCTATTGGACTTCCTGAAGTTGTTGAACGGTTAGCAATCGATGCAGGGCTAGATGCCGACGAGGTTGCTGCAGTGCTTCGAACCGAGGCGTTTGCTGATGAAGTTCGGATCGATGAAGCGACAGCTGCGTCAATGCAGGTGAGCGGAGTTCCGTTCTTCGTTTTTGACCGTCGTCTTGCTGTTGCTGGAGCACAGCCCCCTGAGGTTTTGCGTGGAGTACTCGAACGTGTGTGGTCCGAACGCGAACCCTCCCTCGAACTTGTCGTCGAGGGCGAGGTCTGCGGTCCTGAAGGTTGTGACTGACAGCGTTGTCAGGAGTGTCTGTTCAGTTTGAGTCTCAGACCGAACGGGTTTCGGGAAGTCGAACTAACGGGATCGTGCGGTCGCACTTCTTCTGATAGTCGCGGTACCACGCACGATCGTCGCACAGGAGCTCCCAGATGCGGTCGTGGTCGGGGCCGCCGTCAAGGATGTCAGGAACTGACCAGAACTCGCCGTCCTGGACCTTGATATAGACCTCGGGGTTAGCCGCTCGGTCACGAAGGTTGAGGAACCATGCCGGATGCTTCTCGTGTCCGGCGTAGGAAGCGACGACGATGCGGACGCCTTCGGGATCACGCCAGTAGGGGAGAGCGATCTTGTGTTCATTTCCGGACTTGCGTCCGATGGTTCGGAGCATCACGTGATGCATGCCGGCCTGAACCCAGACGTCGTCGATGTCCATGGTTTCCATGGCTTCAACGTGACCCTTGGTAATTCCGATGATCTCTTCGTGTGTGGGTGTTTCCCACAACATCTCTGCGTATTGTTCGGTGGGCATAGGGATCCTCCTCGATGATGTCTTTTGTAATTGTGTCAGATCGTGTGGGTTTCGATGGGCTCGATCAGAGCATCATCTCGCCGCCGTTGACGTCGAGTTCAGCGCCGGTGATCACGCTGGCGAGATCTGAGGCGAGGAAGGCGACAGCGTTGGCACAGTCGGCGTCGTCAGGGATGATGCCAAGCGGAATGTCTTTGGTGATTTCGGCAATAACCGCAGCGCGATCCTGACCGGTGCTGACGGCGTAGTCGACGTAACCCTCGACGGGCGGGCCCCACATCCAACCCATAAAGGTGGAATTGACTCGGATGCGGTAGGCCCCGAGTTCTTTGGCCAGCATGCGAGCAGCAACGGTGAGTGCACCCTTTGATGTCGCGTAGCCCGACTGCGTGGCGAGAGGCTTCTTCTGAATCATCGAGTTGACGAACACGATAGAACCGCCGCCATTGGCCTTCATATGAGGTACGACCTGCTGTGTGAGCTGCAGCGTGCCGAAGACGGTGATGTCGAATGATTTACGCCAGTCATCGAAGTTTGCGTCTTCAAACAGGGTGAACGGCGGTGGCACATATGCGCTGTTCACAAGACAATCGATGCGACCAAACTCGGCGATTGTTGCGTCGATCATGCTCTGCGTCTGGGTTGCGTCCGAGATGTCGGTTGGGCAGACCAAAACGCGTCGGTCGGGCCACTGGCGAGCAATCTCGTCGGCAACTTGTCGCAACTTTGATTCGGTGCGGGCGACAAGGACGACATCGGAACCTTCGCGCGCGAAGGAATAGGCAAGTTCCTGTCCGAGTCCCGGGCCAATTCCCGAAATGATTGAGACTTTGTTTTCCAGAATCATGGTTTCCCCTTTTACGTCGGCTCTTGAGCCGAGAGTGATTGTTACCACGATGAGGTAGTCGGTGTTGAACGAGCAGGTGGGCCGAACCGGATGCTGGTCGCCTTGTAGGGTCAGCAGCGAACAGCTGCCAAACGATGAGGGCGAGAGATGACACGCACATTGGTGATTGGTGGAACTGGCCCAACGGGAATCCACTTGGTTCGCGGCCTCATCGACCGAGGCCATGACGTCGTGATCCTTCATAGGGGCACTCACGAGCGACCAGAGACTCCCACTGACATCGAGCACATCCATGCCGACCCCTATGACATGGACTCACTGGCAGAAGCGATGGGCGATCGAACGTGGGATCTCACTGTTGTGATGTATGGCCGATTGCGTCGTATCGCCGAATTCATGGTCGGACGGACCGAACGTTTTGTCTCTGTTGGCGGAGTGCCGGCGATCCGGGGTTGGATGAATCCGTGGTTGTTCGAGCCAGACGGCCTTCCTGTTCCGGTAAGCGAAGCGGCACCCGTTGTTGCCCTACCAGAAGAGGATGAGAAAGGCTTTCGCGTTGCCCGCACCGAGGAGTTTGTTTTTGCGAGCCAACCAAACGCTGCGCATTTCCGTTACCCGTATGCATACGGCCCACTCCAAGTCGTTCCGCGTGAATGGAGCATTGTTCGTCGAATTCTTGATGGGCGCAGCCAGATCGTTGTCGCTGACGATGGTTTGACCCTTCATCATCACGGCTACACAGAGAACCTCGCTCACGCGGTTCTTTGTGGAGTCGATCGCCCTGATGATGCTGCTGGATTCGCATTCAATTGTGGCGATGACGAGGTGCTGACGATTCGCCAAGTGATCGAGATCATCACAAGTGAACTTGGTGCTGCACTCGAGATCGTTTCCTTGCCGTTTGAGTTAGCGGTTCCTGCTCGACCATTACTGGCCCAACCATCCCCGACGCATCGAGTGTTGGACACCTCGCTTCTCAAGACCCGACTTGGTTATGCCGATGTGGTCCCAGCTCGTGAAGCGGTTGCTCGGACGGCTCGTTGGCTTGTCGAGAACCCGATCGCTCCGGGCGCGCCTGAGGAATATGTATTGACTGATCCATTTGATTACGCGGCGGAGGATCAATTGATTACTTCTTGGAAGTCGGCGGTCGCGTCAATGGCCCCGGCAGAGTTTGCGGTGCAACCCGGAGTGGGTCTCGCATACAGCGGCCCCGGTGGGCGGCCACGAAGTCAAGAGACTTTCGAGAACTAACGGCGGCTCCAGCGCGAGCGTCGTGCTCGCTACTAGGGTCCCCGCTTATGACATATCGAGTGGTTGTTTGGGGAACAGGAAACGTCGGGAGACCAGCTATTCGAGCGGTCGCAGCGCATCGCGACCTTGAGTTAGTTGGTGTTGTTGTTTCCAACCCGGCCAAAGTTGGCAAAGACGCAGGCGAATTGGCGGGAATTGCCGCCCTTGGTGTGAGTGCAACCGACAACACGGAAATCGCATTTGCCAGTGACGTCGACTGCGTTGTCTATGCCGCAACTGCCGATACTCGTCCGATGGAGGCCTACATGGATCTCGAGCGCTTGCTGCGTTCGGGTCGAAATGTTGTCTCGACGGCCTTCTATCCGTTACTGCATCCGGCAAGTGCGCCACCTGAGTTGATGGGCATGCTGACTCCCGCGATGGACGCTGGAAACTCATCAGTTTTCGTGTCTGGAATCGATCCGGGTTGGGCTCTCGACATCCTCCCTGCCCTCATCAGCGGTATTGGGGCGGGTATCACCGAGCTTCGCATTCAGGAGATTTTCAACTACGCGCTGTATGACGCACCTGATGTCGTGCGAAATGTCATTGGGCTGGGTGGCCCGATGGATGCAATGCCACAGATGCTTGAGCCAATTTCATTGATGACCGTCTGGGCGCCGATGGTCCGCGTCTTAGCCGACATCCTCGAGGTTGAGATCGATGACGTCGTTACGACAGTCGAGCGCCGTCCGCTCGAACGGACGATTGAAGTTCCCGGAATGGGAACCTTTGAAGAAGGAACACTCGGAGCGTTTCGCTTTGTAGTGACCGGTGTCGTCAAGGGACATCCACTTCTTGTGGTGGAACATGTCACCCGAATCGACGACGACTGTGCACCCGACTGGCAACAGCCGTTGAATCCGGGTGGCGAACACCGAGTCGTGATGAGCGGACATCCGCATATGGAAATCACTATTCATGGCAACGAACCGGGCGAGCCCGGTGCTGCCGGTGGCGGCAATGCGAGTGCGGCGAATCGATGCGTTAACGCGATTCCGGCAGTGTGCGAAGCGGTAGCAGGTGCTTTGAGTCCCGCTGATCTCCCATTTATTTCCGGCGCAGCGCAGATCCATCTGCGCTGATTTTCAGCCGTTTGCCACTTCACGTAGGAGTGGAATCCACGAATCAAAGTTACGGACCTCGAGGTCAGTCACTTTTCCGTGGTCGTCCCATCGGCGAAGGTCGACCGCGTCAGCACTTCCTTCGAGCCTAAGAAACTCTGCGCATTCGCTGGGAGTAAATGGTCCGCCTTGCACTTCGAGGCTTCGCTGCGAGCCGTACGAAAGAGCCTCGAAGTAGCCGGGCTCGTTGGCCGCCAAGTAGCGCTTGGCTTCGACATGCATGGCGATTGGGGCGATGATGGATTCGGGGAAGAATCCCTGAAGAAATTCCGAACCCGTTTGTTCATGTCGAAGATCAGTGCGGTGATCCGGGCCATTGTTACGTTCGATTTCGAACAGATGGCCAATATCGTGAAGAAGGGCGGCGGCGACGAGTTCCTTACTTGCGCCATCACGCTCGGCAAGAGCGGCGCATTGCAGCGCATGTGCGAGTTGGGTCACCTCTTCGTCGTACTTCTCACTTCCCCAGGTGGCGTACATGGCAACGATAGAGTCAATTGACGCAGGGGACATCAGAGCATTTGTCCTTCAAAGTCGCCGATAAGCGATACGCGTAGTCCGTCGGACGCAGCGAACTCTGCTGCTTTCTGTTCGTAATACGCCTCGCGTAGATCGCCTTCTCGCAACGCGTTATAGGTGGGGTAGATCGCGCGGCGAGGTTCATTCGAGGTATTCGGGCCACTGCGATGCGGAGTGCGGGAATGGAACCACAACGCCTGACCGGCCCAGATGGGAGCGGGTGTCCAATCGAGTTGCTCGACAATGTCGGCGCGGATGCAGCCTTTGTCGTCCATTGGAAGCATTTCATCGTGCATCGACGAGACGACTTCGAGACAACCGTTGGACTCTCGTGAATCGTCGATGGCCAACATGCACGAAACGTGAGTTTCGATGAATCGATACGCCGGTGCATCTTGATGTGCTGAATAGCCGGCACCACCGGGAGTTTTGTAGTTGATTTTCTCTTTGTAGAGCACCGCAGTTTCGTCGAGGAGTATCGACGCCGTATCGGACAGTTCGCTTCGGGTGAGAAGTTCCCGCAGTTCGTCGTGAAAGGGAACAAAGTTTTCTGTACGGCAAAGGCGCGGGCCGTTCGCGGTGGCTTCTCGATAGTGAAGCCAAGGTCCGTCGTTGGGCCACATCATGAGATCGTCGACCCAACTGCGCAATTCGGCGACCGCTTCGGGGCGAAGGGGCTCGGTCAGCACCCAGCCGAACTGACGGAAATGCTCTTCGGCATCGGGCCCGGGTTCGATGGTGTCGAAGAATGGTTGATCCACATCCCGATGCTATGTCGGTGCCGTACGCTCCGGTCATGTCTGTAGATCGTCCCAACCTTCTCTTCATCACTCTCGACGAGTTCAGGGCTGAGTGCTTGTCTGCTGCGGGCCATCGGGTTGTGCGCACTCCGGCGCTTGATGACTTGTGTGCACAAGGGGTGCGCTTTGCTCGCCATTATGGCCAAGCAGCGCCATGTGGTCCGGGAAGGGCTGCGCTGTATACGGGCACCTACCAAATGAACAATCGAGTGGTCATGAATGGGTCGCCGCTTGACGATCGATTCGACAACCTCGCTCGTGCCGCTCGTCGAAGCGGATACGACCCTGTGCTCTTTGGCTATACCGATCAAGCAATCGATCCGCGCACCGTCGCCGATGACGATCCAAGGCTCCAAACCTATGAAGGAGTCCTTCCAGGCTTTCGATGTGAACTCGATCTCACTCGTGGTCGCGAGGCATGGGCTGATTGGGTTCGGTCGCAGGGATACGAGATGCCAGTTGACCCCGAAAAAGGTTTAGCAACGGAACCGGATCGACCCGCCGAAGTGGGTGTCAGCGCGTTCCTAACGGATCGTTTCCTTGAGTGGCTGCCTGCCCAAGAAGAACCGTGGTTTGTGCACATGAGTCATTTGCGTCCTCATCCGCCGTTCGCGGCAGCAGGGGAGTGGGCGACTGCTTATGACCGTTCTGCGGTTGATCTTCCGATTGCTGCAGGTTCAGACATCCATCCGCTTCACGAATTTCTGTTGTCGATCTCCTACTTCGCGGCACCGGCGGATGAAGCGGGACAGCGCGAAATGCGAGCGCAGTACTACGGGATGATTAGCGATGTCGATCAGCAACTCGGCCGAGTATGGCAAGCGCTTCGTGAATCGGGTCAATGGGACAACACCATCGTTGTTGTGACATCCGATCACGGCGAGCAACTCGGCGATCACGGCATGGTGCAAAAGATGGGGTGGTTCGAGGAAAGTTTTCATATCCCGTTGATCATTCGCGACCCGCGAAAGTCCGAGAGTGCCGGCACGGTGATCGATTCGTTCAGCGAAGCCGTTGATGTGTTCCCGACATTGTGTGAAATGTTGCATGAGCCAGTTCCGCGGCAGTGCGACGGTCGATCGCTCACACCATTTCTTGATGGTGTCGTGCCAGAAGAGTGGCGAGACGCAGCATTTTGGGAGTTCGATTGGCGATTCTTCACTCCCGGTCGCCATGGGGCGCAGTGGCCGGGAGATCGTCGAAGTGCGGGACATCAACTAACGGTTCGACGAAGTGGCGAAGTCGGGTACGTGCAGTTCGCCGATGGTGAGGCGCTTGTCTATGACCTCGCGGCCGATCCAACCTGGCGGACGATGCTCAGGGATCCAGAACGGGCCTGGGCCGAGGCACGAGCGATGTTGGCCTGGCGGGCGCAGCACACCGACCGAACGCTCACGGGAACCTTTCTTCCCTAGTTGCGGCGGCGTGATTCAGATCGTTCTATGGTCAGCGCCATGATGCGCTTCAACCACATGGAACTCACGTTTGCCCCCGGGATTCTCACGACGGAATTTCGCGATCAAGTCCGGGCCTTTTACGGCGACCTTTTTGGCTGGGAATGCAAGGACGTTGAAATCCTTGGTCAGAGCGGTTTGTTGATGATGCTCGACGAGCGAGCAACGCAATTCATTCTCTTGGCGGAGAGTCCGAAGCCGATGTCTTCGCCCGGTTATGACCATCTCGGACTGTTGCACGACACACGCGAAGAAGTCGATGCATTGTGTGGGCGTATTGCGGAAATGCAGAAGACCGAACCCGATATCAAGTTGAAGGTCTACGAAGACCTTGTGAATCCGGCCAGCACAGTTCACGCGTTCTACGTGAAGCACCTTTTGCCGATTTGGTTCGATGTGCAATGCATCGAATACACCACGCCACCCGAACGTGACTGGCACTACGACTGATCGATCCCTCAGTCGAGGTAGCGAACTCCGGTGAGTTCTTCCGAACGAGTCCAAAGTTGTGTCGCAACAGCTGCATCTCGAGCTCTCTTTGTGGGTGTTTCCAACTTGGGCGAGCCAAACATGAGCAAGCGCGGTCCGTAGAACTCACCTCCCTTGGCGGAAGGATCGACGCAAGCGCGCACGAATGGCAGAGCGCCCTTTGCGGCCGACTGTCCAAATCCGCCGGTTGGCTTGAGAACTTTGTTGGAAAGACCAGAACCTTCTACACCGAGGTCAGTGCGACTTCCGCCCGGGTGCGCGGTGAGCGCAATGGTGGAGGATCCTGCCAGCGAAAGGCGGTGCTGCAGATCGAGCGAGAACAACAGGTTGGCCAACTTGCTTTGGAAATACGCGGGCCAACGTGAGTAGCGGTGATGTTCGTAATTGAGATCGTCGAGATGCATCTTGCCGGGGCGATGTCCCATGCTTGAGTGGTTGACCACGCGTGAGCCGGGTGTTGCGAGCAAGAGCGGCAGGACCAAACCGGTAAGCGCAAAGTGGCCTAAGTGATTGACGCCGAACTGCATTTCAAAGCCATCGACGGTTTTTGATTCGTCGACAGCCATGAGGCCGGCGTTGTTTCCGAGAATGTCGAGGCGATCGATGGTTGAAAGGAGTTGCTCGCTGAACGCCTTCACCGATGAGAGATCGGCAAGATCCAGTGTCATGGTTTCGACTGTGCCTCGAGGCGAGGTCCGACGGATCTTGTTGGCTGCCTCTGAAGCTTTCGCCTCGTTGCGACACGCCATGATGACCCGTGCACCCGCTCCGGCAAGATCTGTTGCTATGTGGAAACCCAATCCTGCGTTCGACCCGGTGACCACCGCAATCTTTCCGGTGAGATCAGGGATATCGGCAGTCGTCCAAGTCATTTGAAGATCCTTAGGAATCGGGTTGCTGGGAATCGACGTCTAAGCGTCAAGGAACTCATTGAGGATACGGGCCAGTTCGACGGGTTGGTCGCCCTGAATGCTGTGTCCTGCCTGTTCGACGTGAACGATTTGAGCATCGGGTCGGCGCTTCACGAGTTCGGCTTCATCGGCATCGTCAACCACGGACTGCGAAAGCATTCCGCGAACGAGAAGAAGGGGCATCGAGCTCGCGCTGATGATGTCCCACAGCGAGGAGAAGTCTGGGTGATCGCCGCCGGACTCGACCATGCGGCGGTAGCGCCAGACCCACGAACCATCTTCGAGTTGCAGGGCGTTATGCAGGATGCCGCGACGCAGCGATGATTCGGTTCGTGTCGGATTGAACTCGATAGTGCGCGCAAGGAGTTCATCGAAATTTGGAAACGATTCCGGACCGTTAATGAAGTTGGCGATCTGTTGCGACTTTGGTCCATCGACTCCGGGAGTGACGTCGACGAGGGCGAGGCGTTGTACAAGTTCAGGGGCGTGACCAGCGAGAGCAAGGCTCGTCATTCCGCCGAGTGACATGCCCACAACAAGTTTCGCGTTGGGGGCGAGTTCTCTTATCGCGACAGCAACATCCTCAGCGTTAGATGGAACGTTAAGGCTTCCGTTCTTTCCGCCGTCAGAGTGGCCATGGCCGGGGAGGTCGATTGTGACAAGTGGTCGGCCAAGGGCGAGGGCGACGGTGTCCCAGGTGTGAGCGTTCTGCGCACCACCGTGCAAGAACACGATCTCTGGTGGCGCGGTTCCCCACACAAGTGCGCTGAGCGCGCGTTCGGCATCGACATTGACGCGGACTCGGCGAACCGCTGGCGGGCCATTCCATGCAATTCCGACTTCGGTCGCGTTGTCCTTGAAGAAAGAAAACTCGTCGTAGGGAACTCGTTCAATATTGGTCATTGGAAATCTTTCATGCTGGTCGACGGCGGGACTTGGCCCGGAGTGACGGGGGATCAATGGATTTGTCTTCCTCAACAACGTCTCCGCCGGGAGCGACGATCTGATCGATCGCGTCGAGAAGATCGGCATCAAGGCGAAGTTCGGCACACGAGATGAGATCGTCAAGTTGTTCCATGGTGCGTGGCCCAATGATGACTGATGAGACATTGGGGTGTTCCATCGCCCACGCCGTTGCGAGATGGGCAAGCGGAATACCGGCATCGTCGGCAAGCGATTGCAGGGCAACGGTTGCGTTCATGCGGGCCTGATTCTGTGGTGAATCGAGTTCTTGACCCCAACGTTTGCCCATCATGGCGAGGCGTGATGATTCGGGGACGTCGCCGAGTTCGCGGTAACGACCTGAAAGCCAACTTCCGCCGAGCGGGCTGTAGGTGATGACTCCCATGCCGTAGCGCGCGGTTGTTGGAAGCACGTGTCGTTCAATGCGACGCTTGAGAATTGAATACGAGGCTTGTTCGCAGCGGAATTTCACGAATCCCATCTTCTCGGCGGTCCATTGCGCTTCGACCATCCGTTCGGTGGGCCACGCTGAATGTCCGGCGTAGATGATTTTTCCGTTTGTGGTGAGATCGGTGAGGCCACCCATGGAATCTTCAAGCGCAACACTTTCGTCGAAGCGATGCAATTGAAAGAGGTCAATACGGTCGGTGTCGAGGCGTCGGAGGCTTTCTTCAATTGCTTGAGCCATCCAACGGCGAGAGTTGCCTCGCTGGTTTCGATCGGGTCCCATCGTGTTAAACATCTTTGTGGCAATGACGAGTTTGTCGCGATGTCCAGCGATGGCCTTGCCGACGATTTCTTCGCTTTCGCCGCCGGAGTACACGTCGGCCGTGTCAATGAAGTTGATGCCCGCGTCGATCGCCTTATGGATAATACGGATGCATTCGGCGTGATCGGTATTGCCCATCTGCCCAAACATCATCGCCCCGAGGCAATAACTGCTGACAGAAACGCCGGTGGTCCCGAGCGATGTGTACTTCATTGTTCCCCCTGAATTGTTGAACGCTCTTTAGACAGAGCGCTCAGGCATGCCATGCTTGCCGAACTTGACCATTGGGGTCAGATTCAACCGTGATCTTTCGTCCGAAAATCGCAGTAGTCCGGTTTTCGGTGCCAAAGGCTGGCCACTCAGTATCGCCCAGTGTCGGGACGCCATCGTTGGCAAAGTCGGCCCATGACTGCTGGATCACTGATGCGAGGGACATTGCTTGTTCGGGATCTTCGACAAAGGTGTCCCAGCCATCGACGTCGATGGTGGTGAATGGGAAGGGAATATCGACACCATGGGGTGCGCCCATACCTGATGACGCGGCCTCCCAATCAAAGCGATACATCCACGTTGGTCCGTGCGCGGATCGGGCTTCGGCGATGGCGAGTGCATGCAGCCACATGGCGGTATCGGTGTTGACCCGAGCCCAGACAGCTGGTGGTTCTGTCGTTCCGGTTGCCGCGTAGGCGTCAATAAGTGCGTCGATGCTCTTGCCAGTTGCGCTGAGTCGAGCGCGAAGCCCAGCATCATCGAGCGTTGCCGCTGCTGGATCGAACATTTTGAAGAGGTCCATTTCGTCACGGGTTGTTCCGATGATGACGGGTACTGGGTTGAAGCCAGATGCCGCAGCCTCGAGCCAAGTTTGGGGAAGGACAACGCCATCGACACAGGGATGGAAGGGCATCGTTCCGACGGTCATGAACAGTTCGCCGGCGGCTTGTGCCTGCGCAGCGATGAGGTCTGGCCCCGAAATCGCGCGCAACGCATCGATATCGACGTGATCAAGTCCGGCGCAGCGAGCCACGGCCTCAGTCACAAGCAGGGCTCGCTCGCGATCAAGAAGTAGATCGGTAGCTCCGCTCTGGACGATTGCTCGTTGAAAGGTTCCAACGGCTGCGGGCATGGCGAGAAGAGAAAGCACGCTGCCACCGCCGGCAGATTCTCCGAAGATGGTGACGTTGTCAGGGTCGCCACCGAATGCGCTGATGTTGTCGCGAACCCATTCGAGGGCAGCCACCTGATCGAGAAGCCCGACATTTGGGGTGCACGACGGATCGCCGATCACGAGAAATCCGAGGGCGCCCACGCGGTAGTTGATAGTGACCACGACGGTGTTCGTTGCGGCGGCGATTCGAGAACCGTTGTACACCGCAAGAGAACCGGCGCCCAACGAGAACGCTCCTCCATGGATCCAGACCAGCACCGGTCGCGAATCATCGAGCGATGGGGTCCAGATGTTGAGGTTTAAACAGTCATCGGACTGATCGTCGCTGCCCATCCCTGGAACGAGTCCGTCGAGAGGGCCCCCGGTGGGTTGCCATGGGGCTGACCCGTATGTAGTGGCGTCGCGAACGCCTTCCCAGTGGCGGGCCGGGACGGGAGGAGCCCAGCGCAACGGCCCCACCGGTGACTCGGCAAAAGGAATACCGAGGAACGCGGTGCATCCGGGATTGTCTTGGCCCTCTAGAGCGCCATTGGCAGTTGCGACAGTCGTCATGGCGAAAGGCAACCACATTCGATGGTCTGATGCGTGGGTTTGGCATCTAACGTGGCCCATATATGTCGACCGGGGGGTTGCACGATGACAATTGAAGCGAATGACGCAGCGCCCCTTGGCGCAGCTTCACTTCCAGAGGGCATTGCTTTGTCAAAGGGTGGCGCCGACGCGTGGTCGCCATCGATTACCCCACCAATTGGGGTGGAACTCACCGATGAACAGAAATTGGCGTGTTCGTTTCGGATTCTTGCTCGTGAAGGATTCAGCGAAAACATTGCCGGGCACATCACATGGGCCAACGCCGATAACTCAGCGATGATGGTCAATCCGTGGGGACTTTGGTGGGAGGAAGTCTCTGCATCAGACATCTGTCGCGTTGATCGCGACGGAAACGTGATCGGCGGAAAGTGGGATGTCACTCCGGCCGTTCAAATTCACACTGAACTGCATCGACGTCGCCCCGAATCTCGTGTCGTTGTTCATAATCATCCGTATTACGCAGTGCTGTTGGCGGCGCTTGGGCTTGTTCCTGAGTTTCTCCACCAACAGTCATCGATGTACGACGGTGAACTCGGATTCGTCAGCGAGTATTCGGGTGAAATCGATTCGCCAGAACTCGGTGCCGACCTGGCCGAGCGAATCGGGAATGCCTCTGTAGTGATTTTGGCGAATCATGGCGTGATCGTGACTGCGCCGACGATCGAAGAAGCGACCTATAAGTCCGCCACCCTTGATCGTCAGTGCAAGCTCATGTACGACGTGCTCGTTGCTGGTCGATCAGCAACTATCGTGCCGCCGATTGTTCGCCCCGCCATGAAGGCGTCATTGCTCGAACGCGGTACCGAGGTTTACTGGGCCGGAGCGGTCCGCCGTCTTATCCGTGAAGAACCCAACGTGCTGGAGTGAGCCGTGTCCATCAATATCGATGACCTCGCGTCCAATCTCAATTTCACCACCGGTGGAAAATCAAAAACTGGCGGCGTCACGTTTCTGCCTGAGCCAGAACGACGCAAGCGCGACTACACGATCATCTCCGCCGATGATCACATTGTTGAGCCACCGCACACCTTCGAAGGTCGACTCCCAGCGAAGTTGGCTGACCGGGCACCGAGAATCATTGAAAAAGATGACGGCTCCGAAACCTGGGTCTACGACGGAATGGAATTTCCGAACGTCGGGTTCAATGCGGTCGTCGGCCGACCTGTGTCGGAGTATTCATTCGAGCCCGCTCGTTTTGACGAGATGCGACGCGGTGCGTGGGACATCAATGCCCGCATCGCTGACATGGACCTCAACGGCATTTACGCGTCGGTGAACTTTCCCTCCTTTTTGCCGGGCTTTTGTGGTCAGCGATTGCAAACGACCACGAATGATGTCGAACTCGCTTTGGCGACGACTCGCGCATGGAATGACTGGCACCTTGAAGAGTGGGCCGGCACCCATCCGGGCCGCATTGTGCCGTGTCAGATTCCGTGGCTGCTTGATCCCGTGCTTGGCGCCGAGGAAATTCGTCGCAATGCCGAGCGCGGCTTCAGGGCTGTGACGTTTTCCGAAGCGCCCCACATGCTTGGGCTCCCATCACTTCACACTGGGTACTGGGATCCGATGATGCAGGCTTGCGCGGAAACCGGAACGGTTGTGAATCTTCACATCGGTTCTTCAGGTACGTCGCCGGCGACTGCTCCGGATGCTCCGGGCGACACCGTCGGTGTGTTGTTTTTTGGTTATGCGATGTTCGCCGCAGTCGACTGGTTGTATTCGTTACTTCCCGTTCGATTCCCAGATCTGAAACTTTGCATGTCCGAAGGCGGAATCGGATGGGTGGCGGGGCTCATGGATCGCCTCGATCACATGCTCAGCTATCACGAAATGTACGGAACGTGGAAGGGCACCGACCTCACCCCAGCCGAGGTTCTCAAACGAAACTTTTGGTTCTGCGCGGTTGAGGACCCATCTGCGTTTGTTCAGCGAGATCGCATTGGCATCGAGAACATCCTCATTGAGAGCGATTACCCGCATTGCGATTCAACCTGGCCAAACACACAGACGGTGACCAAGCACGAGATCGGCGATCTGCCGGCTGAGGACATCGCTCGCATTACGTGGAAGAACGCTTCAGAGCTCTATAACTTCCCCGTGCCGCAGTCAGTTATTGACGATCCTGAGTCCTACTGAGCGCTGAAGGCGCTGCCGGTTCGGTGGCCCTACGATTCGACGATGGCCATTCAGGGAAGCCGCATTTATCACTGCAATTCGAACTGCTCTGATCTTGAGGTTTCTGTTGTGTTTTACGAAGCACTCGGGCTTCGACGCGTATTGCGAACCGTGCCGAGTAAGAACCAGTCGGGCGCAGCATTCGGTCTTAATGAAGTCGCGTGGGATGCCTGGATCATGCATTCCGATGATGGACTGGATGGACTTTCGCTTGATCTCCTCGAGTGGAAGACGCCGCTACCGACTGGCACCGCTCCTGGCCTAGATGGCGAGCCCGGTTACAACCGGTTGATACTTTCAACTCCTGACATCAACGCAACCGTGGAGCGTGCCGTTGCTGCGGGAGGAACGCTGGTTGCGGGTCCGCGTGAGATTGATGGCGGTGATGCTCGACTCATCGTTGCGATGATGCTCGATTCCGATGGTATTCCCGTTGGTTTGTTCCAAGGTGAGAAAACATCAATCGCTCAGGTCGTTGTGAACTGCGCCGATATTGACGAGTCGCTCAAGTACTACCAAGAGGTCATGGGCCTCTCTCCACTCCAGGATGTCACTGAAATGGTATGGCCCGGAGATCTTTATGGTCGTGACACCGACGTAACTGTCCGTACTGTTTTGCTTGCCGACAAAGGCTCGGTTTTCACCGTTGCGCTCGTTCAGTGGCTCGATCCTGCTCCGAAATCTGCGGTTCGAGTGCGCGGTGCCAACGAACTCGGAATTTTTCGGATGGCATGGTCGACGACCGATTGCGCAGCCGACGAAGCAGTTATCCGCGCTGCCGGTTCTATTCCGTTCCTGCCGACAGAAGAACTGTCGGTTGGAGATGAATTCCCACTGTTGCTTGTTCTGTTCTGGCCCGGGCCGAATGGTGAATGTCTCGAACTGATTGAAACCACCGATCGCTCCGGTGCCCTCTGAATTCTTTCTTCTCGTCTAGGAGTCGTTATGAAACTTGAAAACATCGATCTTTCCGATATTGAGTTCTGGGCCAAGCCTTGGAACGAGCGCAATGCCGCATTTGCCACGTTGCGTCGCGAAAACCCAATCGCCTATTTCCCGGAACCGATCATTGATCCATTCCCTGCAGGCCCCGGTTATTACGCCATCACCAAAATGCATGACATCTTGGAGATCAGTCGTCATCCTGAAATCTTCTGCTCGGGCCAGGGCGCAGTTTCGATTCTCGACATGCCGGCAGAAATGAATGAGTTCTACGGATCGCTCATTTCGATGGATGATCCGCGCCACGCACGTCTACGAAAAATCGTTTCGGGAACGTTCACGCCGCGCATGTTGAATGCTGTTCTCGACGACGTTGAGAAAACCGCGAAAAAGGTTGTCGACAAGATTGTCGAGAAAGGGGAGATCGACTTCGTAACCGACGTCTCGATGCCATTTCCACTCTTGGTCATTCTCGACATGATGGGAATTCCACACAGCGAATACGACATGGTGTTGGCGCAGTCGAACATCATCCTCTCCGGTGGCGATCCCGATTTCATTCCCGAAGGCGTCGATCCGATCACTGCCTTCCTTGAAGCAGGAGCGATGTTGGCAGGACTGTTGAACGAACTCGCAGTGCTCCGTCGAGCGACCCCTACCGATGATCTTCTATCAGCCCTCGTAAATACCGAAGTCGATGGCGAGCAACTTTCAGGTGACGAACTCGCCTCGTTCTTCATTCTGCTTTCCGTCGCAGGCCACGAAACGACCCGCACGGCGTTGAACCACGGCATCACGCATCTTTCGCAGAACCCCGATCAACGCGCACTCTTTCTCGCCGACATCGAGGGCACCATGTCAACGACAGTCGAGGAAATTGTGCGTTATGCATCGCCGGTTGTCTGGATGCGGCGCACGCTCACCCGGGACTACCTGCTTTCGGGTCATGAATTTCATCAGGGCGACAAAGTCATCATGTTCTACGGATCAGCGAACCGCGACGAAGCAGTCTTTAACGATCCCGACACGTTCAATGTGCTTCGAGATCCAAACCCTCATGTTGGATTCGGCGGGCCTGGTCCACATTTCTGTTTGGGAGCGCATCTTGCTCGTCGAGAAATCGCGCTTATGTTCCGTGAGCTCTACACCCGACTCCCTGACTTGGAACTTGCCGGGCCGCCTGTGCAATTGCGGTCGAGTTTCATCAATGGCGTGAAGAGCCTTCCCATTTCATTCACGCCTGGAGGAGCTCGCTGATGTCTGACCCGCGTGAAGTCGACGCACCAGAGCTACTTGCAGCACTCGCTGTGGCCTGCGAGTCGGTGCGTGCATCTTGTGACAACACACTTGTTGAACTTGCTCGTCGGCGTGTCGCCGTGTTGCTCAATAACGAAACCGAACTCACCGCAAAGCCGTGGGGACCAATTTCCGAACTACAAGCAGCGGAACTCAGTTCTTGGCCGACCTCCGACGCCTTCGATGAACGACAGAAAGCTGCGCTGGCGCTGACGGAGCAATTTGTCATCGACGTCACTGGCGTTCTTGCAGGCCCCTTGGCCGCATCAGCCGGAGCGCTTGGCGCGGAGATTGGGCCATTTGTTCAAGCGTTGTATCTGCTCGATGTTGGGCAACGCGCTGGAGTCGTTCTGAGCGCCCTTCTTGGCGAAACCATCACCACCGATACGTGGGCGTGGGGAGCGAGTGGCGAGATTCCGGCCGACCCGATGGCGGCGATCATGGACGTACTGGCTGCTACTGGGCGACTGAAGGTCGTTGACCCAGTAACGAAGGAACTCATGCGTCTACGTGGGGCGCGGCTCCATCAGTGTCGTCGTTGTCAATCAGTTCGCAGCGTTGCCGCACTGAATGCAGGCGCTGATGCCGCACTCCTCGGGGCAGAAGATCCCGCGTCGGTCGGCAAACTTTCGGCGGGAACTCTCGCGGTACTCGACCTGGTCGATGCGATGTTCGTCGGCCCGCCAGTAATCGACCAAGAACTCTTTGGCCGCCTCACCCAGTCCTATGACAGCGAAGAACTCGTTGAGATTGTTAGTTACCTGATGCGAAACGCGTGCAACAAGATTCCCGTTGCCTTTGGTGCCGATGACGCGATCGTTGAAGAGGGTTTTGAATACCAAGTCATTGATGGTTCTGGTGAAACGGTCACCGTTGATGCATCGGCATTGTTGAACTAACTCGTAGACATCTGGTTGAGGTGCTCGCGTAGTGCGGGCAACGAGCCTTAAGCAGCAACTGGTTCGGAATTTTGCTCGGCGGCTGGGCGTTTTGCGGCTTCGCGGTAGGTGTACCAGCGACCCTCGTCGAAGTCATAGAGACGACACACGCGGGTATTGCGCACGAAGTCCATGAATCGAAGCGGTTCGTCGTGGATCGTGCCTGGAAAGGCTTCTTTCATCGCGTCGGTCGCAAGTTCGAGGTTGTACATCGGGATGCGCATGTCGACGTGGTGGGGGACATGCACCATGATCCAGTGGAAGAAGAAGTTGAGTCCGAAACGAGCCCGGAGCACAGTGGTGCCTTCCATCTGACCGTGCCACTTTGTCCATTCGCGACGCTTCCACCAACGAATGTTGGGTTGGATGTGATGGAGGTGCACAAATGAAGCAATGACGAAATTGAAACCAAGGAAAGGAATAACCAACACCTTGAGGATCATCCAAAGGATGCCGACAACGCCCCCGTAGCTCGCCCAGCCAAGAGCGCCGAGTGCAAGCGATGCCACGGCAACGAATGACCAAACGATGATTCGGTCACGGCGAATGGTTTTTGCCCATCGGGCCGGCGGTGCGCCCACGATCATCTTGTGCCACCACACCTCGCGCAAGTAATAGGCGCCAGCACCGAACCAGGACCACTCGAAACGATGACGAAGCCGACCGAGTGTTGACATGGCTGCGAACTGCTCTGGGGTGTAGGGGTGCCACACGAAGTCGAATCCTTCGCGCACGGTGTAGCCGTGATGGATTCGATTGTGGCCAAGGGTCCAGCCCTCGTACACGTGCCACGACGGCAACATGGCGATCGTGCCGATGACTCGATTGAGGCGTTTCGAGGAGAACAGGGCACCATGGGCGGCATCGTGGGCAACGATGAACAAGCCAGAGATCACCATGGCCGACAGCACCCACAGGGCAATGACGGCGAAGGGATTGTCAATGACGATGAGCCCGGCGATGATCAGGCCGTACATGACCAGATCTCGGCTGAAGTAGGCCAAACCCTTCCAGGTTGGGTTGTCGTAGGCCTCGGCGGGGATGACATCGAGAACGGGCTTCAGGGAGCCCTTTTCTGAGCGCTCAGACCCTTTTTGAGGGTTTTCTGAATCGATGTCGGGGGTATCGATTTGGAGTTCTTCGATTGACATGAGGCCAGTCTACCGACCGGTCGGTAGGCAAGAGGGGTTCAGGAGGGATTTTGTTCGGTTGGGCCCGCTTCGAGCTCGGGAAGTGAGACCTGCCGGGTGGTGACATCGATCGGGCTGACACCGGGCAAAGCCTGATCGGCGGCCACAGCGAGCGTTTCGAACCGGCGGGCCGAGGGCATGACGCGAGTCTCAAGCGATGCCACCGCCGAGTTGTAGGACTCGGTGGCCTTCGTGAGGCTGTTGCCGACCTTTTGCAGATGACCAGTGAACACCCCAACGCGTTCGTAGAGCTCTTTGCCGAGGGCGACGACCTGCGCGGCATTCTCGGCCAGTTGCTCTTGGCGCCAGCCGTACGCGATTGCACGGAGAAGGGCGATCAATGTTCCGGGCGACGCAGGGAACACGTTCTTGGCGATCGCTTGTTCAAGGAACTCGGGGTTGGCATCGAACGCGGCGGTGAGGAACGTATCGCCGGGTACAAACATCACGATGAAATCAAGTGAGCCGTCGACTCGTGACGCGTAGTTCTTCTTTGCGAGTGCATTGATATGGGCCATGACGTCGGCCGCGTGCTTGGCGAGTAGTTGTTCACGCTCAATGTCGGAAGTGGCATTGATTGAATTCAGGTAGGCAGACATTGGTGCTTTTGCATCGATGACGATCTTCTTGGAATCGGGAAGACGCACGATCATGTCGGGTCGGGCCGAATCGCCTTCGCCGGCAATGTGTTCTTGTTGTTCGTACATCACGTGTTCGGTCATGCCCGCGAGTTCGATGACGCGTTGGAGCTGGAGTTCGCCCCAGTTGCCGCGCACCTTGGTGTTCTTCATGGCTGACGCGAGTTCAGCGGTCTCTTTTTGGAGAGAGCTAGCAAGTGATGCTAACGAACCGATGCTGAAGTTCAGGCGGCCCGAATCTTCGACCCGTTTGTTTTCGAGGTCGTTGAGTTTCTGGTCGAGTCGGGCAAGTTGCTCGCCAACAGGCGCCACGAGGTCGTGCACAGACTTCTGCTGCTGCGCCGCTTCGGTCGCTGATCGGGCGTTGGCTTCGGCCTGTTGGCGCGTGTTGACGTCGATGAGTTCGCGCATGGTGGAGGCCAACGTGGCGTTGGCGATGTCTCGGGTGCGGTCGACATCGAGTGGATCGGCACCCGGCTGACGTGACGCAAGGCGGGTGCCGACCAATGCGCCGATGGCGAGGCCGATGAGGAGGGTCAGGACAGGCAGAAGAGCGGTCATAACCGCTTAACGTACTGATTAGGTGTGACAGTGCGCTTCAGGGCCCTAGAAGCCCTTTTAGGACCCGTCGGTGGCGTGCCGGCCGAGTGTCTGCGGCGGTCCTGAACCGGTCGTGCCACAATCGGGCTTCAGATCGATTGGTGAACGAAGGAGACGTCGTCGTGGCAGGACTGTGTGAAGGTCGGGTATGCATCATCACGGGTGCTGGTCGAGGAATCGGCCGTGATTACGCGCTGATGCTCGCCGCCGAGGGAGCAAAGGTTGTCGTCAACGATCTTGGCGGTTCTCGCGACGGCACGGGTGTCGACAAAGGTCCAGCTCAAGAAGTTGTCGACGAGATTGTCGCTGCTGGCGGACAAGCCGTTGCCAATACCGACGACATCAGCGAATGGGCGGGCGCAGAACGACTCATCAACCAGGCCATCACGACGTTCGGCGGACTCGACGTTCTCATCAACAACGCGGGCATTTTGCGCGACCGGATGCTCACCAACATGAGCGAAGCCGAATGGGACGCTGTCATCAAGGTGCATCTCAAGGGCACCGCTGGTCCCTCGCATTTTGCCGCGGCCTATTGGCGCGATCGTTCGAAGGCAGGCGAAACGAACAGCGCCCGCATCATCAATACGACATCGCCCTCAGGCATTTACGGCAACATCGGCCAGACCAACTACGGCGCCGCTAAGGGCGGTATCGCATCGTTCACGATCATCGCCGCCGACGAACTCGGTCGCTACGGCGTCACCGTGAATGCGATTGCCCCTGCTGCGTTTACACGGCTTACTGCTGACCTCGGTCTTGGCGATGCTCCTGAAGAAGTGAAGGAAGCAATGTCGACCAAGTGGATTTCACCGATAGCGGTGTGGTTGGCGAGCGAGGAATCCTCCGAGGTCACTGGTCGAGTGTTCGATGTTCGCGGCGAACTTCTTGCCATCAGCGAAAGTTGGCACCAAGGACCAAAGGTCACCAACGTTCTTGATCCTTCCGCCGTTGGCCCGCTTGTTGAAGAACTCATGGGCAAGGCTCGTCCCAACGCCGACATGCTCGGTCTCGATCGGAAGTAGGACACTTCATGCCCATCAATCACGATGTCGTTGGCGCAACTGGCACGCCAATTGTTCACTCCTGGACCTCAAAGGACGCGCTGCTCTACGCCGTTGGCGTGGGTGCAGGCATTGATGAACTCGCGTTCACAACCGAGAACAGCCACGAGGTTCCGCAGCGCGTGCTGCCCACAATGGCGGCAGTCATTGGCGCTGGAGTCGCTGGAGCAATCAGTGCAATCGGTTCATTCGACTTTGCGATGCTCGTGCATGGTGAGCAGTCGTTCGTGCAACACCGCGAGATTCCCGTGGAAGGTTCGCTCACTGCCACCGGAAAGATTGTCGGCATCTACGACAAGGGTTCAGGCGCCGTCGTTGCCGTCGAAGGCGAATGTGTCGACAATGCAACTGGCGAGTTGCTGCTTACGGTTGGCTCCGCGATTTTCATTCGTGGCGAAGGCGGATGGGGCGGCGACCGTGGTCCTTCGGGCGACCGTAACGCTGCTCCTGATCGCGCTGCCGACCATTCGGTGTCCTATCGAGTACGTCCCGACCAAGCGTTGACCTATCGCTTGTCGGGCGATCGCAATCCGTTGCATTCCGACCCGTGGTTCGCCGCATTGGCCGGGTTCGACCGACCGATCCTGCACGGTCTCTGCACCTACGGCTTCACCGGCCGCGCGCTGTTGCACACGATGTGTGGCTCTGACCCGGCCAAGTTCCGTTCGATGGAAGGTCGCTTCGCGTCGCCGGTATTTCCGGGCGAAGAACTCACCATCGAGATGTGGAACGAAGGCGCCGGCGAGTGCATCTTCCAAACACGCGGCGAAGACGGTCGCGTCGTGCTGGTCGGCGGACGCCACACCTTCGACGCCTAGTTAGTTCCCCTTCGGGGGATCCATGGGTGGCGAAAGCGTTTTCAGCGGCGCGAATCGATCGGGGAACAATGTCGCTGCGGCAAGTTGTTCCCCGAGTTCGGTTCGGCGTCCGTCGCTCGTCAACTTGGATGGCCAACCGTTGTGCACTTGGTACGCATTCGCCGCGTAGATGAGTGCGGTGCCGAGAAAACGACGACGCCATTGCTCAGCAACAAAGACTTGATCGACAACGCCCTCAAGGTGCCACCAGCGGATGGCTCCGACCTGGTCTGTGCTTTGTACCGGAAGCGAGAAGAACTCGGGGTTGGTGAGGACTGTTCCCGGTGCAACGTGATCGGTGGCAAAGCCAGCCAGCATCATTGCGGGGCGTGTTGCGTCGAGATCAGGGACAACGACAAACCAAAGCGGCGGAGCATTGCGGAGAGCGTTTGGATTGAGGCTGAGAACTGAGCGACCATCGGGGTCGACATCGGTTCGCCACAATTCGTGTGCGTCGTTGCTGGCCATAGGACCGTCGATGACGTCGGCATCTTGATGGGCATCGCTCACGATCGCTCGTGCTCGCCACCGATTTCGCGGAAGGGATTCTTCCCTTGAATACCAAGCAGGAGTTCCTGCAGGTGGGGCCTCAACGTTTGGGAATGATGAAGACCAGGGTGTTGCCATGTTGATGTTCAGCCAGTGAACGAAGGGGCTTGGTCGGCAAGAGGCGTCGTTGTTGCGTTCGGGTCCGTGATGGTGAGCGTCACCAAACTGTTGGGGATCTTCGCGTTTTGTACTTCAACGTTGTAGAGCAATTCGGCTCCATGAGCGATACCCCAGCAATTGACGGTAGTCGTAACGGTTTGTAGGAGCGATTGCATCGTTGCAATGAGCCGAAGGTAGTTCTGGTCCGGAACGAGCGGCTCCCATGTGGTGTTATCGCAGAAGGTCTCGGGCCCTGCGGTGAGCAGTTCTAAGAGGTATGCCGCCTGAGCAGCATCGCCGGCCGCCGTCACCACAGCACTCGCCGCTGCGTAGTACGGGTCGGAAATCTGCGCGCTCGTGAGGCTTTGGAGGAGTGGCAGGTAGCCGCCGAAGGTGTGAACGAGAGCTGGCGGGGTAACAGTGAGCGTGAGGCCAACGAAGTTCGTTTCGAAGCGAAGTGAACTTGCCGTCGGGAGGATGGACCCGCCCCCACTCAGCGAGAACGCTGTAGTCCCATCGACTGCCGGCATGAGGTAGTAGCCCGCACCGGGATAGGCAACGAGCCCAGTGATGACAAATCCCGAGCCAGCATCGACGTAATCACTTTGCCATGTTGCTTCGTCGGTCCAGCCGAGCGAAGGGATGCACTCGATGCTCTGCGTGCCGTCAGTGACAGTGAGTACGGGAACGATGTCAGTGCCGATGACCGGAGTGGGCGAGACGGCGTTGTTCACGTTCACGACATCGAAACTCAGAAGGTCGGCATTGTCTTTCATGAGGCCGAAGTACGGCGTGCAGTCTTCGTAGGTGCCGGGGGCCGAGATTGTGCTGGGCTGAATGGGGCCCGGGCCTTCAACCGGCTGCGCTGATGCTTGGGCCGAAACGACAGGGGCCGCGGCTGACGCCAGGCCGAGCGATGCAGCAAGCGCACCGAGTAGGAGTCGACGTGACTGGAGAAATTCCTTTATCGCCATCTCCTAACCTTACGGTGCAGTCGATTATGGCGCACGTCTAGTGGACGAGAACAGGCGTACTTCATCTGATTCGATGCCGCGCAGTTCGTCATGAACGACTTCACGTATTCGGTGGGTGAGCTACTCCTTGCTTGGGGGATCCATAGGCGGCGCAGGGTCGTCAAGCGGAGCAAACCGATCAGGGAAGAGTGCTGCTTCTGCATACTGCTGTCCCAATGCTGTTCGACGACCATTGCTTGCCAACCTCGGGGTCCAGCCGTTGTGGACCTGGTAGCACTGCGCCGAGGCGATCATTGCGCGTCCCAAGTGCTGACGTCGCCATTGCTCAGCCACGAAGATCTGATCGACAATGCCCGAGTCGATCCACCAACGAATCGCGCCGACCTGTTGACTGGTGTCCACGGCCATCGAGAAGAACTCGGGGTCGGAGATGACTGTTCCCGGGGCATGGTCTTTGGTGATGAATGCGACGAGCGAGATTGCCGGTGATGGCTGGTTCCGTTCGGGAAGTGCGACGAACCAGATGGGCGGAGTGTCGGGCAGTAACGCTGGATTGATGCGCAGAATCGAATGGCCACTTGTATCGACGTCTGAGTAGGCGTAGACGAAGGAATCACCTGTATCGATCGGTCCGTCGACGACGGAAGAATCAGTGAAGCGATGATCACCGATCGTTCGACATCGCCATCTCCCTAGCGAGAGCTTCGCGTCACGCACGTGCCACATTGGCGTACCCGGTGGAGGGAGAGGTACCTCTGGGAACTTTGCACCGCCTGGGGCTGCCATCTGGTGACTGGTGCTCAGCCGGTGAACGCTGGAGCGATGACCTGGCTTGCGGAAGTCGTGGTCGAAAGCGGCGTCGACGTCGATGTGGTTGTCGACAGGAGTGTTGTGGTGGTGGTGGGAGGCGGTTCGTTGGCGATGCTGACAGTGATCAGGCTGTCATTGATTCTTGCGTTGAACTGTGATGCCTCGTAATACGCACGTGTCGCGATGTAGATCGACGTGCATGTCGAGATGCTGACTCCGGGGATGAGCGTGCTCAGCGTTGCAACTGTGGCGGCATAATCGGGGTCTGATTCTTTGCAGGAAACTAGGTTGGTGTAGTCGGTCCAATACTGTTCGACGTAGGCACGTTGCGACGCGTTGCCCGCAGATTCAACTGCATCGAAAAAAGCAACAAAAAACTCGTCTGTCAGATCTGCACTAACAGGTTGGCTTGCGTCGAAGACGCCATTTGCCACGGCAGGGACGCTCGTCCGGTCGACCGAGATGATCTTGCGCGTGTAGTTGCTTTCGAATCGAACTGATGTGGACACTGGGGTGAATGAGGTGCTGTCCGGTCTCGTGTAGGTGATCCCGTAGGTGGCGGGGATCCGGTAATACCCCTGGCCGGGATAGGTGATGAGTCCAATCATTCTCCCGGTATCAAGCGTGTTGAAGTACAGGGTTCCCCATGAAGTGGAATCAGTCCATGCGAGCTCGGGAACGCATTCGACTGTGTTGCTCGAAGCGTCTGTGACGGTGAGTACCGGAACAAGATCTGTTCCGATCATCGGAGTGGGTGAAACGGAGTTGTTGACGACGTTGGCTGCATAGCTGTGGAGGTCGGAGTTGGAGTGCTTCGTGAGTCCGAAGTACGCAGAACACGAGCTGTAGGTGCCGATCGCCTGCGCTGACAACTCATCGGTCGTGTTTGAACCTTCGGCGGGAGCTGCGCTTGCTATCGGAACAAGTGCGGGAGCAGCGACGGTCGAGAAGCCAAGTGCGGCCGCGATTCCACCAAACAGAAGGCGTCGCGAGGAGAGGGTCTGCTTCAGGTCCATCTACAGAGTGTACGACATGACGCGTTATGCACTCTGGGTACCGATTGAGAAGATTCAGAAAAGGCGCAACTCGTCGGATTCAATGCCGCGAAGTTCGTCGTAGTCGACTTCAACGCACTCAATGCCGCGAGATTCAGCGAGAACTCGCGCCTGAGGCTTAATGCTTTGCGCCACAAAGATGCCGCGCACTGGTTTCACATCGGGATCAAGATCCATGCGCTCGAGATAGCGCGCGAGTTGTTCCACGCCATCGATTTCGCCTCGGCGTTTGATCTCAATTGCGACTGAACGACCATCGGCATCGCGGCACAACAGGTCGACGGGGCCGATGTCGGTGAAGTACTCGCGCTTGATGAGGCGAAGGTCGTCGGCAATCGCAGTTGGATTCGCAGCGAGTAACTCCTGCAGATGCGCCTCGACGCCGTCTTTCTGCAGACCCGGATCTTCACCGAGTTCATGCGCTGAATCGTGGTGCACTTCAACGAGCGTGATCGTGAGAATTTCGCCCTTGGGGTTGGTGATGACCCAGCGGCCTTCTTCTTCGGTGACGCGATTTGGTGCGTTCATCCAATTAAGCGGTTTGTACGCTCCGCCATCGGAATGGATGGCCACGCAACCATCGGCCTTCACCATGATGAGTCGAGTCGCCAATGGAAGGTGGGCCGACAACCGACCGGCGTAGTCGACCGAACAGGTGGCGATGACAAGACGCATGAGGTCGTCATCGTAGGCGCACCGAGCTAGTTGACTCCGCGCTTTTCGAATCGCGACTTGATGAGCTCGCGGCGTTCCTGAAGATCGCGGTAGGTGAAGCGATCAACCGATCGATCGAGTCCGATGCTGTCCTTCACGCCGGTGAGATCAATTTCGAAGGCTGAAGGATCGAAGCCAACTTCGGCAAACAGTTTTTCACCGTGGGTTTGAACGAAGTACATCGAGATCTGCGTGATCTCGGCGAAAATGTCGAGATCAGGTGCGAGCCGCGAAATGGCGCCGTCGAGGAACATAAGATTTTTTACATAGAGCATGAGCTCTTTCGGCATACGTGCGCCGTAACCGAGAAGCATCTTCACGATCTTCTGTACTTCTTTGATCATTTCGTCGGGATCGGCCGTGGTGGGGTCGATGCCAGGGCCGTCAAGTCCGAGGTCTTTGATAACCGCATCAATGTCAGTGTCAGATGGAAGCGCCCCGAGATCGCAGAGCGCCGAGATCTGCATGTGGACGTCGTTCACGGTGGCGCCGAGCATCAATCGCAAGAAGGCGCGCCGCTGACGCTCATCCATGCGGCCCGTAATACCGAAGTCGAGGAGCGCGACTTTTCCATCAGGAAGAACAAAGAGGTTTCCACCATGAAGATCGCCGTGGAAGATTCCCTCGATGATCGCACCTTCCATGAATCCGATCATTCCGGTTCGGACCACTTCGTGGGTGTCAACGCCGGCGGCCAGCATCGCCTCCACGTCGTCGAAGTTGAAGCCGGAAAGACGTTCCATGACCAGCACGCGGCGGGTGACAAGGGTGGGGTGAGGTCGAGGAATGATGTAGCCGTTTTGTTTGAGGGCAACAAACGATGCGGCAACGTCGAGCATGTTCTGCGCTTCGAGACGGAAATCGAGTTCTTCGCTGATCGTTTCGGCAAACAACTCAACGAGCGCCGGTGGGTTAGCGAGTGACGCGAATGGGAGTCGGCCGACAAGGAATGGGGCGAGCCAGGCCATGACACGAATGTCTTTGTTGACCAACGTCGCAACCGTGGTTCGTTGCACTTTGACGACAACGGATTCGCCACTGCGAAGCACAGCGCCGTGTACCTGTGCGATTGATGCGGCTGCGAGCGGTGTCTCATTGAAGGATTCGAAAATTTCTTCAAGGGGTGCGCCGAAATCTTCTTGGATTGTGGCGCGGACTACTTCAAACGATTGAGCGGGGACCTGGTCACGACACTTTTTGAATTCGGAAACGAGTTCCTCAGGGAACAACCCTTCACCCGAAGAAATGATCTGAGCGAGTTTGATGTAAGTCGGTCCGAGACGTTCGATAGAGAGTCGAAGTCGACGTGAGAGATCAGAACGACTCGCAGCGTGATCGCCAGCCTTGCCTTTGCGTCGTCCTGTGACCCACCACAGGCCGATTGCAGTGCCGAAATCGGCGACAACCGTAACGGCGCGTTTCACATCGGGGAGTCGGCGCGCCGATGTCAGTTCGGGAAGGTCATGTTGGGTTTTCCAGCGGATGGCATCGACGACTTCACGCCACGGCATCGCTGCGGGCACGACGATCCATGGCGGTTCGTTCGAGAACGAACCGAGTGCAAGGTCGGCGGGACCAACCTTGGCATCGGTGGATGAGGAATCATGGGCGACGGTGGGAGTCGACATCGCCGACGAGTGTACGGCTGGGTGTCGCTGAATCCCCGGTAGCGGCCTAGAACAAACCGGAAATGATTTCAAGCACCGGTTCGGCGAATTCTTTCCGGCAGATCAAGAGATCAGGAAGATACGGATCGGCGTTGTTGTAACGCATGGGGGATCCATCGATGCGTGATGCGTGCAGGCCAGCGGCAAGAGCGACAGCTGCCGGAGCGCAGTTGTCCCATTCGTACTGGCCGCCGGCGTGAACGTAGATGTCGGCGATGCCGAGCACGATGGCCATTGCCTTTGCGCCGGCCGAACCCATCTGCAGAAACTCGGCGTTGAGTTCTTCGGCCACCGCATGTGCAACATAGGGAGCGCGCGACCGGCTGACAACGAGACGAGGCGGGCGATCGGCGGGACGATCAGGCACAACTGGTGGATTTGCCGTTGAAAGAACGCGATCAAGCGAAGGAAGCGACACTGCACCGATTGTGGGTTCGCCGTCGATGGCGAGCGCAATATGCACGGCCCAGTCTTCGCGGCCTTCGCCGTATTCGCGGGTGCCGTCAAGCGGATCGATGATCCAGGCTCGCGACGATGAAAGTCGATGGCTGTTGTCACGACCTTCTTCCGACAACACCGGGTCGTCGGGACGAAGTTCAGCGAGTTGCTCCATGAGCCATACGTGAGACTCACGGTCGCCGGCATTCTTGATGGTCCTCTGATCGGCACCTTTCAGAGCGAGGTCAGCCCGCAGTGAGACCAACAGTTTTCCTGCGTCGACAGCAAGTTGTTCGGCGACCGCGTGGTCATCAAGTGCGGTCATCGTCATGCTCCGATTCGAGATGGATAGTGAAGGTGCGTGACCGATTATTGCTGGCGGCCGAGTTCAATGGCGCGACCGACAAGTTTTCGAACCTGGGTCTCATCGGCGCCGTCAGAGACGAGGGCGTTAATGCGCGATTCAAGATCGGCAGCAAGTCGTTCATCGACTACCAGGGGAGCAGGCTCACCGGTTTTGGCTAACGCACCTGGCGGCGAGACCTGCGTGACGAGGACCAGCGCGAGGGCTGCCACAGCGGTGATGAGGCCAAAGGTGATGGCGAAACCGTTGTTGTCGAGAATGGACCCAGCGATCATCCCGCCGATTCCGAGCACGAAAACGATGATCACAATGCGCCGGATCGCACGCGGTCCGATCGGTGAGGCAGGACTCGTGGAGTCGGAAGTGATCAGTTCCATGCTCATCGCACCAACGGCTTGTATTTGATGCGATGTGGTTGGTCGGCATCGGCGCCGAGTTCTTTCTTGCGGAAGGCTTCGTATTCGGTGAAGTTTCCTTCGAACCAACGCACCTGTGAGTCGCCTTCGAAGGCAAGCACATGGGTAGCGACACGATCGAGGAACCAACGATCGTGGCTGATGACGACGGCGCAGCCAGCGAAGGCTTCAAGGCCATCTTCGAGCGCGCGCAGTGTGTCGACATCGAGGTCATTGGTGGGTTCGTCGAGGAGCAGCACATTGCCGCCGCGAGCCAACACCTTGGCGAGATGAACGCGGTTTCGCTCGCCGCCGGAAAGAATTCCGACCTTTTTCTGCTGGTCAGATCCCTTGAAGTTGAACGAGGCAACGTAAGCCCGACCGTTCATCTCCCGATTGCCGAGCTTGATGACCTCGTTGCCATCGGTGATTTCTTCGTAGACAGTTTTCTCGGAGTCGAGAACGTCGCGACTCTGATCGACATAAGCGAGATTCACGGTGGGGCCAACCGTGAGTGAACCGCTGTCGGGTGTCTCATCGCCGGTGAACATCCGAAACAGCGTGGTCTTACCGGCACCGTTTGGTCCGATGACGCCCACAATGCCAGCGCGAGGGAGTGAGAAGGAAAGTTCTTCCACCAAAAGCCGATCGCCGAAACCCTTCGTGACGCTTTCGGCTTCGATGACGACATCGCCAAGTCGATCGCCGGAGGGGATGAAGATCTCGAGACCGTCTCCGCGTCCTTGGGCTTCTTGTGATTCGGCCAGCAACTGCTCATAGGCCGACAATCGGGCCTTACCTTTGGCCTGTCGAGCTTTCGGTGCCATGCGCACCCATTCGAGTTCGCGCGCCAGCGTTCGAGCCCGAGACGATTCCTGTTTTTCTTCTTGGCGGAGTCGGTCTTGTTTCTGGTCGAGCCAACTTGTGTAGTTGCCTTCAAACGGAATTCCACGGCCATGGTCGAGTTCAAGGATCCATTGAGCGACATTGTCGAGGAAGTAGCGATCATGGGTGATGGCGACGACGGTGCCCGGGTAGTCGCGAAGGAATCGTTCAAGCCATGCGACCGATTCGGCATCGAGATGGTTTGTGGGTTCGTCGAGAAGCAGCAGATCGGGTTTGTTGAGGAGAAGACGACAGAGTGCAACTCGGCGACGTTCGCCACCTGAGAGCGTCGAGACGCCCGCATCTGATGGGGGAAGACGCAGAGCGTCCATTGCGATCTCGATCGTGCGCTTGAGGTCCCATGCGCCTGATGCTTCGATCTTGGCTTCAAGGTCGGCTTGTTCCTCACCCACCTTCTCGAAGTCGGCATCCGGGTCGCCCCACTTCGCCAACACGGCGTCGTAGCGCTCAAGCAGCGTGGCGGTTTCGCCCAGACCATCCATGACGTTGCCCATGACATCTTTGGATTCGTCGAGATGTGGCTCTTGCTCAAGCAGGCCGACAGTGAATCCGGGCGAGAGGCGGGCTTCACCGGTAAAGCCGTCGTCAAGGCCCGCCATGACCTTGAGCAGCGAGGACTTACCAGAGCCGTTCGAACCGATGACACCGATCTTGGCCCCTGGGTAGAACGAGAGGCTGATGTCTTTCAGGACCTCTCGGTCGGGCGGATAGAACCGGCTCACCTTGTGCATGGTGAAAATGAACTGTGCACTCATGGCGGGCAAGGGTAGCGATCAGGCCGCCTCAAGTGTGAACTGGACGCGACAGTGCCCCGCCGAAGCGGGGCACTGGGGTACTACGTATGCGGCTGAAGATCAGCGGCGGGTTGCACGACGCTTGGTCGCACGACGCTTCGCTGGTGCCTTCTTCGCGGCACGCTTCTTGGCCGGAGCCTTCTTTGCTACGCGCTTCTTGGTTGCACGCTTCTTGGCCGGAGCCTTCTTTGCTACGCGCTTCTTGGTTGCACGCTTCTTAGCTGGTGCCTTCTTGGCAACGCGCTTAGTTGCACGCTTCTTGGTCGCACGCTTCTTGGCCGGAGCCGCCTTCTTCGCTGTGCGCTTCTTTGCGGGTGCCTTCTTGGCCGCCCGCTTCTTCACTGCTGCCATCTTCGCCTCCTCGGCGTCTTCATGATTTTGTGTAGTGGTACCAACAACAGCTGCATGAATCGCTACTGAAGTGCAGGCCGCACGTGGTTCGTGACGACGCTGCACAAAAAACGGTACTCACATTGCGCACACAAATGGTGAATCCAAGGATTTTCGCGCTGCACGTGCATTTTTTTGTTCGATGAATGTTGACTGGGTTATAGGAGTTGTTTTACGAAGCGTTTTTGCGAAGCGCGTGCGCGCGCCGTAGTTCGGGGACTGCTTTTTACGCGCTTCTAAAGTTTTCCACAGGTATTTTCTCCTTCTCTCGCTTGGGATTTCTTTGTTTTGCGCCGTTAGCACGAACTTTTGATCAATGCATGTAAGGAGGCGTCAATTTCGACGGTTTCTCAGCGTCGGTGAGCAGAAAAACGCAACGTTCAGCATGTTTGAAGCAACTGCGACGTACTGTTCGCGTTATGAACAGAAATTCGCAAAATGGTGAACAAGAGTGCACGGAACTTCTGCAGACGCTGATCCGGAATGCGTGCGTCAACAATGGCGCAGTCGATTCCGGTGACGAAATTCGAAGCGCAGACGTGCTCGAAAACTTTCTTGAAGGTCCTGGGCTCGAGCTTGAAACCTACGACGCGGCTCCTGGGCGACGCAGTCTTGTTGCTCGAATCGAAGGTTCAGATCCGACCGCTCCAACTCTTCTTCTTATGGGTCATACCGATGTTGTTCCGGTGAATCCAGAACATTGGTCGCGCGATCCATTCGGGGGTGAACTTGTCGACGGCGAGGTTTGGGGTCGAGGTGCAGTCGACATGCTGAACATCACAACGTCGATGGCCGTGGCATTTAAGCGACTGGCAAGGTCTGGGTTCACGCCGCGCGGCACGCTTGTGTATCTCGCTGTTGCCGACGAGGAAGCGAATGGTTCTTACGGTGCTGAGTATTTGATGGCCCATGAGCGAGAAGCCGTCATGGCCGATTACGTCATCACCGAATCGGGCGGTATTCCGTTGCCCAGTCCGAATGGCTTGAAGCTCCCTGTCATAGTCGGAGAAAAGGGGCTTTTTGGGGTTCGGATCAAGGTGGGGGGCACTGCCGGGCATGGGTCCTAGCCCTATAAGACCGACAACGCACTCGTGACGGCGGCTGAGGTCGTACGTCGTGTGGGTGAGTTCCAGTCCGAAGCTCATATCCATGACACCTGGCGTCGCTTTATCGAATCGATGGGTTACCCCGAAGAGATTGCTGGTCCGTTGCTTTCTGTCGATGGGCTTGATGACGTCCTTGAACATCTACCGCTCGGCATGGCTCGTCAGTTCCATGCATGTACCCATACGACCTTTGCCCCCACGGTGATCCACGGCGGCTCCAAGATCAATGTCATCCCGGATTCGGTCGAACTCGAGGTAGATATTCGAACTCTCCCTGGCCACGATGCGGACATGGTCTTGGCCGAACTGCGTCTGGCGCTCGGAGATCTTGCCGATGCAGTGACCATCGAGCAGATCAGTTACGACCCGTCGAGTTCGTCGCCGACGGATACTCCGCTGTGGGATTCGCTGTCTCGGGTTACCCAACAGTGGTACCCGGGATCTGAAACGGTTCCTTTCCTCACCGTCGGCGCCACCGATGCGCGATTTTTCCGCCGTGAGGATCGCGTCGCCTACGGCTTTGGGCTTTTCAGCGAGAACCTGACCTTTGAAGACTTCGGAAAGATGTTCCATGGAGACGACGAGCGAATTGATACGCGCTCCCTGGGGCTTTCCACCGAACTATGGGAAGCCGTAGCGCAGGATCTGCTGACGACTCGAGAAAGCTGAAACCGGGGGCGATGCCCGCTTGCTCAGATGCCGCCGAGGGCTGATTCCATGAGGTCGTGGACCTCGGCATGGTGAATTGCTGAAGAACCAGTGGCAGGGCTGGCTGATTCTTGGCGACTTACCCGGCGGATGATGTGGGTGTCGTCGTGGGCCTCGTACAACCGACCCTTGATGTGGTTCCAAGCACCCATGTTCTCGGGTTCTTCTTGAAGCCACACGATCTCGTCGGCATTCGCATACTTCTCTACGATGCGAGCGACGTCGGCATAGGGCCACGGGTAGAGCTGTTCCACTCGAGCGATGGCAACGGGTGCGCCCATTTCGTCTCGAGCAGCTTGTGCTTCAACGCCGATTTTGCCGGACGCGAACACAATCCGACGCACCGATGCAGTATCGGCGACGCCGTTGTCGTCAAGTACTTCTTCAAACGACCCGTGGATGAGCTCGCTCACCGGTGAGCGTGTGGTCTTCGCTCGAAGCAGCGACTTCGGTGTGAACACCACAAGCGGCTTGCGGAGATCTCGCCGAACCTGGCGACGCAGGAGATGGAAGAACTGAGCCGCAGTCGTGGCGTTGCAGACCTGGATGTTGTCGCCGGCGGCAAGGGTGAGGAATCGTTCAATGCGAGCGGAGGAATGCTCGGGACCCTGTCCCTCGTAACCGTGGGGCAGGAGCATGACGAGGCCCGAGGTCTGGCGCCACTTGTCTTCGGCGGCAACCAGGAAGTTGTCGATGATGACCTGCGCACCGTTCATGAAGTCGCCGAACTGGGCTTCCCATACGACAAGTGCGTCTTTGTTGACAACGGAGTAGCCGTACTCGAAACCGAGCACCGCGAATTCTGAAAGAAGCGAGTCGTAGATCCAGAACCGAGCGTCGTTGCGCACGGCATCGGCCAGTGGGATGTACACCGAACCATTGTCGTAATCGATAAGTGCGGCATGACGATGCGAGAACGTGCCTCGACGAGAATCTTCGCCGGACACACGAACTGACGTGCCTTCGTGGAGAAGTGTTCCGTATGCGAAGGCTTCGCCAAGTGCCCAATCGACCTCACTGTCCTCGACAAACATCTTGTGCCGGCCCTCGAACTGCTTTGCCAACTTGGGATGAACCGTGAATCCTTCGGGGACGTGTTCGAGGTCAGCAAAGACGGCCTCGAGTTCTTCTTTGGTCACGCCCGTGTCGACGTGAGGAAGAACTCCGCTGAAGACGCGCTCGGGTGCGTGTTCGAGCGGAGGTGGTGCGTCGTGTGATCGAGTCTCGTCGAGTGCGACCTGAAGACGAACTTGGAAATCGTTGAGAGATGCCTCGGCTTCTTCGAGAGAGATATCGCCGCGGCGCATGAGAGCCTCGGTGTAGATCTTTCGAACCGAGCGAGTTTCCTCGATGCGCTTGTACATAAGCGGCTGGGTGTAGCTCGGGTCGTCGCCTTCGTTGTGTCCGTGGCGGCGGTAACAAACCATGTCGATCACGACATCACGGTTGAATGTGCGGCGATATTCGAATGCAAGACGAGCGACTCGCACGACCGCTTCTGGGTCATCGCCATTGACATGGAAGATGGGAGCCTGGACCATCTTTGCGACGTCGGTGGAGTACACCGATGAACGTGCTTCCGTAGGAGCGGTGGTGAACCCAACCTGGTTGTTGATGATGACGTGGATGGTTCCACCGACTCGGTAGCCGGTGATCTCGGAGAGATTGAGCGTTTCGGCCACGATGCCCTGACCAGCGAATGCTGCGTCGCCATGAACGAGGATCGGAAGCACCGGATAATCGCCCGGAGGTTCGATCTGATCCATCTTTGCGCGGGCCATACCCACAACAACCGGGTCAACTGCTTCGAGATGGGAAGGATTGGCGGCAAGTTCGACAGCGATGGTGTTGCCGGCAGGGCTGGTGAAGACGCCGGTTTGACCAAGGTGATATTTCACGTCGCCGGAGCCTTGGATTGATTCGGGATCGGTATTGCCTTCGAACTCCGTAAAGAGTTGCTCGTATTTCTTGCCGACGATGTTGACGAGAACGTTGAGTCGACCGCGGTGAGCCATGCCTAGGACAGACGACTGCATCGATGTGTCCGCTGCCGATGACAACAGCGAGTCGAGAAGTGGGATGGCTGACTCGGCGCCTTCGATGCCGAATCGCTTCTGTCCGAGGTACTTCGTGCCCAGGAATCGTTCGAGCGCTTCAGCAGCGTTGAGACGTTCGAGGATGTGTTGCTTTTCTTCGATCGAAAGTTCGAATTTCACGCCTTCGACTTGTTGTTGGATCCAGACTTTCTGGACGGGATCCTGGACGTGCATGTATTCGATGCCGATCGTGCGGCAATAGGCCGAGCGAAGCACGTCGAGGATCGACGCAAGGGTCATGCGGTCACGGCCAGCAAGTCCGCCGGTGAGGAATTCGCGATCGAAGTCCCAGATCGTCAGTCCGTAGGCAGCAGGGTCGAGTTCGGGGTGCAGATGATGTTCGGTGAGATCGAGCGGATCGAGATCGGTATCGAGGTGACCGCGAACGCGGAACATATTGATAAGGGCTCGAACCTGGAGGTTCTTTTCGAGCATCAACTCTTGGTGATCATTGGGGTT
>CAMAYJ010000005.1 GCA_945862505.1 Bifidobacterium breve | reverse complement strand
TCCATCCCGTCGAGGTACGACTTCATCGCCGAATAGGGCTTTGAATAGTCGTGACCACGAAGCCCCGACACCATGACTTCATGGCTCACGCCGAGCCCAAGCAGAAAGCGATCAGGAAACGCTTCTGAGACGGTGTTCCACGCTGAGTTCGCACAAAGCGCATCTCGGGCATAAATCGAAGCGATGCCCGTGGCGACGACCATCTTCTTCGACGCCGCCAATAACAGTGTTGAGCTGACGAACGATTCACGGCCGATCATTTCCGGGATCCAAAGCGCTCCGTACCCCAACTCATCGACTTCAGCGGCAGTCTCCTGCGCCTGAGAAGAGGGAACAAGGTCAAGTTGATAGGCCCACAGGCCAACGCGTCCAAGATTCATGCCCTCACCATAGGCAACGACAGCAGTTCATGACGAGGTCGGCTCTACACTCAGAGTCGTGCTGACGAACCCCGTCAATTCGCCTGATGAGGCAACTTCTCCACTCGATACGAGCGCGGCGCGCACTCGACGCATCAACCCCGGGATGGCCATCGCCGGCGGAATCGCGCTTGCTGGATGTGTCGTCGTCGGCATCGTCGACCCGAACAAAACGCAGGTGTTCCCCGCCTGTGCCTTCAAGGCGATGACTGGGCTCGATTGCCCCGGTTGTGGAATGACTCGTGGGCTCCATGCGCTCCTCAACGGAGACGTCATGCGAGCCATGAGCCACAATATTTTGCTTGTCGTTATTCTTGCCACAAGTGCGACGTGGCTTAGTTGGAACGCGATTGCTCGACGCACCGGCAAGCGCCAACTTCATTTTGCATTCAAACGCAGCACCTGGATCGCTATCGGTCTGGCCGTGTTTGCGTTCTGGGTTGTGCGCAATCTGCCCTGGTCCCCGTTCAACTGGCTGGGTTCAGGCGCGTAAGAACTTTCCTCGGCGTCAGTCGATTCGGCGCATCTGCGCTCGATACAACTTGCCTCTTTCGGCGTAATCACGAACGGCAATTTCTTGGATGAATGGTTGGTTCGGACCGACCTCACGCAACTTGGCAGGTACGCCGAGCGCCATCATGCCGGTCGGCACTTCCATCCGATTCGGCACTACGGCGTTTGAACCCACGAGCGAACCAGAACGAACAATCGCTTCATGAAGCACAACCGAACCGTTACCGACAAGTGAATTGCTTTCGATTGTGCAGCCCTCGAGATGAACGATGTGGCCAATCACGCAATCGTCACCAACAATCGTTGGGCGGGTGGGAATGCAATGAATCACAGTTCCGTCTTGAATTGAAGTTCGCTCGCCGATACGAATTCCGCCGTTGTCGCCCCGCAGAACCGCACAAGGCCAAATGGTGCTGTCGGCACCGATCGTGACGTCACCAATCACAACAGCTTCGGGATGTACCCACGCATCGGGATGGATGTCAGGGACCATGTCGCCTAGTGCGTAAATCGCCATGCTCTAGAACGCCACCCGGCCGTAGCCTCCGCGGAAGAACACGAGTGCTCCGCCTTCATGTTTCACATCAAGATCGGTAACAGCGCCGAGGATGATGTCGTGATCACCACCGTCGAGAACAGAGTGCAGGTCGCAATCGATGTATGCAAGCACGCCGTTGAGGAGCGGCGCTCCATTCGCTGATCGCTTCCAGCCAATTTCAGAAAACTTGTCGTCAGCCTTTGACCCAAACACGCGACTGATGTCCTCTTGGTCGTCAGCAAGGATGTTCACGCAGAACTTACCGGCTTCACGAAGCTTGGCCCAACTCGCAGAAGTCTTCGACGCGCTGAAAAGTATAAGCGCTGGATCGAGTGACACCGACGTAAAAGAGCCGATCGCCATGCCAGCGGGCCCATCATCGGTCATTGCAGTAATGACGGTGACGCCAGTGGGGAAATGTCCGAGCACCTGGCGATACTTGGCACCATCAAACGGAGTTGTCTTCGAATTCTCGCTCACAAGGGCGAGATCCTAGGCGAGGGTGATGGTCAATCCCTCGTAGGCGGCAGTAATCGAACCGACGCCCAACTCCCGTCCGGTTTCCTGCGCTTCGGCAAGAAGCCGGTCGAGCATGTCATCGTCATGACTCGGATCGTGGTGGAACAGCACCAACTGCCCAACCGCTGTTGCCGCAGCAACACGAACGGCATAGCCAACTGTGCAGTGACCCCACGCGGGCTTACGTAGATATTCCTCTGGTGTGTATTGCGCATCGTGGATGAGCACATCGACACCCTGACAGAGTTCGAGGACCGCCGGTACGATCGAAACGCCATCGGCAGGTTCTTGGTGGTCACTCACATAGGCCACAGAGAAACCATTGCGCTCGACCCGATAACCGAACGTGGTGTCGGTATGAGGAACTTCAAGCGCTGTGACTTTGGCTCCGGCAATTTCATGAACGCCTTTTTCTAGGGTGAAAAAAGAAATCTTGCTCGGAAGATCCTGACGGGTCACCGGGAAAAATGGCGGCCGCATCAAATCGTCGAATGCCTCAGCAAAACCAACGCCATCGTGAGACGGCCCGTAAACATCGAGGGTTGATCCGGCAAGAAGTAGAGGCTGACAGAATGGAAGGCCTTGCACATGATCCCAGTGCAGATGAGTAACTAACGCGTGGGCGTGCAGTTCTTCTCCGGGTTTCTGGTCTGCACCGAAGTAACGCACGCCAGTGCCGAGATCGAGGAGGATCGGATCGAAATCCTCTTCGCGAAGAACAATGCTCGCGGTGTTCCCGCCGTAACGCGAAGTGCTTTCGCCGGCGCACGGCGTTGAACCTCTCACTCCGTAGAACGTGATTTCCACTGCCCACCTCCTCCCCTGCAAGAACGAACTGGGAACGCTAGGACAAGGGCCAAACGAAGTGAAGGGTTAGTGACATGTCTCACACCTCCCCGATTCTCGCTACCTTCGGTAAATGGAGATCAACGCCACCACCATCGAAACAAGCGAACTCACCTACGGCTGCCTCACCGCCGGCGATTCAGGGCCGCTTGCCCTTTGCCTCCACGGGTTTCCCGATACCGCTTATGGATGGCGATACCTCCTTCCCGCCCTCGCCGATGCGGGCTTCCGAGCCGTCGCCCCCTTTATGCGGGGTTATGCGCCCACCTCGATTCCCACCGACGGCCAGTACCACGTAGCCACGCTCGCTCGTGATGCCACCGCACTTCATGAAGCGCTCGGCGGTGACAGTGATGCCGTCATCATCGGACACGACTGGGGAGCGCTGGCAACGTACGGTGCCGCGGCCTACGCGCCTGAACGCTGGCGGCGCGTTGTCACCGCTGCTGTTCCCCCCGCCGCTTCGATGGCAACCGCGATGACTACCTACGACCAACTCAAGCGCTCGTGGTACATGTTTTTCTTTCAGGTTGGTCTCTCCGATTACGTCGTGTCAGCGAACGACCTTGAGTTCATTGACCGACTCTGGGCTGACTGGTCACCTGGTCACGATGCAACTGTCGACATGGGCCACATCCGTGCTTCGATCGGAAGTCGAGAAAATCTCGCGGCTGCACTCGGTTACTACCGCGCGACTTGGGGCACCGAACCAGTGTCATCTGCGTACCAAGACATTCAGGACGTGCTCGGTTCGCCACCCCCGCAACCAACGCTCTACATCCACGGACGAAATGACGGATGTGTTGGTGTTGAGTTTGCAGAAAACGTTGCCGCCGAACTCAGCGCAGGATCACAATCGGTGATTCTTGAAGGAGCCGGACACTTCACTCAGGTCGAGAAACCCGAAGAATTCAATCGTCTGGTTTTGGATTTCATTCAGTTCTGATTGTCAGGGCAACGCGAGAGCGCCGTACTTACGCTCAATCGCTAACCCATCCCGAACCAAAGAATCGGCGGCACGAACTGCGTCGAGATCGCCGCCATCCCGATCGTTCCAACCGCACGCGGCTCGAAACTCTTTGGGCGAAACCTCGACGCCAGTCCTCAAGACATCGAGCAATCGCGCGCGACCTTCACGAAACGACCCAACAAATTTTGATTGGCCTTTGCTGACTGCGGCCGAACCAATCGCAGGATCTGGCTCAACAGAACCCCCAACAAACCACGAACACGTCAATGCAGTTGGACATACGTCGCAGCTGGGAGAGCGCTTCATGCAGACAAGTGCCCCCAGATCGAGCAACCCCTGATTCCACGACCACCCCATACCAACGGGCACAACATCGTCGGCGAAGGTCTGAGCGACACGTGCAGTAAGCCGCTCGCCTCGCTGTCGAGCGAGGATACGGCCAACGTTTGTGTCCACAACCGCGACGTCTTGTTCATAGGCAAACGCCAGTACCGCCCGAGCGGTGTACGGGCCCAGCCCCGGCAGCACTAGCAACGCGTCGAGTTCATTCGGAATGACTCCACCGTGATTCTCGACCACCGCAACAGCAGTTCTGTGGAGGTTGACGGCTCGGCGGTTGTAGCCAAGCCCCGCCCACTCGGTGACGACATCACCAATAGGAGCACGCGCACAAGCCGTGACGGTGGGAAACCGCTCAAGAAATTGATGCCACCGAGGAATGACCCGCGAAACCTGTGTCTGCTGGAGCATCAATTCCGAGACAAGCACAGCCCATGGATCGCGAGTCTGCCTCCACGGCAATTCATCTCGTCGACCTGCCGACCACGCGAGCACCGCCTCGACGTCAGGCGAACCAAGCATTGATCAGTCT
Source organism: Bifidobacterium breve (assembly GCA_945862505.1). Taxonomy (GTDB): domain Bacteria; phylum Actinomycetota; class Acidimicrobiia; order Acidimicrobiales; family Acidimicrobilacustridaceae; genus Acidimicrobilacustris. Next base: position 61,755 of record CAMAYJ010000005.1, on the reverse strand, counting down.
TCAGTGAAAACGTCTTCGTCGTATGGAAGTCCACGCTGCGGAGCGAACTCGCGCTTCCACACCATGACGCGGCGACGAAATTCGCATACCTCTTCAGACCGCTGGTTAATCCCTTTGCTCTCTACAGTCACAATGCCGCGCTTACCGTCGGAGGTTTCCTTCTTGGCCAGAACCTTGGTGACGGCGTAAATCGTGTCTCCATGAAATGTCGGCTTGGCGTGCTTGAGCGATTCCACTTCGAGGTTGGCGATCGCTGCGCCGCTTACATCGGGGACACTCATGCCCAGTACAAGCGAATACACGAGGTTGCCGACAACAAGTGGTTGACCCATCGGCGACTCATTCTCGGCGAACCAATTATTGGTATGCGTTGGGTGGTGGTTCATGGTGATCATGCAGAAAAGGTGGTCGTCGGCTTCGGTAATGGTCTTCCCTGGCCAATGGCGGTAGACGTCGCCCACCTCGAAGTCTTCAAAGTGGCGGCCGAACGGACGATCATGAACAGTCACAACAACTCTCCTCTGCAGATGTCAAGGATGAGCCTAGGAGTTTCCGAAGGTAGATTCGACCCAGACACAGGGGGAACCATGAACGATCTACTGATCACAGGCGGCACAGTCGTCGACGGCACAGGCGCACCGACCTTTACGGCTGATGTTCGAGTCAAGGACGGCGTCATCACCGAAGTAGGGCAAAACCTCACATCTCGAGGCGAAACGATCATCGATGCGACGGATTGTCTCGTTGCCCCCGGGATCATTGACACCCATACCCACCTCGATGGCGCGATGTGGTGGAACCCCGAACTCGATCCCCTGCCCGCATACGGAAATACCTCCATGGTGTTTGGTAACTGCGGAAACTCGATTGCTCCCCTCAAAGGCGAACAACGTGACGAAATTGTTGACCTCCTGTGTTTCCTTGAAGACCTTCCCCTGAAGGCGTTTGAACAAGAGATCCCTTGGTCGTGGCAGTCATGGCCCGAATACATGGATGCGCTTCGTACACAACCGACTGCAGTTCATGTCGCCGGATACCTCGGACACCTCGCGTTGCGCACCTGGGTTATGGGCGCCGACGCGTGGACCCGCTCCGCGACCTCGGCGGAAATCGCTGAGATGTGCGCAGTCCTTGATGAAGGCCTCGCCGCAGGTGCGCTCGGGTTGAGCATCAACCACTTCGACAAGGACCGCTCCCTCCGTCTCGTTCCTGGCTTTTTCGCTAAAGACGAGGAATACCTTGCGCTCTTCCGTGTCGTTGCGCTCCATAAGCCGGCAACGGTCCAGATGATTACTCGCTTCAACGACACCGAGTTATCGATTGTCGATGCCAGACGATTCGGTGCCCTCGTTAGCGAAAGCGGTGTGCGCGCTCAGTACACCGGCATTCCTTTCAACGAGCGTGATGCAGATCGTCAAGCGGAATGGTGGGAACTTCACGAACAACTCAATGCTGATGGTGCCGACATGTGGCCAATGGTCAACTGCAAACCGCTGGCGCCGTTTTTCGGATTTGAGAGTTCACTCGTCTTCCAACGCGTGCCTGCGTGGAACGAAGTCATCAACGGTCCGACCGATGTGAAACTTTCGACATTGGCTGACCCCACTTGGCGCGACAAGGCTCGTACCGACTGGGATAACCGAACCCGGTCAAGCCTTTCGAGAATCGATCGGCCTCACGAGATGATTCTGACGATCTCTGAAACTGGGGTCGGTCCGCTCGGAATTTCGTTGCAGGATCTCGCCGATCAGACAGGACTGCATGTTTCCGACGCGCTTGCCGATTGGGTTGTCGCCAATGGTCTTGCCTCACAGATGATGGGTATCCCAGAACGATTGAGCGAACGCGACGTTGTGAGAGCCATTCGTGACCCGCACACGGTGTTCAACATCAACGACAGTGGCGCCCACCTTCAACTCTTCTCAGCCGCGGGTGAACATCTCTACATACTCACCCACTACGTCCGTGACGCTGGGCTCATCAGCATCGAAGAAGCGATCCATGTCCTCACTGGCCGCACGGCCGAATTCTTTGGTCTCACCGACCGCGGCGTAATTGCTCAAGGAAAGATCGCTGATCTTGTGGTGTTTCGTCTTGAAGAACTTGAGCTTCGGGCCGAGGAACGCGCCTACGACGTTCCACACGGGACTTGGCGCTTCACTCGCGCTCCTGCGGGTTTCCGCGCCACCATCGCTGGCGGAGTGCCAACCTGGATCGATGGCGGTTCGACCGGTGCTCACCCCGGAAAAGTTCTTCAACCCATCAAACACTGATTCCACTACCCTCCCCTTTGGGGGTGGATCATGAGCGATTCTTCAGCATTGGACGTCGATCAACTACGAGCTCGGTATAGCGCCGAACGCGAACGCCGACTCCGGGCCGACGGCATTGACCAATACCTCGAGACATCTGGAAGTTTCGAGAGTTACGCGCGCGATCCATGGGCGGAAGAAATCATTGAGCGCGATCCTCTCTTCGACGAGGTCGATGTTGCGCTCGTTGGCGCAGGGTTTGGCGGACTCCTCACCGGAGCGCGTCTTCGCGAACTCGGCGTAGACAAGATCAGGCTCATCGACAAAGCCGCTGACGTCGGCGGAACCTGGTACTGGAATCGGTACCCGGGCGTGGCTTGCGATGTTGAGTCCTACATCTACATGCCATTACTTGAAGAAACCGGCTACATGCCGAAAGAGAAATACAGCAAAGGCGACGAGATCTTCGAGCATTGCCAACGAATCGCCACGAAGTTCGATCTCTACCGCCATGCACTGTTTCAAACAGAAATTTCGGACATGCGATGGGATGAAGACGGTGAACGCTGGGTCATCACCACCAACCGTGGCGACTGTTTCAAAGCAAAGTTCGTTTCCCTCGCCACCGGACATCTTCAGAAACCAAAACTTCCTGGGATCCCCGGCATTGAATCGTTCAAGGGACACACCTTCCACACGAGTCGGTGGGATTTCGCCTACACCGGTGGCGATTCTCACGGTGGCCTTTCAGGGTTGACTGACAAACGAGTCGGCATCATCGGAACCGGTGCGACCGCCGTTCAATGCATCCCCCACCTCGGTCGAGATTCACAGGAACTCTTTGTTTTCCAACGAACGCCATCATCAGTGGATGTGCGTGCCAATCGAGAAACCGACCCAACTTGGGTTGATTCGCTCACACCGGGATGGCAACGAGAACGGATAGAGAACTTTCAGATCCTCACCGCTGGAGGAATCGTCGAAGAAGACCTTGTCGATGATGCGTGGACAAGCATCACCAAGAAACTCCTCGCCATGCGTCTCAATAACACCTCAGGCCTCAGCCCTGAAGAACTCGCGAAGACAATGGAGATCGCGGATTTCACCAAGATGGAAGAGGTCCGGGCACGAGTTGACGAACTTGTCGACGACGCAGCCACCGCCGAAGCATTGAAACCTTGGTACCGACAATTCTGCAAACGTCCTTGCTTTCACGACGAATACCTGCAGAGCTTTAATCGAGACAACGTCAGGCTCGTCGACACCGATGGAAAAGGTGTTGAGCGAATCACCGAAACCGGAGTTGTGGTCAACGGCATCGAACACGAACTCGACTGCTTGATCTACAGCACCGGATTCGAAGTAGGAACCGACTATGCCCACCGCACCGGTTTCGAGATTTACGGGCGAACTGGCGAGAGCCTCAGCGAAGCTTGGGAAGACGGAGTACGCACGTATCACGGACTCCTTCTCAACGGATTCCCCAATCTCTTCATGCAGTCCATCGCCCAGGCGGGATTCACCGTGAACTTCCCCTATCTGATCGAGATCCAAGCAACACATTCGGCATGGTTGATCAACGAGGCACTCACTCACCAACTCGGCCCGATCGAAGCCACCGAAGAGGCTGAAGCCGCTTGGGTCGAAACCATCGTTCTCCGAAACCAAGGCTCGGCCGAAAGCTCCGCCAACTGCACTCCCGGCTACTACAACAAAGAAGGCATGCCTGACGATCGATCACGTCAATCAGGCATGTACTTTGGCGCCCCCACTGAATACGGAGACATCCTGCGCGAATGGCGCGATAATGGATCACTCACTGGAACGACCCAGCAACGAGAGAGTTGACACCATGTTGAACGGAACGTTTGATCCTTCTCGCTACAAGTGGCGCAGCGTTTCAATCGAAGGTGGCCCCCACAAGATCAATCACGATTACACAATCTTGGGCCATGACCTCGACGCCGGAACGCTCGACATGGTCGTGCGCTGGAGTGGCGATGGCGGCCACTGCCCCATTCATCGCCACACTGCAACAACCACGGTGATCGTGCTTGAGGGCGAACAACATCTTTGGGATATCGACAAGGGTGGGGTCGTTGGCGGCCATCGCATGCGTAAGGCGGGTGACTACGCTCTCACCGGCGCAGAGTCGCTGCCCCACCTTGAGCGAGGTGGCGAGAACGGCGGAGTGGTGTTCTTCGGCGCACACTCGCCGACAGGTCTGCTTTATGAGATCGTCGACGAAGACCTCAACGTGGTTTCTAACGTCACGATGGAATCGATTCTGGCCGACTTCGCAGCCAACACCTGACTCCGATCGGACCACCGATGTGACCGGACGGTAACCTCCATCTATGACCGCTCCGGACCTCACCACTGCCGCTTCCGTCATCGAGACCGCCCACGGGGTAGTCGACGCTGGCATTCGCCACATCGCCGCCAACGGAGGTCCTGACGCGAACCAGGTTGTGGCCTATGACATCGCACATGCAGCGTCGGCGGTAGAGACCGGACGAGCGATGCTCGCGTACGGCACCAAGGGCGAGCTTGAAGCGAAATTGGCCTGCGCCTTTGTTGCCGATGCCATTGGTGAACTCCTTCCCAAAGTGTTCGGCCGTGAGGCCGAGTGGAACATCGCTCCCGGTGTACTCGACAGCACGCGTGACTTCGTCGCCACTTACCGTGCACCAGAGTTCCTTGCATCGCTGGCCGACACTCCCGGGCCTCGGCACCTCGAGAGCGATTTCGAAATGGTGCAGGACACGTTCCGCCGATTCGCTAACGAAAAGATCGCACCCGTCGCCGAACACATCCATCGCGAAAACTTAGATATCCCTGAAGACCTCATTCAGGGTCTGGCCGAACTGGGTGGTTTCGGCCTCTCGGTTCCAGTCGAGTACGACGGTTACAGCGAAGGCGGCGAAAGTGAATACATGGGAATGGTCGTAGCCACCGAAGAACTGGCCAAGGTCTCGCTTGGCGCTGGTGGCTCGCTTATTACCCGTCCAGAAATTCTTACTCGCGCTCTTCTCGCCGGTGGCACCGAGGAACAACGACGCGAATGGCTTCCGAAGTTGGCATCGGCCGAGGTCATGGCTGCAGTTGCTGTCACTGAACCCGATTACGGCTCCGACGTTGCTGGCGTTAAGGCCACCGCCACTCCGACCGAAGGCGGTTGGCTCATCAATGGCGTCAAGACCTGGTGCACCTTTGGTGCGCGCGCCGATGCGCTCATGCTCCTGGCCCGGACCAACACCGACAAGTCGCTCACCCACAAAGCACTCACAATGTTTGTGGTGCCGAAGCCCCGTGGCGAAGGCCACGGTTTCGCGTTCGTGCAGGACGCTGGCGTTGATGGTGGCGCACCTGGTGGCGGAAAAATGGAAGGTCGAGCAATCGACACCATCGGTTACCGCGGCATGCACTCCTACGAAATCGCGTTCGACAACTGGTTCGTTTCCAATGCCAATCAAGTTGGGGGCGATGAAGGTCTCGGTAAGGGTTTTTATTACCAAATGGCCGGTTTCGAAAACGGTCGCTTGCAAACTGCCGCCCGCGCCGTCGGCGTCATGCAGGCCGCTTACGAAGACGCTCACCAATACGCTCTCGACCGTGTTGTGTTTGGTCAGCCCATTGCCGAGTATCAATTGACGCAAGCAAAGCTCGGACGCATGGTCGTACTGACTCAGGCGGCGCGACAGTTCTCCTACGAGGTCGCAAAGCTGATGGCCAATGACGGAGGAATTCTTGAAGCCTCGATGGTGAAGGCCTATGTCTGCAAGGCCGCCGAATGGGTATCTCGCGAAGCTATGCAGATCCATGGTGGCTTTGGTTACGCCGAGGAATACAACGTCAGTCGTTACTTTGTCGATGCACGAGTGCTTTCAATCTTCGAAGGGGCCGACGAAACCTTGTGCCTGAAGGTCATTGCTCGCCGCATGCTCGATGCGGTGAAGTAACCAGAGTCCCTTTAACTGAGCGCAGCGATCGCGTCGGCCACAGCGAGAATTCTCTGAGCGTTGTCAACGTGCAGGTTCTCGATCATTCGGCCATCGACAGTGACCACGCCGCGTCCTTCGGCCTGGGCTTCATCGAATGCAGCGATTACTTTGCGTGAGTGCTCGATCTCGTCGGCTGACGGCGCATAGACCTCGTTGCAAGGTTCGACCTGACTCGGGTGAATAAGAGTCCGGCCGTCGAATCCGAATTGCTTGCCTTGTACACATTCGGCCCGAAAACCTTCATCGTCTTTAATGTCGTTGTAGACGCCGTCGAGGATGACTTTCCCAGCCAAACGAGCGGCCATCAGACATTTCTGCAAGCCGAAGAGCAGAGGGGCCCGACCGGGCACGTGTTCGGCATAGAGCTCTTTGGCTAAATCATTCGTACCCATGACGAGGACAGTGAGTCGGTCAGAAGCGGTGGCAATTGACTCCGCATTCAAGACGGCAATGGGCGTCTCGAGCATCGCCCATAACTTGGTGTGTGCGGGCGCACCGGCAGCTTCGAATGCGGCGACGAGTTGCGCGACGTCTTCAGCGGAATTCACCTTCGGCACAACGATTGCATCGGCACCAGCAGCGGCTGCCGCAGCGATGTCATCCTCATGCCATTGCGTGCCAATACCGTTGATACGAATCGCTATTTCCTTGGTGCCGTACTCGCCGCTCGCTGCAGCGGCACAGACTCGGGCTCGCGCCTCGGGCTTGGCGTCAGGGGCCACAGCGTCTTCAAGGTCGAGGATCAACGCGTCGGCAGGAATACCTTTGGCTTTTTCCAGCGCGCGTTCATTCGCCCCAGGCATATAGAGAACAGAACGTCGAGGACGCAGCGCTTCACTCATGTCCGCGATCCTCAAAGTCCGTAAGTAACAGCGAGTTCGGGGTCATCGGCCGCCAGCGAAGTCGCGAGTTCCACCATGACCCGACACTGCTTGACCGATGCATCGTCTTCCATCTTTCCGTCAAGCATGATGGCCCCGGTTCCGTCGCCCATTGCTTCGATGACACGACGCGCATGGGCAATATCGGCTGGATCGGGACTAAAGACGCGCTTGGCGATAGCGATCTGCACGGGGTGAAGACTCCAGGCGCCGACGCAGCCCAGCAAGAACGCATTACGGAATTGATCTTCACACGCGACGACGTCGGCGATATCGCCAAACGGTCCGTAGAACGGAAGGATCCCATTGGCAACGCACGCATCGACCATGCGAGCAAGCGTGTAGTGCCAGAGGTCTTGCTGATAGATCGTTCGATCGCCTTCGATATTTCCGTCGACCGGATCTTGGCGAACCAAATACCCCGGATGACCGCCGCCAACACGCGTGGTCTTCATGCGGCGATTTGCGGCGAGATCGGCGGGGCCAAGTGAAAGACCCTGCATACGGGGGCTTGCTCCGCAGATCTCTTCGACATTGGCAACGCCACGAGCGGTTTCGAGAATCGCATGAACGAGAATCGGCCGCTCGAGTTTCGCTTTCGCCTCGAGTTGTGCCAGAAGTCGATCGACATAGTGAATGTCTTCTGGACCTTCGACCTTCGGAATCATGATGACATCGAGCTTGTCGCCGATCTCGGAAACGGCGGTAACGATGTCGTCGAGACCCCAAGGCGAATCGAGTGAGTTCACGCGAGTCCAGAACTGGGTCTTGCCAAAATCAATGGTCTTCCCCACATGCACAAGGCCAGCGCGTGCCGCTTCTTTGTCGGCAGCGGGAACGCCGTCCTCGAGATTGCCAAGCAACACGTCGACTGTTGGGACGATCTGGGGAAGCTTGCTCACCATCTTCTCGTTGGAAGGTGGGAAGAAGTGGATCATGCGGGCGGGCTTAACCGGAATCTCGCGAACCGGTTCGGGGGCACCCACAGCAAGCGGGCGGAAGAAGTCCTTGGGATTTCGCATACCTTGAAACTATCGGCCTGAGCCCTCTGATAACGACGTAGGCCGTGCCGGCTCTTTTACCGTGAACCCGCTGCGCCCCTGAATCATGAAGGCATCAACCAATCCGAGGATCCGCCAGACAGCATCCTCGGCCGTCACCCCACCCGGATGGATGTTGGAAACAAGGTTTCGTTGGGCATCGGTATCGCCGGTTCGGGGACGATGAGCCAAGTAGGCGGACAGACTCTCGGCCGAGGCCAGCCCTGGCCGCTCGCCAATGAGCAGCACAACATTCTGAGCATCGAGGGCATCGCCGATGTCGTTGATCGCTCCGACTCGACAATTGCGTACAACGAACGCACGCCCCAACGACCACCCGCGAGTTGCGGCATGGTCTAGCAACGGCCCGAGCAGTGATGGAACTTGAGACCGCACTGCGAGTGGTGAGAGACCGTCGCCAATCACGATCTGCAGATCGACACCAGACGGACAGTTCTCGCGCAGAGTTTCCACCACGCCTTCACCTAACCGACGACCTTTGTCTGGACGAGCCAAATATTCTTCACGTGTTGCGGCTTCGCTCTTGACTTCAAACAGGTCAAAGCGTTCCGCGAGTTCCTTCATTGGTGATTCGTAGAGAGAAAACGTCGCATTGAGCGCGTCTTTCGCAAACGCATGATCGGCACGTAACTGCAATTGTGTTGACGTCCGATAGGCGGTCCCGGCACGCCCGATGAGTAACCGCGCAGGTGTCACATTGGAAACATCGCCGCCAACGTCGACCGCGCCGCGAAGCGTGTCAGGCAGGTCTGCGCTCATCGACCCAGTTCCTTGATCGATTCAGCGAACGCCTGCAGAGATTCAGGCCCGTTCGCCGAACCTTCCGCCAACCGACCTTCGACAAAAATCCCTGTTTGCTCGAGCCACTCTGCGAACTCAGGGGCCGGACCTGCGCCAACAAGTTCGCGAACGCCAGCAGCATCGTGATAACTCGTGGACTGATAATTGAGCATGACATCGTCGGAGCCGGGAACGCCCATCACGAAGTTGCAGCCAGCGGTCGCAAGCAGAACGAGCAACTGGTCGGTGGTGTCTTGGTTGGCCTCTACGTGGTTCGTATAACAAATGTCGATTCCCATAGGCAGTCCCAACAACTTGCCCATGAAGTGGTCTTCCAGTCCCGCTCGAATGATTTCCGTTGCATCGGCCAGATACTCCGGACCGATAAAGCCCACGACTGAATTCACGAGGAATGGGTCGAACGCACGCGCCACCCCGTACGCCCGTGCTTCACAGGTCAGTTGGTCGACCCCACCGTGGCCGTCGACGGAAAGTGCGGTGCCTTGGCCAGTCTCGAAATACATGACGTTGTCGCCGATGAAACCGTCGCGTGTTGCATGCGAGGCCAGCACTGCTTCTCGACCTTCAGCCAGACCTTGCAACGTCACGCCGAAACCTGCGTTCGTTGCTTCAGTGCCACCAATACTTTGAAAGAGCAGGTCCACGGGCGCGCCGCGCTCAAGCGCGACAAGTTGAGTGGTGAAGTGAGAGAGAACACAAGATTGCGTGGGCGCACCAACGGCACCGATGAGTTCCTGCAATGCATGCTCGAGAGCGACAACATTCTCGATTGCGTCACCAGCCGGATTCACACCAATCACCGCATCGCCACAACCGAACATCAATCCGTCGAGCGCAGAGAGCACCACGCCAGCTATGTCATCAGTGGGGTGATTGGGCTGAATCCTCACTCCAAGCACGCCGCCTTCACCCATGGTGTTGCGACAGCGAGTCACTGACCGGAGCGGCGCTGCAGCAGAGATGAGATCGCGAGCACTCATGATCCGAGCCGTGGCCGCCACGATTTCGGGCGTCAGGGCACCCTTCAGACCTCGTTGCCACTCCGAGGCAAAATTGGAGGAAAGTACGAGTTCTCGCAACTCTCCCACCGTGAGCGATCGAAGGTTTGCAAACTCTTCCCGATCAAGGGAATCAATGATCAGGCCCGTCACGTCATCTTCGAGGAGCGGTTCGTCAAGAAATGCACTGAGCGGGACTTCAGCCAGAGCCATCTTTGCGGCTACTCGTTCGCGTTCAGAACTGGCGGCAATTCCTGCGAGTCGATCGCCGGCTTTGGGCTCGTTCGCACACCCCATGAGTTCGCGAAGATCGGTGAAATGAAATGATTCGCCGCGGAGGGTGACAGAGCGTTTCACGCTTTTACCAAATCAGCCGGAACTATTTGCTCGGATAAAAGAGTGGCAAAGCGATCGGAATCACCAGCGACCCAGTTTCGACAAAGCGGCAGACCTTCGACATAACACGAGATGTATGCCCGCCACGTTGGCGAGGTCAAAAACTCGATCGCCTTTGCGGCGCGAGCATGAGGAAGGAGCCCCCATCGTTCGATATAGGCAACGGCATCATCGGCTGGAGCGCCGTCTTCATGAAGCAACCACGCCGCATTCGCCCGCACCGCGTCCATTGACTCACTCGCTATTCGCACCGCGTGTGCGATTTCCGGATCAAAGTTGATCCCGTTGCTTCGTAAATGTTCGGTGACAAGAAGGTCGGGAACTTCCCCAGCGATGATTTCCAGTGCGAGGTCCGCCAACCCTTCTGCGATTAGACATTGGGGCGTTCCGACGCAGAAGATCGATTCCTCTTGCCAGCCTCGTGACCGCACGAGACCCGATTCTTTTCGCGAGTGTTCGGTGTGGTGACCCGGATAGGCCTCGTGCGCGACTAAGTGCCCAATGCTCGTTGCCAATACCGGTAGGTCGGTATTGATGGCGACCCGACTTTGCAGGTTCCCTTCGTAATAGTTGAAACCTGACCAGGGCTGATTCGATGCGAGTTCCCACGCAATGTGCTCGCCATCAGGCAAACCGAAGAGTCGTTGCGTTCGTTCACGAAAATCTTCTGCGATCGAACGAAGAACAGCGTCGAGCCGATCGATTGGTATCGCCTGTGCTTCGCGCCAATCAATAATGCGTTCACGCACCGGACCCGAACCAGGAAGCACTGCATCAAGCCGCTCGTGGGCCGCGTCGAACTGCTCCTCGTCGCGAAAGGTGGGGCGTACGCCGTAGCACCACTCGACTTCGTCGACGTAGGCGATCTGCTCCCCCGCCATCTTGCGAGCCGAGGTATGCATCCCTGTCGCTTGAGCACGCAACCATCGCCGGCGCGAGGCATCGAGAACGCTGTCATCCATTCCGGCATCGAGATCAACAACGAGTTGGCCGGCGCTTGCAACTAAAAAATCGGGCGTAGAAACCTGCTCAGCCGAAACTCGATCGGCAATAGCGGACGGGCCGTAATACGCGTCGACGAAGCCGTCGATATGACGGCCCATCCGCAACCCAAGTTCGAGGTAGCGATCAACGATCGACGAGTCAGTGATCGGCGCGCTCATAACCCGAACCCTACCGGGGACCTAGATGACGTCGCCTTTAAACAATTCCGTTGCGATAGGGCAATCGGTGCGGCGCAACGCATCAACCACCGCAAGCGGACCAGTTGGCCCAACGATTTTGTCGATCATCGACAACGGAACAACCTCGTCGTCGGCGTCCCATGGTTCCTCGGGGATAATTCGTTCACGGACTGGCTCCCACATTCGCTGAGGCAGGAAGCGCCCGACACCGGCCACTGCCCACACCGGTATCTCGTTCGCTTTCGCAACCGATGCAGCGGCCAAGGATCCGGAAACTCCCAACCACTCGGTCGGTGCAACCACCGACGCCTCGAGTAACACGAGGTCGGCATCGGCAACCGCCGCTCCGAGTCCGGCCAGGGGAACATCGAGGGCATTCACGTCGGCATCGACGAGCTGCATCACGAGCCCGCCACCTTCTTGGTGAACGTCGACAACCAACACTTCAACGTCTCCCCGCCGGGGCAGCGCTGCTCCGATCAGTTCGGGCCAGCCAAGAACAACAATGGTGGCGTCATCGGGAAGCGAATGAGCTAATTCAACCGAGGTGCGATCATTTTCAAGTTCTTCGAGGGCGGCACGGATTTCGGCGTAGGGATCGCCCGCGCAAAGGACGCGAGCACATAGCCAAACCAATGGAGCAGACCCAGGCTGACGCTGCACCATTCGTCGACACGCGGTAACCAGACCCTGAGGGTCGTTGGCATAACTCGCAAGCGCTCGCGCCGTTTCAGAAACGATCACGCTTTGGGGGTACCCCGTGGCTCTTGCCACATAGCGGAGTCGTTCAACGGGGTGCATTAGAGCAGCACCCTACCGAGATGCTTCAGGCGCTTGGGAGTCCGGGCTTGAAGATCATGAGATAGAGCATGACGACAAGGATCAGGTGACCAATCCCCGTTGCCATCATGATGCGGCCACGTGCGGCAACGTCGCCGTCGCGGAAGGCCTTGATGGCCGGGCGAGCCACAAAGAACAGAACCGCAAGCAGCACGATCCAGAGCACAGCAGCGATTGACAACCACGCCTGCGACATCTTGAAATACTTCTCGCTCATCCCGGCGAGGCCGAAACCCAGAATCCCAGCGATGCCGATGCCAGGGAGAGAAAAGCGGAGGATGGAGACCTCGAGCCCGTCAGCGGCAGCTTTATCGCCCGCTGCGGTCAGACGAATCATCACGGGGGTAAGCCACAACGGCGCAAACCCCACGATGACAGCAAGAACGTGGATAAGAAGAACGATGTGGTAGCCGGTGCCAGTAAGCGCTTCGGGGATGAACATGGTTACTCCTAAAGAAGTTCTCGGACTCTTCGCCCGTGTGCGGTACCTCCAACCTACTCGCGCTACCTTCTGAGGCTGTGACTACCGATGTGCAGGCTTCCGTCGAACTGAATCCCCTCACTGGCGAAAGCCGTCCGATCTCGGAATGGACCACGAACTTCCATCTGGCGATCATGGTTCTGGACCCTTTCACCAACGAAAGTTCCTGGATCCTGAAGACTGCCCTTCGGATTCTTCGTGATTATGCCGAGGCCGACGTTCGCATTGCGCTTCTCGTAACTGCGGCCGAATCTGAGGTCCGCGACTTCGTCGGACCACTCGCTTCAGAGATCTTGGTCTTCGCCGATCCCGACCGCACTGCAGCCAAAGCCTTTGGCCTCGAGACTCTCCCCGCCTTTGTGCACATCAACCAGGCCCATCAGGTTGAATCATCGGCGCAGGGATGGAACCCAAAAGAGTGGGCAACGGTCGCAGTAAACCTTTCGGCTCGCATGGACTGGACAGTGCCCGAGATCCCCGTCAGCGCTGACCCGTCACCGTTTGCCGGAACGCCGATCTGACTCCGATCTCACAGGTATTCAGCGAGCGAACCACAACTGAGCGAGTGACACGGTCGCGTCCTCTTGACCAAGACCATCGGCACCTGAGCCCGTTGACCAACTGGTGACGCCACGAAGTTTCGGCGATGTCACTATCACTTCACGGACCTGTACGAGAAACAAGTAGGGCAGATCGATTGCGATCTGTTCTTGGATGGTGCCGTAATCATCGACCTGTCGAGTCACATCGGCAGTCGATCGGGCGTCGCTAAACGCTTTGGTGACCAGTGGGTTGATATATCGCGTGGGATTGCCACTGATCGCCGTTTGTTCCGCAGGTATGCCGTAGAAGAGCGGCTCGTAGAAATCCGGATGAGGGGAGTCGAACCCCACCTGCAAAATGGCTTGGAACTCCCCGATTGCAGCGGCGAGGGAAAGCACCGGCGGCTCTACAAGATCGATTGTTAGATCGATCCCTGCTTGCTCAAGTTGTCCGCGCCAGAGCGATGCGACGCGCTCCATCGTCGTGCCGGGAGAAACTGACAAGCGGAATGTGAGCGGAAGTCCAGTCTCTTTCGTATACGCCTCCGCCTGCTTCTTTGCGCGATCTACATCGCGTGTAGGAGCGGTGTGGTCGACAAACCACGGTGACGTGTCGCTCATCATTCCTCGAGCAATCGTTCCCTGACCGGCAAACGCCTTCGAAAGAATCTCGGCCCGATCTGTCGCATACGCAACTGCCCGGCGAGCAGTCAATCGATCGAATGGAGCTTTGCCCGTCTCCAACGCGATGTTCACCTTTGGGCGTTCTGCGTTGCGATCATCATGAATCGTTATTTTGGACTCTCGATTCTGCACACTCTCGAGACGAACGAGTTGTCGCGGCTCATCAACTGCGACCATGCCAACCTTTCCATCAATTGCAGCAGTCACACGATCTGCAGCATCCGCAATGGGAACCAATCGAACCGCATCGAGATGAGGTAAACCCTTTTTCCAATACGTGGGGTTCTTCACCAGGATCGTTACGCCCGCTTCGTCAACTCCTGACCAGATAAACGGTCCAGTGCCAATCGGGCGTGGGTCGAAGCCTAAAAGGGTCACTGGCGCCGCGACAGTTCCGATTCGCGTCGTAAGCACCTCGGAAAACGTCGACCAAGCCGTCGACATCGTGACCAAAACAGTTTGTGGATCAGTCACCGTGATCGTAGAAATTGGCATGAGTAGGTCGGCATTCGAACGATCACCCTGTTGGGCTTTCAAATTGAAGGCAACGATCTCTGCTGTGAGCGGCGTTCCATCGCTGAATAAAACTCCTGGACGAATCCTTAGCGTCCAAGCCGTGAAACTTGAATTCGGAACCACCGAGGCAAGAAGCTCAGGAACGGGTTGATCGTTTTCATCACGAACCATGAGTCGGTCATAAACCGCTCGCGCTGCTTGAAGTTCATCGGTGGTCCATTGCCCCCCATTTGGGGCCCACTTCGCCGGAACAGCCGCAACCGCGATATCAAGCGTTCCGCCTTCGATCGGCCCCGATGCGTTTGCCACAGTTGACGCAGTCGACTCGGTCGTCGCTGCTGGCCTTGTTTTTGAGTCTGAGCAAGCCGCCAACGACAAAACGGCAAAGGCCACAGCAACAGGTGTGCCAAGTCGCACAAAACGGCCAAAGGGGGAACGGGGGGCGTTCAAGGTCTATGACTGTACGCGGCCACGCCCCGGTAGAGCGATCGCTGCTGCAGTGATGCGCACAAGTGCAATGAAGTGCGAGGATGCCTCATGACCAGCGCCATCAAAGTCCGCGTCGGAATTGGCCTCGGAACCCTGTCTGGGGCAGCGACTCCCGATCGTTTCGCCTCAATTGTCGACCGCTGTGAATCACTGGGATTCGATTCTTTGTGGATGTCGGAACGGATCGGAGCCGAAACACCTGACCCGATGATTGCCCTCGCCATCGCCGCCGGTCGCACGACACGAATGAAACTCGGCACTTCGGTATTGGTTCTTCCCGGCCGCAACCCGGTCATCCTTGCGAAAGAAATGGCGACCCTCGATGTGCTTTCCGGCGGACGCTTTCTTCCCGCCGTGGGCCTCGGAGCAGTCGACCCCCCAGAACAACGGGCATTTGGAGTTGAACGTGGTGAACGCGGTCGACGTCACGATGAAGCGCTCGCGTTGATGCGCGCATGTTGGACTGGCGAAGTCATTTCACACCACGGAGAGTTTTTCTCTATTGATGATGTTCGGGTGTTACCTCGGCCTACACAATCACGACTCGATGTTTGGCTCGGAGGCATCGCCCCCAGCGAACTCCGACGCGTTGCTCGCGTTGGTGACGGTTGGTTGCCTTCGTTCTGCTCACCCAGCGACATCGCCGAATCAATTCCCGTGATTGAAGCCGCTGCAAGCGAATTCGGTCGCAAGATGGACCCGCAGCATTACGGCGCTCTGATCTCATACTCGGATGGGCCACTCCCCCAGCGATTTGTTGATCTCATCGAACGCCGCCGTCCGGGACTCGATCCCCGATCAGTTATCCCAACTCGAGATGCACTCCCGTCGTTGTTGAAAGAATTCATCGATGCCGGCGCGTCGAAGTTCGTGATCATCCCCCTAGTGGGAGACGCTGATCCTGACGCAGAGCTCAGTGCCCTCGCTGAAGCGCTACTCCCGCTAGAAACCTAAGGGATCCGAATCAAGAACTCCGGAATTGATTCCATCTCGTCAGTTCTTCAGCCGGCTTACGCGGGGTGACGCGGAAGTCGGTGCCAATTGTGTGCGCGATTGGAAACAGACCTACCTGCATCCATTCGTTGTAGGGAATGCCCAACAATTCGGCAACTTCGCGCTCGCGGATCAACGTCAACGTTGTCCACGCCGATCCGAGTCCGCGCGATCGAAGCGCCAGCATGAACGACCAAAGAGCAGGTACCACTGATCCCCAGCGGCCCGCCTGCCAAAACGTTGAAGTTCGTTCAGCATGGGCCCCAGACCCATTTCCATCAGTCCGACCAGCGACGATGGGAACGCAAAGAACCGGGACCTTCTCAATATTCTCGGCGAGGTACGCAACACTTCGAGCGATGCGCTGTTGCGCTTCAGACGTGCGATCAACTCGATCTTCGGCAGCATCAGTGCGAGGACGACCAATGAAATCGGCCATTGCAGAGCGATAGATCGCTGCGAGTTTGGCTTTGGTCTCGGCGTCATCGACAAATATGAATCGATAAGGCTGCTGGTTTGATCCGTTGGGCGCGTGAACTGCGATTTCCATGCATTCACTGATCACATCGCGATCGACAGACCGTTCAAGATCGAGTCGTTGCCGAACCGATGGCGTCGTCATGAGAATTTCATCAGGGTCGTGAACAACTAATGGCCCCTGAAACAAGGTTTCATAGGCGTTCAAGGTTCCCCAGTGTTCCCAAATGCGATCGATCAGTCCGTCATCGGTGAAGCGAAAGAGGAATCCGTAAACGTTTTCGTAGGGCTTCCCACCCATGGTTGTTGCTTTATAGAGGTGTTGACGGAAGACGTAAGGCCCATCGGCGATCGTGTGCACGTCATGGAAACTGATCGTCGAAAGGTCATAGCGATCGATTCGGCGGCCGTTTGGTTGCGGCGGCGAGGGCGCTCGTCCCAAAATCCGCGCGCCCACTTCTTCTTTGCCACGGAACACTGTTTGTCCAGGTGCAGCGGGAAACTTTCCAAGACCGTTCCACCACTCGACGTCTTCAGTCATGAACGACAGTCGGTCGACCTCGCGTCCAGCGACAAAGAACTGTTCGACTGCGGATTTATTGCGATCGCTCACTTGATCCCCCAACAAAGCGGTGACGATGTCGCCACCTACACCACGAGCGTACTGCGGAGCGAAGAATCAGATCTTCAAGGGCTCATCGCTGAGACCCATCTGGACGCGATCTACAAGTCCCCCGAATTTCTGCTTGATCTCGGTACTTGCCGACTCGAGGTCACCAATCACAGCAAATTCACAAAGCATCTCGTCGGTAATCAGATCGGCCATCGCCACCCATTCGCCCTGCTTCGACAGTCGATTGAGTTCATCACCGACGTCGCCCCACCCGTGGTGCTCGAGCACGCCGCGATAGGCGGGCGTCGAACCATAAAACGCGAGTTGCTGACGAACTGCGGCCCTTTTAGGAGCGATCTCGGCTTCGTCGCGACCCACGGCCGACATGATTGGGATGGTCACCTCGACGTCACTTCGCGAACGATTCGATCGGGCGAGCCCTTTCACAAGGTTGGTCATGGTCACATCGCGTAGATACGACGGAGTTGTAAATCCGTGGGCCATGAGTCCGTCGGCAACTTCGCCAGCGACAGCGGTCATCGCCGGACCTACAGCGGCAACGAAGACGCGTGGATTTCCGACCTCGCTTGAACCTTGGCTGAACATTGGCGTCATAAGCGTGTGCTTGTAGTACTCACCACGAAACTCCAGTGGACTTCCTTTCTCCCAAGACTCCCAAATCGCACGCATAGCGAGAACAAATTCGCGCATGCGCGCAGCGGGATCCGACCATGGCATTGAAAATCGTTTCGTGATGTGAGGCTTGATCTGACTTCCCAAACCAACGATGAAGCGTCCGCCCGAGAGCCGATTGATGTCGTTAGCTAGCACCGCGACGTTCATCGGGTTTCTGGCGAATGCCACTGCAATCCCGGTAATGAGATCAATGCGTTCGGTTGATGCCGCCCCCATGGCGAGCGGCAGAAATGGGTCATGGGAGATCTCGACCGATACTGCCCCGTCGAATCCAGCGTCCTCAGCCCGTCGAATTGATGCGGCCGCGCTGGCCAGATCCCCATGGATGATTGCGTCGGTCTTCATAACGCCATTCTGGTGTGTCGCTCCACATAGGTGCGCCACTCATTCGGTGGATACGCTTCCGCGGACCCGTATCTCGTTCTGGAGCAGCTCAATGTCGATCGCCATTACCGAAGACCACCGCACGCTTTCCGAAGTCACCGCCGACTTTCTCGAGCGACACAATTCACGAGGTGCGGCTCGGGAACTCCTCGAAACCTCAGTCGAAAACATGCCGCCGTTCTGGTCTGCCCTTGCTGAACTCGGATGGCTCGGTCTTCACATTCCCGAAGAAAACGGCGGTTCCGGATTCGGGATGCCCGAGCTTATTGTTGTTGTCGAACAGATGGGCGCAGGAATCGCTCCAGGCCCGTTCGTCGCAACTGTGATCGCGAGTGCGGCGATTTCTGCGGCTGCTCCCTCTGAGGTCGCCGCCCAACTTCTTCCGGGACTTGCTGATGGTTCAGTTGTTGCCGGTATCGGTTGCGGAGACGCACTTTCATCGAAATCCAGCCGAGTGACCGGCACGGTGAAATCGGTCTTGAGCGGCGCTCTCGCGAATCTGCTCGTCGTTACCGTTGGCAGCGATCTTGCGATCGTCGACGCAACAACAAAGGGTGTCGACGTTCGCCTCCTCGCGAATCTCGATCTCACGCGCCGAAGCGCTCAAGTCACCTTCGACGATGCAGAAGCGATCATCGTTCATGGTGGCGCACAAGCACTCGTCGACTACGCGCGGCTCGTTCTTGCTGCTGAAGCAACCGGTGTCGCTCGTGCAACGACAGACATGGCCGCCGATTACGCACGCGAACGTCAGCAGTTCGGACGAGCAATCGCCATGTTCCAAGCAGTAAAGCATCACTGCGCCAACATGCTGGTTGAAACAGAAATCGCCACTGCTGAAGTTTGGGATGCTGCTCGCGCTGCAGCCGCAGGTGGTGAACAGTTCTCCTATTCCGCAGCGATGGCCGCAGCAACTGCAGCCCATGCCGGTGACCGGAACGCACAGCTCAATATTCAGGTGCACGGCGGCATCGGATTCACATGGGAACACGACGCCCACCTTTACTTGCGACGTGCGCTTGCGATCGAAGCGCTTATTGATGCCGAACAAGCCGCCATCGACATCGCCAACTTCCTCCGCAAGGGCGTGAAGCTGGTGCGCTCTGTGGAACTTCCCCCTGAAGCTGAAGCATTCCGATCTGAAGCCCGCTCAGCAATTGAAGCGGTCAAGGAACTTGAAGGAACCAAGCAGGTCCAGGCGCTCGTCGCTTCTGGCTACGCCGTCCCTCATTGGCCCAAGCCGTGGGGTCGTGCAGCAAGTGCAATCGAACAACTCGTGATTGAAGAGGAGTTCAATCGTGCGGGATTCAAGCGACCGAGTTACCAAATCACTGGTTGGGTCATCCTCACCCTTACGCAGCACTCCACCGACGATCAGTTGGAACGTTGGATCATGCCCGCCCTCAATCAGGAACTCATCTGGTGTCAGCTGTTCAGTGAGCCAGATGCCGGTTCCGATGCTGCGGGTGTAAAGACAAAGGCAACTCGCGTCGATGGCGGATGGCTCGTAACCGGGCAGAAGGTTTGGACAACTGGTGCACATCTCGCCGCATTCGGCCTCATTACTGTGCGCACAAATCCCGATCTCCCGAAGCACCAAGGGATCACGTGCATGGTTGTCGACATGCACGCTGAAGGCGTCGAGATTCGCCCACTGCGCATGGTGAACGGCGGCGCAGAATTTAACGAGGTGTTCTTCAACGACGTGTTCGTTCCTGATGACGACGTTGTCGGACCAGTTGATGGTGGATGGACAGTTGCCCGCGGAACGCTCGGCAACGAAAGCGTCAGCATCGGCAGCGGCGATGGCGCAATGGTGATTCCACCGGCTTCGTTCCTCGCCCCTTTCGACGCCAATCCCGCTCGACTTTCGGGTGGCGCTGGTCGAATCGGTCGAGCCACTGCTCGATCACAAGCAGCGGAAACACTCAATGTGCGCAGTGCGCAGCGAGCGGTTGCCGGTGGTGAACCAGGGCCCGAGGGTGCAGTCACGAAACTTCTGCTGTCGGAGAATGCAGAAGAAGCCGCTGCGATTCTCTTTGAACTTGCCGGAGCAACTGGCGTTTACCTCGAAGACGAAGGATTCATGGGCGGCACACTGCAACTCATGCATCGCGCATTGGCGATCGCCGGTGGAACTTCAGAGATCAAGCGCAATCAGATTGGCGAGCGCATCCTGGGGCTTCCCCGCGATCCGCTGATCAACTAGGCATCTGCGAACGAGCAACTTTCAACTCCCTCAGATCAATGCCCTCGTAGGACACGATCAACAAAGAACCGATGAATTCAGAAGTTTTTTGTGCCCGGAACGGGACTTGAACCCGTAAACCCTTGCGAGTCGGGGGGTTTAAGCCCCCTGCGTCTGCCAATTCCGCCATCCGGGCGGGAATTGCTGCAACGGTACCGCCCCGGCAGCCGCCCCTACGCGGCGCGACTCAGGCCACCCGCGTCTGTGGCTGACCTGCCGGCTGAGGCCCGCGGCGCCCGGCACTCTGAGAACGGCCACCGTTGCGCCGCTTGGACACACCGGTGGCCTCGTGGGGCGCTGTGCCCCGCATGGCATCGGCCTCGACCGCTGCCCACATGACGGTGCGGGCAGCGCCAGCGGTGGGCCCAGAGAGTGAGTTCGCAACAATGACTCCGTCGATCATGTCGGCCAACACCGACACCCAGGGCCGCCCTTTGATTCGCACCGCAACGGTCACGGCCTTAACCCCGAGGGAATCGGACTGCCGCTTCATCGTGCGATCGACGCCAGCCAAGCGAGGCGGGCTGCGGAAGCTCGGCACCACGAGCCCCGCAGCGCGCGCCACCTCGCCAAGGGTTCGGGCGGCGGCTGCAAAGCGCAGCGAAGAAGCTTCCATGGCCGCAACTATGCCGAGCGGGTGTGACAGTCCCCACCAACGAGCGGGCCGGTCCATACCATTCAGCGCGATGACTGTTGATGAGACGCCACTCAATCCTGCCCAACAGGAAGTTCTCGATCTCCTCGGGGCAACCGCTGAGGATCGTCCATCGTTCGCGCCCACACTCAAGGCAACTCTTCGAGCCGACCTTGAAGATGCCTTGGCCGACCTCGCCGCAGAGATCAGCCCCGATGCCCCCATGTTTGTTAACAAACACGACCTCGCCATGGTCCATGGCTGCGAGCGTCGTTACCTCGCCGAAAAGGAAAAACCGTTTGAGTGGAGTCCGCCCCTGGCACGCGGAACCATCGCGCACAAAGCCATCGAACTCTCCATGCACCAACGCCGGCGTCCGATACCTCTCGAACTCGTTGACGAGGCGATGGACCGACTCGAACGATCTGACGACTCCATCTCCTACTGGCTCAGCACATGTTCGGAAACCGATCGAGCCGAGGTTCGAGCATTCGCCAACGAGCGAGTGGCCACATTTCTTGAATGCTTCCCTCCGGTCAAAGTCGGATGGTCTCCAATTACCGAGGCTCGCATGCGCCTCGAACTCCTCGACCACCGCATTGTGATTTCCGGCCGATCAGATCTCACACTCGGCCGTGCCGATGGACTCACTGCCGGCAAGGTCATCATCGATTTCAAAACCGGCTCGATGTCGCCAACGCATATCGACGACCTTCGCCTCTACGCGCTGCTCGAAACCATGCGCATCGGCACGCCACCTCGCCTCGCCGCCTCCTATTACCTCGATGCTGGAACAGCCCACGCCGAGGCCATCACTGAAGACGTCCTGCACACTGCGGTCGCGCGCACCACCGACGGAATCCGAAAGCTTCATGAACTTGCCGTCGGCACACGGGCACCCGTTTTTCGTCCGAACTGGGGTTGCCGTTGGTGTCCGATCCGCACCGAGTGCGAACCCGGTCTTGCGTTTCTCGGCGAGGCCGATGCAGACAGCAGGGACCAATTCGACGATGACTAGTAGCCGCCAAATCCGTTAGAACGGATCGATTGCCGCTTCCGATGCTTCGGCCTCGGCGATATGCAACGCATCATCTGCATCGAATTCGTGATCAACCGAGTCCATCGTACCCAAACGATTCAATCCGAAACGAAGTATGACAAACACAACCAGAAACAACGTTCCCGCTCCAGCGACGGTCCATTGCACGCCAATGATGTCAACCAGCCAACCCTGAATAAGAGCGCCAAGCGGAATCGCGACGGTAAGCACCATGAGATAGAGCGCCATCGTTCGGCCACGCATTTCTTCTTTGACCTGCAATTGCACTGTGGTGTTGAGACTTGCGGTGATACCCAGATAGCCGGCGCCCGCAACAAGAAGTGCTGCGGCACCGACAATCGCTATCGGCGCTGCTCCGAGCGCCACAAGCGCTATGCCATAGGCAAGCATCGCAACTGTGAGCACACGGCTTCGCGACGCTCGGCCCCCGCTGCCGGCGACGATGGGAGCAACGATGATTGCGCCCGCCCCAAGACAGCCCGCCAACAGACCATAGGCGCCATCGCCGATGTCATAAACGTCAGTGGCAAAAACAACTAGGAGGTTAAAGAGCGGCCCGCCGAATATGCCAAGCGAAAACACCACAATCAAACACGTCACGATGCCAGGCACGGTCCGCACGTAGCGCATCGCGTCCCGCATCTCGGCGATTGGACGCGACTTGCCAACTTTTACCGCACGCACAAGTGGCGGCACAGAGATCACGAGCAATCCAGCGACCATCGCTAGGAACGACACAGCGTTGATAAAGAAACACCAACTGACTCCCAACGTTGCGAGCACTATTCCGCCAAGTGCAGGACCAAACGCACGTGCTGCGTTGAACTGAGTTGAATTCAGTGTGACCGCATTAAGAAGGTGCTCTCGAGGAACGAGTTCGGTTACAAACGACTGCCACGACGCCACCGTGAATCCGCCTGCAAACGCACCGAGCGTGAGTATGACGAGGAAGAACGTAATATTTCGAACCCCTTGGATCCAAGCGAACCAGAGCACAAAGGTGATCGCCGCTTGGATGACGCCGCCAACGATTAACACCTTGCGGCGGTCGAATCGATCGGCGACTGAACCGGCGTATGGGCCGGTAATGACCATCGGCGCGTAACCAAGAAAGCCGGCAAATCCAAGCCATGCCCCGCTGCCGGTGATTGTGTAAATCACATAGGGAACAGCAACCATCTGCAACCAAGAGCCGCTGCTCGAGAGCAACGACGCACACCACATCCATCGAAAGTTGCGATAGCGGAAAGCAATAAACGCGCCGTCTCGCTTAGGAAGGCCATGCGTCGGCGTGAGGTCCCTCACGTAAGCCACGCGTGGCAAAGGTCTGGACCACGTTCGACCCAATCCTCAAAGGTCAATCCAAAGCGAATGTGATCTTCCCAGTTCCCGTCGATCTCTAGGAATCCCTTCGAAATGCCTTCGTCTCGAAGGTCAAGTTTTTGAACTACTCGAAGGCTCGCGTCATTTCGAGGAACAATCGCGATCTCGACTCGATGCAATCGAAGTTCATCGAAGCAGTACTGAGCCAACACCACTAAGGCCTCGGGGGTATAGCCACAGCCCGCCTTTGCTTCATCGATCCAATAACCAATGCTGCCGCTTTGGAACGGACCTCGCTGCACCGACGACAAATTGATCTCACCGGCGAACTCTCCGTCGACAAAAATCCCAAAGCCGTAGGCCGAACCTAATTGACGCTCACGTTGACGGGAACTGCACCGAATTGAAAATGCCTCGCGGTCCTCGATGACATCAGGAGCACCCTGCGGTCGGGTTGGCTCCCATTTGGTCAGCCACTCGTTGTTTCGACGTCGGACTTCGCGCCATGCGGGGAAATCTGTCGCTAAAAGAGGACGAAGTAAAACTCGTCGTCCGAAGAGGGTGGTCACAACTGGCGATCCTAGCGACCGGTCGGTTGGAGCGATTCGATCAGCGCCCGTCTCGGCCCGAGCAACCCGCTTACGACTCGGTCAGAAGCGACATCGCCAATCCATCGAGGATGTCCGACTCAGAGACGAGGCAATTGGAAAGTCCAAGTCGCCTCATCGTCGCCACGAGAACACACAGTCCACCCACGATTACGTCGGCGCGCTGCTCTTCCAGCCCCGGATTTTCTTTACGCTCCGCGATTGATTCGGTCGCAAGCGTCCGGAAGACGTCTTCGACGGCCGGTTTGGTGAGCACGAAATGGTGAATCTGTTCGCGGTCGTACTCGGCGAGGCCGAGTTCTACCGACGCGGTATTACTCACGGTCCCCGCTAGCCCAACGAATGTGCGGGCCTCGCCCAGATTGGGGATCTCACGCAGCACGTCGTCGAGATAAATCTCGATGACCGAAATTGCTTGCGAAAGTTCTTCGGCCGTGGGCGGATCATGGTGAAACCACGCCTCGGTGATCCGCACGCAACCCATGTCCACCGAAATTGTCGATTCGGCTTCGGTGGTTCCGAACACAAACTCGGTGGACCCGCCCCCGATGTCACACACCAAGAACGGGCCGAGTTCCGGGTCAAGGTCTGCAGTCGCTCCCAGGAACGAAAGACGACCTTCCTCGTCGCCAGAAATCACTTCAGGCATCACACCGAGAATTTCGTATGCGGCCTCAAAGAACTCATCACGATTCGAGGCGTCCCGAGATGCCGAGGTCGCTGCCATGCGAATTTTTGTTACTCCGTGACGATCGATGACTTCGCGATACTCACGCAACACTTCGAGTGTGCGCTCGATCGCCGCTTCATTGAGCCGCCCAGTGGCATCAACACCTTGACCAAGGCGAGTGATTCGCATCAATCGTTCGATTTGGGTTCGCCCATCAGAAGTAACCAATAGGCGAACTGAGTTGGTTCCACAATCAATTGCGGCAACTGGTGGCGTCATCGGATTACTCGTTTCGGCGCATCAGCGGGGAGAAGATCGCGCTCAACAAGCCGATCGTTTGTCCATTGCCCAACGGGGTCATCGCCACCGGCAAGCCAATAGGCGAAATGAGCGTGAAGACACTTCAACCCTTCACGGGTGCCGCCCACTCCCCCATAGGGGGCAGGGCCCTTGTGATCGGCCGGAATCTCCCGATCCCGTTCAACTGCATACGCAGCATGCGCAGCAGCAATAAGTTCAGGACCAAGCGCGGCTTCGGCTTCGCGCACTCCACCGTCAGATTCAATTGTTCCGATTGCGGACCGCAGCGCCGGATCACAAAGCCAATACAGCGTCGGCATAGGCGTGCCATCGGGAAGAAGTGGCTCGTTCCGCAACACTGCGGGATCGCCATCACTGCGGCGAACAACGACTTCGAACTCCCCCATCGGCGCTCGTCCGAGCAGCTCGGTAATCCGGGCTCGCTCGTCAGCCACCGTGGTCACTTCCGCCGGCGTCGACGCACAAGTCCGTACACAATCAATGCACCAATAGCGACACCAAGAACGGGGACAGCACGCTTCAAGATCGGCGAACCAGCCTGTAAGAGATCGATTGCTTCCGGTTCAGGTTGATCGATCTTGCGAATTGTTGGTGCTTCCTCGGCAACAGCAGAGGCAGCTGGTGCTGCAGCAGGAGCAACCTCTGCAGTGTCATCGGTTGCGGGAGTAAGCGTGTCGTCGACGAGAACCGTTTGTTCGAGATTATCGACGAACTGAGTGAGTATCTTCGCACTGACGTCGGCAAGAACACCGCGGCCAAACTGAGCGACCTTTCCGGTCACTGTGAGATCGGTGGTTACCGTGACGTGTGTTTTGTCGCCCGCAGCTTCGAGCTGTGCGGTGATTGTGGCACTGGCATTGCCCTGGCCGCGCGTGTCACGACCTGACGCGTCGAGAACCGCTTTGAAGTTGGTGTCATCGCGCTCGATGAAGATGGCCTTGCCTTTGTACTGCGCTTGGATCGGACCCACCTTGACCTTGACAATGCCCCGGTACTCATTGCCTTCGATCTCCTGGAGTTGCGCTCCGGGCAGGCAGGGCGCAATTCGCTCAACGTCGGTCAGCACCTTCCACGCCATTTCAATTGGCACACTCACATCGAAGGTGTTGATCAGTTCCATTGCTCGAGATCCTCCACGGTGTCGACGTCCGACGCGTCGCCCGGGCACGCTACCGCGGCGACGAGCTCGGGCCTCCCTCGCAACAGCACTCGCGCACCCTCATCGCCTTCGTTCGGAAGGTCGTCCCAGACCTCCACCCCAAGACGGACTGGATTTCCGCGCTGACCTTCATACGTCGCCACCACGATGGGTAACTCGGTTTCCATACGTGAAACCAGCTGCCATGCCTCGGCCGCCACAAACGGCTGATCGGCCAGACCAACCACCACTGCTTGGGCCCCAGCGTCTCGTGCTGCAGCGATTCCCGCCAACAATGAACTGGCCTGCCCAGAGGCCCAGAGCGGGTTGTCGATAATCACCACTCCCTCAGGAACGATCCCCTCCAACGGCACTGCACCAGCCACGACAACGACCGAGGCGAAACACCCGGCATCGAGGGCAGCCTGTACCGCGATCGCTACGAGGGGCTGTCCATTCAATTGCGCCAATTGCTTTGGCCCATCAACGAACCGTGTCGAGGATCCTGCAGCGAGGACCACAGCAATCTGTGGCTGAGGGAGGTTCACCTCCACAGTCAATCATCCACCGAGCAGACGTTCTCCAAGCAGGGCCTTCCGCTGACCTCGGCTAGTGTTTAATCCGTTCGCCGAAGCAGATTCGGCGAGTTCGCACCGAGGGGGAACATGAAGATCACGGTGACGGTCAATGGCGTCGAACGCAGTGGCGACGTCGAACCACGCACACTTCTTGTGCATTTCCTTCGAGATGAACTCAACCTCACGGGCACCAACATCGGATGCGACACGTCCTCATGTGGCGCGTGCACTATTCACGTCGAAGGCCAATCGGCCAAGTCGTGCACCATGCTCGCCGCTCAAGCCGATGGTCTCGAACTCACCACCATCGAAGGTCTCGCCAATGGCGACATCCTCCATCCAATGCAGCGCTGTTTCCAGGAGAACCATGGCCTGCAATGCGGTTACTGCACTCCCGGCATGGTGATGGCTGCGATCTCTCTTCTTGACGAAAACCCGAACCCTTCCGAGACCGACGTACGCATCGGCCTCGAAGGAAATCTCTGTCGCTGCACCGGTTACCACAACATCGTGAAGTCGGTACTTGCGTGCGCCGCTGAATCGAATGGGGCATCAAAGTGATCCCTGCAGCCTTTGAATACGTGCGTGCCGATTCCGTCGATGCTGCTCTGAGCGCTCTCACCAAATACGGCGATGAAGCCAAATTGCTCGCTGGCGGTCATTCATTGCTTCCGCTCATGAAGCTTCGTCTTGCAGCGCCTTCGGTCCTGGTCGATGTCGGCCGCCTCGATGACCTTCGTTACATCAACGATGCTGGCGACTACATCGCCATCGGTGCACTCACCCGCCATCGCGACCTCGAAACCAGTTCGCTTCTGGCATCGGCGGCTCCGCTTCTTGCGCACGCTGCAGGTCATGTCGGCGATCCTCAGGTCCGCCATCGCGGAACCATCGGCGGCTCGTTGGCTCACGCCGATCCCGCTTCGGATCTTCCCGCTGTTGCGCTCGCCATGGGGGCCACAATCGTGGCGACTGGCCCCAATGGCACCCGAGAAATAGCGGCGTCCGAGTTCTACACCGGTTTCCTTGAATCCGCCCTTGCTCCCGATGAACTTCTCACCGAGATCCGCATCCCGAAGCTCGACACCCAAGGCTGGTCATTCCAAAAGTTCAATCGCCGCGCTCAGGACTGGGCCATCGTTGGCGTTGCCACTGTTCGTGCCAATGGCTCCACCGGCGTTGGACTCGTGAATATGGGATCGACTCCCCTCCTGGCCTCGGCCGTAATGAACGCAGTGAACTCCGGCGCCAATGCCGCCGATGCTGCAGCCCTCGCCAATGAAGGCACAGAAGCACAAAGCGACATCAATGCGTCATCGGAGTATCGCGAACATCTCGCACGCGTCTTAGTGCGCCGTTCGCTCGAAGAATCTGGTCTTTCCTAACTCCATCGACCGCCTCACGGTGACCGTGGTTAGTGAATTGAGCCAGTCGTATCGCTGAGTGAAGAACTCACGCGTCCGGTACGAGCCGCAATCACTTCAGCGCAAATTGCGATCGCCGTTTCTTCTGGAGTTCGCCCGCCGAGATCGAGGCCAATGGGCGCATGAAGCCGAGCGGAAACCTGTTCCATGTCGGCGCCGGCCTGGGCAAGGCGCTCAAGGCGTTCCTCGCATGTACGGCGACTTCCCATAGCGCCGAGGTAACCGACATCGGTTGCTAAGGCCGCTTGAATTGCCGGCACATCAAACTTGTGGTCGTGGGTGAGCACGCATACCGCATCGCGCTGTCCGAGTCGGTCACCGACTTTTTCGAGATGACGATGCGGCCAGTCGACGACGACTTCGTCAGCATTCGGGAACCGTCGTTTCGTCGCAAAAACCTCGCGTGCATCGCAAACCGTGACCCGATACCCCACGACCTTCGCGACTTTCACCAGTGCACCGGTGAAATCGACAGCCCCAAAAATCAACATATGCGGGGGCGGAGCAAAGGATTCGATGAAGATCGATACCGCATCCTCACGGGCTTCACCATGCGGACCGTAATGGCGAATACCCGAACGTCCACCAGCAAGTTCTCCGATTGTGTCGCGCAGAACAACGCGATCGAGATCGAGGTCGCCGAGTGTTCCTTGCGAATCGATTCCGTCGCCAACGATCAGTTTGGCGCCGAGATTTTCGCCCTCAATAATCGTGGCCAACGCAACTGGTCGGTGATCATTGACTGCTTCGCGCCAAAGTTCGTAGATCGAGTCCGGCATGGCTTTCACCAGTCCAGCGGTTCAATGAACAGGTGAATGGTTCCGCCACAGGTGAGACCAACAGCAAAAGCCTCGTCGTCGCTGTAGCCAAAGGTGACAAGCCGACGCTCGCCCGTCGAGAGGATGTCGAGCGCTTCTGAGACCACAGCGCCTTCAACGCATCCGCCAGAGACCGAACCAGCGACCTCACCGGTCTCAGCAACGGCCATCGAAGCCCCTGGCAAGCGAGGACCGGAACCTTCGATATCGACAACGCGCGCAAGCGCAACCTTGTGACCGGAACGACGCCAGCGATCAATGTCATCCATGATCTCTTTCAACGGTTCACCTCCGAGCGTTGCAGGACCGCCATTGATCGTACGGTGCGAGATCCGCCTCCAGAGACGACCGCCGAGAGTCGGTCAAGGGCGTCGAGCGAATGGCCCTCGATGAACTCGTCGATAAACGGCAGTGCCGCAGCCATTCCGCGAGCGAGTGGGGCATACCCATCAGTCGCTTTCAGCGGATTCACCCACACGATTTTGTGGGCGACACGCGACAGGCGCTCCATTTCCGAGGCCAAGAGTTCAGGGTCTCCTCGGTCCCAGCCGTCGGAAAGAATGACGACGATTGCACCGCGAGCCATCCCCTTCGTGCCCCAATCGTCATTGAAACGACCAATGCCTTCTCCAAGACGAGTGCCGCCCGACCAATCTTCCACCGAGCCCGCTGCTCGTTCAATGGCCTTGTCTGGATCTCGCGTGGAGAGTTCACGCGTGAGTCGAGTGAGACGGGTGCCCAGGGCAAACGCTTCAACCTTGGCACCGGCAGAGACTGCCGCGTGGGCGTAGCGAAGCAACGAACGGCTGTAACTTGCCATTGATCCGCTGATATCAGCGATGATCACAACCCGACGCGGCACCCGTGTGCGCTGCCAAGTTCGGAGTTGAAGAGGTTCTCCCCCGGTTCGCAGTGACTCGCGAATCGTGCGGCGGAGGTCGAGCGTTCCATCGGAACGACGCGACGGGCGCCGCCGACGGGAGGCGCGCGTAGCTGCTGAAATGCGCATCGTTGCAATCAACCGGTCGGCTTCAGCACGCTCCTCGTCGTTCAGCGACGCGAAGTCCGCGGAATGAAGAGTCTCGGTTCGACTAAATCGCAACACTGCAATGTCGTCGGTTTCCACATCTGCAGAATCATTTTGCGCCGAATCGAGTTCATCATCGTCAGCGATGATGAATTGATCGCTTTTCGTGATCGATGACTGTGAAAGTGCAATCTCTGTCCCCAGAATCCAATGACGGAAAACAAGGTCGTACAACTCGATCTCTACAGGTGAATGAGCCAGCGTTGCTCGACCCGCCCAGTACATCGACCTCAAATCGTTGTCGACAAGCTCGACCGCTTCGATAAAAGAAATCACACTTCCCACAGGGACAGCGAGACCTGCCGTGCGCAGAAGCGCAACGAGGTCAATGACGCCTTCGTCATTCATGAAACTGCGTTCAGCCCTCTCGCTGAGCCGCATCAACAAGCGCGCTAATTCCGTGCGCTCGAACTCGATCGGCATCTTCGCGATATTTCACGACTGCCCCAAGCGATGCATCTACAGACGCGACATCAATTTCGGTATGTCCGAGAGCGGTAAGGGCCATCACCCAATCAATGGTTTCAGCCACGCCTGGCGGCTTAAACAAGCCAATCGTTCGCAACTCGGCGACAAGAAGCGCCACCTGACGAGCAAGAACTTGACTCGCTCCCGGCACTCGCGAACAAACAATCGCGATCTCGCGCTCGCTGTCGGGATGTTCCACCCAATGATAGAGACAGCGTCGCTTCAAGGCATCGTGGACATCACGGGTTCGATTCGATGTGATGATCACAATCGGAGCAACCTTGGCCCGAAAGGTGCCGAGTTCAGGAATGGTTACTGCGTTCTCTGCCAGCACTTCGAGAAGGAACGCTTCAAACTCATCATCGGCACGATCGAGTTCATCGATCAGAAGAACCGGAGCAACCTCATGCCGATCAGATATCGCGTCGAGAAGCGGTCGGCGGATGAGAAAGCGCTCGCTGTAGAGCTCGCTTTCAACGGCAGCAAAGTCGGAACCAATCGTACCAACGGCTTCTGCGGCACGAAGGTGAAGTAGCTGTCGCGGGTAATCCCATTCGTAGAGTGCCTGGGCGGCGTCAAGACCTTCATAACACTGCAGCCGGATCAACTCTCCACCAGTAAGGGCGCTAAGCGTCTTCGCTACTTCGGTCTTGCCTACTCCAGGTTCGCCTTCCAACAACAGCGGTCGCTTCATCGAGAGCGCAAGAAAGATGGCAGTCGCCAATCCTTCGTCCGCCATGTAACCGTTTTCGGCTAATCCGGCAACGACTTCCGACACGGAAGTGGGGAGGGAGGAACTCACGGTGGAGAGGCTACCGGCGGGTGGCTCCGCTGATCGAAGCCGGCTTAGGCCGTGGCCCACACAATGAGTTCTGCGCCCTCGGGACCGGCCGTGATCGCCTGTGCTGCTTCGTCGGTGAGTCGTACCGCATCACCCTGCTCGAGGGCGTTGTGGCCATTGAGTTCACCTGCACCGAGTGCCACAAAGACATGCACATGCACAGCGACGGGAAGAGAAACGGTTTCGCCAGGCTTCAACCGGCCGACCGACATCACGGCGTCGCGCTGATTGATATGAATCACCGCTCCGCTTCCGGTACCGCCGGCGATCGCAACAAGGCCACCGGCGTTTAGCAACTCGGTGACATCCTGCTGCTCGTAGCCAGGTTCGAGACCAACGATGTCGGGTGGAACCCACATCTGCACAAAATGGGCTTCGACATCAGGGCTGGGATTCTGCTCGGAATGACGAATCCCACGACCGGCGGTCATGCGTTGGGCAAGACCGGGACTAATGATTCCGTGATTTCCAAGAGTGTCCGAATGTTCAACTTCACCTGACAAAACCCAGGTGATGATTTCCATATCGCTATGCCCGTGAGTGCCAAACCCAGTAGCAGGCGCGACACGATCATCGTTACTTACACCCAGTAGCCCATGACCGGTGTTTGTCTGGTCGACATAGGAACCGAAACTGAAACAGTGACGAGAATCGAGCCAGCCGATTTGTGTCTCGCCTCGATCGGCCGCTTTGCGAATCTCAATCGTCATCGATCGGTCAGGCCCTCAAGAAGAAGACATAAAACACCAAGAACATTCCGATTGTCACCCCGGCTGAGGCGACCAGCGTCCACTTCGCAGAACTCTGCCATCGCTGCTTGGTTGCAGGAACCTGGCGCGGTTTCGGATTGATCGGCTGAGTCATCGTGTCATCGTCTGACTCAAAGGCCAGTGACTGCCCGCCACACGCGCTCTGCGGTGTAGGGCATATCGAGATGAGTAATTCCAAAGGGTGAAAGTGCATCGATGACAGCGCTTTGCACTGCAGGGGTGCCACCAATTGCTCCGGATTCGCCGATGCCCTTCGCTCCGAGGGGATTGACAGGCGATGGAGTTTCCAGCGGCACGAGATCGAAACTCGGGAACTCTGCGGCCGAACCGAAGGCGTAGTCGGCAAGGTTCGAGGTCTGAGGATTGCCGTCCTCGTCGTAGATCATGTGCTCGAAAAGCGCTTGACCAACACCTTGGGCAATTCCGCCGTGTCGCTGCCCTTCGACGATCAAGGGGTTGAGGATGCGGCCGGCATCGTCACACGTGACGATACGACGAAGCGTGGTTTTGCCGGTTTCGGTATCGACCTCGACCACGGCGATATGCGCACCGAATGGGAATGTCGCATTCTCGGCGGTGAAGGTCAGAGCCGCCTCGATAGGAAGCCCCGTCGCTCCGGCACCGATCGGTCCGACAATGTCTCCGGCAGTACCGACTTCGGACCACGTCTTGGAAAGAGACGGCGTCCCCGCAACATGGAAAACACCGCGATCGACATCGAGTTCAATGTCGTCGA
The DNA here is from genome assembly GCA_945862505.1 of Bifidobacterium breve. Taxonomy (GTDB): domain Bacteria; phylum Actinomycetota; class Acidimicrobiia; order Acidimicrobiales; family Acidimicrobilacustridaceae; genus Acidimicrobilacustris. Next base: position 28,739 of record CAMAYJ010000005.1, on the reverse strand, counting down.
CATTCGCCTCGAGAAGTTCGGCAGCAACAGCTCGTGCCTTGTCGACAACTTGTCCGGTCGCTGTCCAAACTGCTGAACCACCAAGCTGCAGTGAACGCGAGCCCATCGTTCCGCCGCCTTGAGCGACACGATCGGTATCGCCAGCGACGACATCAATGTTTTCCATTGCGATTCCGGTGAGATCACTAGCCAGCATCGCCCATGCAGTGTTGTGGCCCTGCCCGTGTGACGACGACCCTGTGTAAACAGTGAGCCCACCCTTCTTGTTTAGGACCACCTTGGCGAATTCGCCTTGATTGCCTGCAGGACCAGCAGTGATTTCGACGTATACGGCGACGCCAATCCCGAGTTGGATCGGATCGCCAGCAGCGCGTCGCGCTGCCTGTTCAGCGCGTAATCCTTCATAGTCAGCCTCGGCCAACGCAACGTCGAGCGCAGCGGCATAGTCGCCGCAGTCATAAACCGCGCCGGTCGGCGTTGTGTATGGGAATTGGTCGGCGGCAATCAGGTTGCGGCGACGAAGCTCAACCGGGTCCATTCCGATTTCCGCAGCGAACAGATCGAAGGCCCGCTCAATGGCTGCGGTTGCTTCGGGACGTCCAGCTCCGCGATAGGCCTCGATCGGAGTCGTATTCGTCATCACCGATTTCACGTTGCATTCGATTTTCGGGATTGTGTACGTGCCCGGCGCCATCGTGCGCGTCATAAACGGAAGAAATGTTCCCATACCCGGGTATGCGCCAACATCTTGAAGCACAGTGAGCCGGTAGGCCTCGACGGTCCCATCTCGGGAGCCGCCAATTTCGATCTTGTGTACCTGTCCACGCCCGTGCGGCATTGAGACCATGGACTCGCTGCGTGACTCAGCCCAGCGAACGGGACGGTTGACCGTGCGCGCCACCCATGGCAGCAACATCTCATCGGTCTGAAGATTGATCTTGGCGCCGAACCCACCACCGACGGCAGGAGCGATGACATGTACCTGTTCCGGTTCCAGTTCGTAAACTCCTGCGATCTTGCCCTTGACCGAATGGGGAGCCTGCGTTGACGACCAAACAATGACGCGGCCTTCGTGCCAGACCACAGCGAGGCCGCGAGGTTCGAGCGGCGCGACTGCGACACGTTGATTCACGAGATCGCGCGTGACGACAACCTCACAACCATCAAACAATTCTTCTGTGTAGCCAAAGGGAACTTCTAATGCGATGTTGGATCCGTGTTCGGGGTGAAGGATCACTTGATCGGTCGCCGCAAAAACTGGATCGACAGCAACGTCGAGTGGATCGAAATCGACAATGACGAGTTCGGCGGCATCTTCGGCAGCAACTGCGGTTTCAGCGACTATCACGGCGATGGCTTCGCCAACAAAGCGGACAACTCCGGTGGCTAACCAGGGGCGAGCGAGAATATCGGGCACCATTCCAGGCAGGGCTGCCGGCGCTGGTCCGAGATCTCCGGCTGCAGCAATATCGGCAGCCGTGAACACGGCCACGATCCCGGGAGCCTGACGAGCTTCAGAAACATCGAGTTCGGTGATACGAGCGTGAGCGATCGTTGAGCGGACGAAGTGGGCATGTAGCGCCCCCTCGAGCAGCGGCTCGTTCAGATCAGCGGTGTAGCGAGCTCCGCCAGTAAGGAACAACGGATCCTCACGACGCTGGACACGGGTACCCATCACGCTCATATGGTCCACTCCCCCTCAAAGATGCCAGTGCGGCCTCCTGAGGTTAGTTGACGCTTGAGCGGAACCTCTCAGCGAACGAGAGAGGATCCGAGACCCTCGAAGGGCCACGCATCAGGGACTCGAACCGGGTCTCTGGCCTCGGGAAGCAGGTGATACACCTCTTCACCGGCTTTGGCATAGCCGTATTGCTCCCGAGCCAGCCGTTCAATTTCCGCATCGGTCTGCAACGCATCGGCCTGCGCCTGCGCTTCGGCATTGGCCTGATCGAGGTCGGCCAAGCGCTGCTCGGCCGCGGCGGCTGTCCTGTGCTGATCAAGAAGCGTTCGAGTAGGAGCCAAGAACGCGACAACAACGACGGTGACGATCACCAAAATTACCGGGGTGATGACCCATCCGGAACGCAGAATCAGCGATCGCTTCCCTTTCGTGTGCTTGGGCCCAGACGTTTTCGCGCGCGCGTCGGAACGCTTTCGCGGCGCGGCAGAATCCGCGCGAGTTCGTCGGAACAAGCGAGACATGATTAGCGGCCTACCTGCTTGATGGCCGCTGCGCCCCAGTAGGCGGCGGCGTCACCAAGATCGTCCTCAATGCGCAGCAATTGGTTGTACTTGGCAACGCGATCACTACGAGCCGGAGCGCCGGTCTTAATTTGACCGCAATTGGTGGCGACGGCCAGATCGGCAATCGTAGTGTCTTCCGTTTCACCGGAACGATGTGACATCACCGCGGTGTAGCCCGCACGAGTTGCCATCGCTACGGATTCGAGTGTTTCGGTCAGCGAACCGATCTGATTCACCTTCACCAAAATCGAGTTCGCTACGCCAGCGTCGATGCCCCTAGCGAGACGCTCAACATTTGTGACAAAGAGGTCATCACCAACGAGTTGCACCTTGTCACCAATAGCCGCCGTCAGCAGAGACCAGCCATCCCAATCTTCTTCTGCCATTCCGTCTTCGATCGAGACGATCGGATACTTCGTGGACAGTTCCTGGAAATAACCAACCATCTCAGCAGGCGTCAACGATCGACCTTCGCCTGCGAGCACGTACTTTCCGTCCCTGTAGAACTCGGTCGATGCGGCATCAAGGGCGATAGCGATATCAGTACCAGGTGTGAAGCCTGCCTTTTCTATTGCTTCAAGGAGCAGTTTCACTGCGTCTTCGTTGGACGCAAGGTTTGGAGCGAATCCGCCTTCGTCACCAATCGCGGTCGAGAGATCGCGATCGTGCAAGACCTTCTTGAGCACGTGATAAGTCTCGGCACCCCAGCGAAGTGCCTCGCTGAATGATGCAGCGCCAACCGGCATGATCATGAACTCTTGCATGTCGACGTTGTTGTCGGCATGCTCACCGCCGTTGAGCACATTCATCATTGGAACGGGAAGCACGTGTGCGTTGACGCCACCGATGTAGCGATAGAGCGGGATTGCGAGATCATCGGCAGCAGCTCGTGCTACTGCGAGCGAAACTCCAAGGATTGCATTCGCTCCGAGCCGGCTCTTGTTGTCAGTTCCATCAAGTTCGATAAGTACTCGGTCGATGTCGCGCTGATCGAGTGCATCGAAACCAACAAGCGCGTCGTAGATTTCGTCGTCGACGTGAGCTACAGCATCGAGTACGCCCTTACCCATGTAACGACTTTCACCGTCGCGAAGCTCGACGGCCTCGAACGCCCCGGTGGATGCGCCTGATGGAACCATTGCCCGACCCGTGGCTCCAGATTCGAGAATGACCTCGACCTCAATGGTCGGATTACCCCGGCTATCAAGGACCTCGCGGCCAGCGATGTGTTCGATGATGCTCATGGGATCGGGGGCTCCTCGTCAATGCGGTATCAGCCGCAGTTTTCCACGTCGGCGCGCGGGCCGTGGGGACGGTCAGAGACCAGCGCGTCTGTCTAGTTCAGCACTCCGAGCCGCATCGCGGTAGTTCACGGCTGTCGCGCGCAGGGCCGTTTCGGGATCGATCCCAGCGCGTCGGGCCTCGTCGACGATGGCGAAGAGCAATAACCCGGTGGTTTGGTCATCAGCCGTCACGCCAAACCCTGCAATAGCCGCCTGAAGCGACGGGGCCACCGGCAACGCGCTTTGGTCGAGATCGGCGAGCGAACCGGCCTTCTTCTGGATCTTTAGCGCGTAAAGCAACGCTGGGATTGCATCAGGAACGCCATCAAAAACACTTTCCCGACCTTTCTCGACCTTTTTGATTTGTTCCCAGTTCCGCACCACCGCGTCAGCATCTTCGGCTTCGACATCGCCAAAGACGTGCGGATGGCGCGACCGCAACTTGTCGTGCACATTCAGGGCAACATCAGCGATCGTGAATTGGCCCACCTCTGATGCCAACTGACTATGGAAGAGAACTTGGAATAAGAGATCGCCAAGTTCCTCCTCCAAGTGTTCATAGCCAGTTCCTGCTTCGACATCGAGATGGTCGATGGCTTCAAGCACTTCGTAGGACTCTTCGAGTAGGTGGCGCCGGAGTGAACCATGAGTTTGTTCACGATCCCAAGGGCACTCAGAACGAAGCACAGCGACAAGTTCACTAAACCGCATCAGTTCCTGGGCAACAGGCGACGCCAACTCGGGTATGTAGATCGACGTGAGGTGGTCCGCTGTGACGCGATCAAGGTCCGTCCAAGGAATCTCTTGAACAACTTCATCGGGAAGACCGAGGCGCTGCAGCACCGTGATGGTCGCGTCTGCCGAAAGGCACGAATCGATTCCCGCGTCGAGTGCCAGTTTTACGTCGGAAAGCACGTCGGGAGAATCGCATTGTGCAACCAAGAGCGGGCCACGTTCGCCGGCGGCATCGATGGCGAAACGATGACCATCGATGATTCGAACTCCTACCGAAACCGGATCGATGCCGAGGCGTGCCCATGTGAGATCAAGAAATGACAGAGCCGGAATGATCTCGACCTGACAGCGCGGATCGGCAAGCAGGAGTTCAACGGTGCGCTCAGCAACAATCGGCGAGCCCGGAACGGCATAAAGGACTTCGCCTGTCCGGCTCGCGGCCGAGATCAGTCGCTCGACAATTTCTGGATACACCGCATCAATATCTGAAGAGGTTTCGTAGACCTCGTCGAACGATTGAGCGTTCGCCATTATTGAGGCCGCAGGGTGGCGACGGGTGCGAACGAACTGTTCAGCAATCTCTTCGATCGCTTGTCGAGTCCCAACCGTGAGGAACTCAACATCGCCAGGGCCAAGTCCAATGATGACGACCCGTGCGGTCATGGTCGGCAGATCACTGCCGTGGAAGTCCGGCGATCGTCGATGTCGTTGTTGACGTTGCGCCCAACGGAGCAACGATCTTCGCCGTCGCCGTGTCGAACTGTCCGTAACGTCCGTTGACCGAGATCTGCGCGTTTGCGGCGATGCGCGCAAGTTCAGCGTTGACAATTGCATCGGCATTATCGGTCACGGCTATTTTGATCGACTCTTTGAGTTGCTCAAATGTCAACTTGCCACGAGCCGTTACCAAGATCAGGTGATAGCCAAACTTTGTTTTCACCGGCGCACCAACCACACCAACCGGCTGAGTCCACGTGGCATTGTCGAATTCGGTCACAAATGTTCCGACTGGGCTGCATGGAAGTGCTCCGCCTGCCGTTGCCGAACCAGTGTCCTGAGACTTCGCTGCAGCAAGCGCTGCGAAATTCGTGGTTCCACTGAGTTGCGACTTGATGTCCGTGATTGAGGCCAGTGCCGTCGCGTACTGCGCATCGGTAGGAGCAGCGTTGCCCGAACCGGCGCCAGCAAGAACGAGGATGTGGCTCGAACAAACAAGGTCGCCCTGATACTGATCCTTCGTTGACTCATACAACTTTCGCAGTCCATCGTCGGTCTGCGCGTCAGCAATGACAGCAGCGCTGAGAACGTTCTGCGCGGCGACACCCTCGATGAGGGTGTTTTGATACGAGGCCGGAAGATCGCCGAACACCGAACTTCCGCTGCCATTCGTGAAGTTCTCCTCCAACAGTTCCTTCGCGGCAGCACGATCGGCATCAGTCACAGTGAGACCGCGTTCGTCGACCCCGAGTTGAGCCAATTGGAGACTGAGTTGATCATTCAGAAATGCGGCGGTGTAGGAAGTCGCCCATGAATTGCCATCGGCGGAGCGAAGAGAACTTCCCCCGCCCGAACTCTCGTAGACCTTCGAGAAGGCTTCGATCTGAGACTGAAAGTCACTGTCAGATAACGACCACTTGTTCACTGTCAGCGCCGTCGGGTTGACAGCTGAGCATGACGAGCCAATCAAGGCGATCACGAGCGCGAACAGGAGTGCGGCGATGGAGATATTGCGCGTCGGCTTCACAAGGTTGCTCACACTAACGGAGCCAGACGATGGCTTGACAGTCATGCCTCATCGGGCGGGGCGAGGTCCTGGAACGCCGAGACGAGGTCCTCGACAATCGAGCCAGCCGACGCAAGATGAAGTTGAAGGTGTTGCGATTCAGACTTGTAGACCGAGCCCTTGTAGAGCCGGTCGAGCCTGATTGTGGCCGATGTCCGCAACGACAGGGGTGAGATCCGAGCCACGAACTTCGGGCCGCCGAACCCCGGACCCTTTGTGACCGCTATATCGGTCACCCCAGTACGAACACATTCAGCGCGCAATGTCGCCACGGCAAGCAGTGCATCGGCGTCCGCTGGTACCGGCCCATACCGGTCTTCCCATTCGGCCCGGATATCGGCAACTTCATCGCCAGATGTGACTCCGGCAAGTCGCCGGTAGGCCTCGAGCCGAAGATCTTCTCTCTCGACGTAATCGGCGGGAAGCGATGCGTCGATCGGGAGTTCAAGTTTGATTTCCACTGGCTCGGGAATCGATTCACCCTTGAGTTCGGCAACTGCCTCAGTGACCATCTGGCAATAGAGGTCGTAACCAACTGCGGCGATGTGTCCACTTTGGCCGGTGCCGAGCAAGTTGCCGGCACCGCGAATCTCGAGATCTCGCATTGCAATTCGAAAACCCGACCCGAGTTCCGTCGCTTCACCAATTGTGCGAAGCCGTTCGAAGGCTTGCTCGGTAAGCACACGATCGGGAGGGAAGAACAAATAGGCATACGCGCGACTACCGGAACGGCCGACACGACCGCGTAGCTGGTGAAGTTGGCCGAGTCCCAAGAGATCGGCCCGATCAACGACCAACGTGTTCACCGTGGGCATATCGATACCCGACTCGATGATGGTCGTACAAACAAGAACATCGAATGCACCTTCCCAAAAATCCAACATAACTTTTTCGAGAGTGCCTTCATCCATCTGTCCGTGAGCAACAGCAATACGCGCTTCTGGGACAAGCTCCGAAAGGTGCGCTGCGACACGATCGATGTCCTGAACACGATTGTGAACGAAGAAGACCTGGCCTTCGCGAAGCAGTTCGCGTCGGATTGATTCAGCGACAGCGCGTTCGTCGTATTCACCAACATAAGTCAGGATCGGTTGACGCTCGCTCGGCGGCGTATTCAATAATGTGAGATCACGAATACCGGTGAGGCTCATTTCCAGGGTTCGCGGAATTGGAGTAGCCGAAAGCGTGAGCACATCAACACCCACTTTCAGACCCTTGATCGCTTCTTTGTGGGAAACGCCAAATCGTTGTTCTTCGTCGACCACGAGCAGTCCAAGGTCTTTGAAAGTGAGATCGCCACCGAGAAGACGGTGAGTTCCGATCACCACATCGACATCGCCTGATTCCAGACCGGCAATAACTTTTTTCGCCTGAGCATTCGTAAGGAATCGACTCAGCATTTCGACGCGTACGGGATAGCCCGCGAATCGTTCACTAAAGGTCTGCAGATGTTGCTGGGCCAGAAGCGTCGTTGGCACAAGGATTGCTGCCTGTTTGCCATCTTGCACAGCCTTAAAGACCGCGCGGATCGCGACTTCGGTCTTCCCGAATCCGACATCGCCACACACAAGGCGATCCATTGGGGACTCCCCTTCCATGTCGGCTTTGACTTCGTCAATCGCCTTCTTTTGATCTGGAGTGGGTTCGAAGGGAAAAGATTCTTCGAGTTCACGCTGCCATGGCGTATCGAGACCGAAGGCATGGCCCCGAGCGTGAATCCGCTTTTGATACAGCACCACGAGTTCTTGCGCGATTCCCGTCACGGCTTCACGAACGCGAGCTTTATTCCTTTGCCATTCGCCGCCCCCGAGCCGACTCAAACTTGGCGAGTCACCTCCGGTAAAGGGCCGCACGGCATCAACTTGATCGCTTGGAACATAAAGGCGATCGTCTCCTCGGTATTCAAGAAGCAAATAGTCGCGCTCAACGCCACCGATCGCTCGTTTCACCATTCCGCCGTAGCGACCAACGCCATGTTGGTAATGCACGACAAAATCGCCAGGTGCGAGGTCATCGAAATGGCCTTGTGCCGCAGCTTTGCGTGGACGAGCCCGACGGTGCGCACGGCGACGACCGGTGATGTCAGATTCGGCAAGGAGTGCAAGCCCTAAATGAGGAAATCGAACGCCTCGTTCTAGCGGGGCGACGACAACATGCCCACCGGGCGATGAAAGGTCTTCACGGCCGCGTTCGTCAAAGGAAAGGTGCACTCCTTGTTCGCCGAGTAACGCGATGAGCCTGTCTGCCGATCCGCTTCCATCTGCAGCAACAACCACGGTTGCGCCGTCGGCGAGCGCCGCGCTCAACTGATCAACAAGGACTGTCCCGTCGCCAACTACTGGATCCCACCCCGACGCTCCAACAACTGGAGTATTCGGAGAATCAGGTATGTCGAGGACCGTCCACATTGGCGCATTCGTGCGGCCAAGTAATCGCTCGAACGGAACATGCAATTGAGGAAACGATCCTTCTGCACCCCATGTGCGCGAAAGCGACGCTTCAAGATCTTGTTCCTCGGTGAGGATGTCTCCAGCGCGGTCGCGCATTCGACGCGGTTCGATCAACAAGATCTGAGCATCATCTCGGAGCAGATCAAAAAGCACGTCTGGGTCGTCGGCGTTGTCGTCAACGAGCCATGGAAGCCAACTCTCCATGCCATCAAAAATCTGGCCTTCCGATAACCGTTCCCATTGCTCACGACCCCACGGCTGAGTACCCACGAGCGCCGCCGCACGTTCACGAACTTCATCAGTCGGCAGCAATTCTCGACACGGAAAAATCGTCACTTCAGCGACCGATACCGTTGCCCGTTGATCGGCAATAGAAAATTCAGTGAGGCGATCGACTTCGTCTCCCCAAAGGTCGATTCGCACCGGAACATCGGCGGTGCTGGGATAAATGTCGACAATCGAACCTCGGACTGCGACTTCACCGCGGTGCTCAACCTGCACCTCTCGGCGATATCCGAATCGCACGAGTTGTTCGATCAGCGCTGCGGGATCGGCGACATCGCCCACACCGATGATGATGGGTTCAATCTCGCCGACATGAGGACCTAGGCGCTGAACAAGAGCCCGGACGGGAGCAACAATGACCGCCGGGGCTCGCTCGGGCTCGTGGAGACGCCACAAGACCCGCGATCGTCGACCCATGGTGTCAATTGCTGGGCTCACCCGTTCGAACGGCAATGTCTCCCAAGCCGGGAAGAGTTCGACCTCCTCAGTTCCGAGAAAGGCCGCGAGGTCATGTACCAAACGCTCGGCTTCTGCGGTCGTGGGCACGGCAACCACCACAGGCCGGCGATCGGCCCGATCCACCAGCGACGCAATCGTGAGAGCACGAGCGGGCTCAGGAATGACGATTGAGCCCTCTCGGCGGCCAAGAACCGAAATGATCGCAGGCTCATCGGCCAGCATCGGGATCAGATCAGACAGAGCCATGGGACCTCAGGACACGCGCGTATGCCCGGCACGTAGTGAGCCGGGGGTGAGGGCACGAGACTACCCATCGAGTGCGGAACTCTCCGCCTAGGGAGACGCCGGACACACCGTTCAGGTTTCCGCAATGAGAATCTGGACATCGGTGATTGCGCCGAGGGGTCCGATGGGTGTCAACTAGCCGGAGTATGACTGCACCCTCAAAGAGTCAGAGTTCGACCGGACCCTCACCACTGCCGCCTTCCACTCGAACCTCCATCCCCGAAAGTCGGAGTTTCCGGTTTAAGAACCGACTGCTCGGCCGACCTCTTCACACCGATCAGCTTGAACACGAGCGCCTCGGCAAGCCAACTGCTCTCGCCGTTTTCGCATCGGATGCACTTTCCTCTACGGCGTATGCAACAGAAGAGATCCTTCACACACTTCTCGTTGTCGGCGGCGTTGGCATGCTCGCCTTCGGCAAGGTCATGCCGATCACAATTGCAGTCGTCGTCGTTCTTGTCATCGTGATGTTCAGCTATCGCCAAACCATTAAGGCCTACCCCTCAGCCGGCGGCGCATACATCGTTACGAAGGACAACCTCGGGGTACTCCCTGCTCAGGTCGCAGGCGTTTCGCTTCTGCTCGATTACATCTTGGTCGTGGCCGTTTCGGTTTCTGCCGGAACAGCTGCCCTGTACTCCGTGTTTTCGGAGCTCTACCCCTACCGTGTTCCGATCGCGCTGTTTTTTATCGCCATTATCGCCATCGGCAACCTCAGGGGCGTGAAGGAATCGGGAAAGGTATTCGCCGTCCCTACCTACGCGTTCGTTGCTGCCATGTTCATCATGATCTGCTTCGGTATCTACAAAGCCACGATCGGGGGCGGTCTCGACCCAATCCCGCTTGATCAACTCGACCCCACTCAGATTCACGAGGCCGAGGGTGTTGGCGCAATCGGTTGGTTCCTCATCCTTCGAGCGTTCGCCTCAGGCGGCGCCGCGCTCACCGGCATCGAGGCCGTTTCGAACGGCGTACCTGCATTCCGCGATCCAACATGGAAGAACGCCCGTTCAACCCTCATGGTCATGGGAACAATGCTCGCCTTCATGTTCCTCGGCGTTTCGTGGCTTGCGTCCCAACTCGAAACCATCCCGGTGACAGGCAAAACTGTTATCGCCCAGATTGCTGACGCTGTCTATGGGAGCAGCGGACTCGGACAGGCCATGTTCGTCTTTACGCAGTTCGCCACAATGCTCATCCTGGTCTTGGCCGCAAACACTGGCTTTGCCGATTTCCCCCGTCTTGCTCATTTCCAGGCAGAAGATTCATTCCTTCCTCGCCAACTCACCAAGCGCGGCCATCGGTTGGTCTTCTCCAACGGCGTCCTTGCACTTTCTGGTGCCGCCGCGGCGCTGGTCATCATCTTGGGCGCCGACGTCACAAAACTCATTCCGCTTTACGCAGTGGGCGTCTTCACAAGTTTCACGCTGTCTCAGACAGGAATGGCCCGTCGCCACCTTCGCCTCCGCGAACCCGGTTGGAAAACTGGCCTAGCCATCAATGGAGCAGGCGCGCTGACCACAGGCGTGGTCACGATCGTCATCTGTGCCGCCAAGTTCTTTGACGGCGCGTGGGTGATTATCGCCATCATCCCCATATTTTGCTGGGTTGTCGTTCGTCTGAACCACCAGTACGAGGCGGAGAAGGCAGAACTCGAGGGTGACGCAATTTTGGCCGCCACCGCCTCAATTCTTCGTCGTCACGCCGTAGTTGTTCTCATCGACAGAATCGACCGCACATCGGCTCGTGCAATCCAATACGCCCGCACACTCCACCCAGATCGACTTTGGGCAGTTCACATTGCGGTCGACGAAACCCATGCAGCGGAACTCGCCGCCGAGTGGAGCCGCCTTGCACTCAAACAACTCCCGCTCGACATTCGCGAATGTCCCGACCGACGAATTAACCGCACTGTGCTCGAGGTCGTCCACGAACTCGCCGCCGATGGAGATACCGAAGTTTCGATCCTGATCCCGCGTCGTGAATACCGTTCGCGTTGGCATCGCTTACTTCACGATCACACCGCCGATGGCATTGCCAAGGCTCTTAGTGATGTCCCGCACGCGAATGTGACTTTCGTTCCGTATCACCTCACCAAAACCTCGAAGGGACAGCACCTCCAAAAGGTTGAGCACGGCGCGGTCTCTGGCACGTCAGATATTCATAACTGAGATGGCACTTTTCACACGGAACTCGAAGCGCATAGAGACCGAACGTCTCGCCGAGACCCGCGCTGCTTTCGATGATCTCGGTGATCGCTCCCTTGCTGGGGTGATGCCGATCCGCGACATTGTCTGGCGCGAGCACGTCAAGGTTGCGGGCCGAGTGAAGGCGCTTCGGATTCAGCCATGGGCGGAACAGATCGCCAGTCTTGAACTCACCCTTGCCGATTCCACGGGTGGGGTCACCGTGGTTTTCATGGGCCGGCGCACGCTAGGCGGCGTGAAACTCGGTACACATTTAGTTGTTGACGGCATGGCGAGTGAGCACCATGGCCTGCTCACGATTCTCAACCCCGAGTACCAACTGCTACCGCGGCAAGTCACACTGCCGTTCTAAGCAGCCCTCGGCGTAGTGGCGAGAACCTCGTCAGCACAACCTCCGACTTAGGCAGTTCTTGCGTTCACGCGATTCATCGCAGCATCGGCGCCATCGCTCACGATGAGTTCTACTGCATCAGCGGCAACTTCAATCGCAATATCGAGCAGTTCGCGATCGGCCTTTCCGACACGCTTCAGAACGTGATCGGCGCCTTCGTCTTTGTTCGGCGGCTTACCCACACCGATTCGAACACGAACGAAACTGTCATCGTGAAGATGAGCTTTGATCGACCGCAAGCCATTGTGCCCAGCGAGTCCCCCACCAATCTTCACACGCACCGTTCCGGTCGGAAGATCAAGTTCATCGTGGACGATGACAAGGGCTGTTTGATCTTCAATGCCAAAGCGACGAACCAGCGGAGATACCGATTCGCCGGAAAGGTTCATGAACGTTGTCGGCTTGGCCAGAGCCACGCGCTTCTCACCGATTCGTACCTCGTCTACGAGGGCACGTTCCTTGCCCGATTTCAGCCGCCCGTTGTGGCGACGCTCAAGCAGGTCAATAACAGCGAAGCCCACGTTGTGGCGCGTGCCATCGAACTCGCTTCCGGGATTGCCTAAACCGACGACGAGAACGTCAGCCGGCGTGCCGCGTCGGGGGCGAGTGCCACCCCTGCCGCCAAATGCCACTTACTCGGCGTCGCCCTCGGCTGCTTCAGCCGACTCGCCTGCTGCAGCGGCATCGCCGCCTTCGTCACCTTCGCCGGCTTCGGCGCCGTCTTCAGCGGAGAATCGAGTGGCGAGACCAAGCACGAGTTGAATGCTGTCGTCGATGTCAGTGGTGACTCCGGCAGGCATCGTGAGCGTTTCAACGGTGATGGCGACACCGATGTCGAGGTTCGTGATGTCGATTTCGATCTGGCTCGGAATGTCAGCAGGCTTGGCCTTGACGGTGAGCGTCTTGAGCGGCTGATCAACGATGCCTTTACGAGCCTCAACAAGTTTCGCTTCACCAACAAGGATGAGCGGAACTTCAACGGCAACGGGAGCGTCGGGGTCGACTCGCAGGAAATCTATATGCAGCACGTTACGACGCACCGGGTGACGCTGAAGATCCTTGATGATGGCAAGGTCCTTCTGGCCATCGACATCAAGGGTGATGAGAGCGTTAAGCCCAGCCTCGGTCGTGAGCGCACGACGCAGATCGGGCCACGGCACCGAGACAGCGATTGCATCGCGGCCTAAGCCATAAACGACCGCAGGCACGAGACCGTCGGTGCGAAGACGGGTCGATGAACGGGAACCGGCGATACGTCCGATAGATGCGGTGAGGGTGATGGCCATGATTTGGGGGCTCCTGGAGGCTGCGCTGGTGCTCGCCGTCGGCTGACGTTCGTGAAACGGGTTGCAATCCTACCGATCTGCCCCTGAGAAGGCGAACTCGCTCTTCATGAGGCTGTTCTTGGGGGGACTTCGCTACTCAGCGGCGGACTCGGACGCCCTCATTCATACCTTTGCCCGCCCCGACAGCGGTCCACGAAATCGCAGGCTTGGCCAAGGCAACGGTGACGGCGCGGTGATCGCGCCGCTCTCTCGACGCGACCAGAAATCAGCTCTGGTTATGACCGTCGAAAATTTCGCTGACGGAAGTGTCTTCGAACACCGCGTCGATCGCATCGGCGATGATGCCGGCAACCGAAAGCACTTCGATTTTGTCCGACTGCTTTTCAGGCGGAAGCGGAAGGGTGTTGGTCATAACGACCTTTGAAATGCACGAGTCGTTCAAACGCTGAATAGCGGGACCGCTGAATACGCCGTGTGTGCACGCCGCGTAGATCTCGGTCGCACCGCGAGCCTTGAGTTGTTCAGCTGCAGCAACGATCGTTCCGCCGGTATCGATCATGTCGTCGATAAGAACGCAGATACGCCCATCGACTTCACCGACAACGTCACGGGCTTCGACGGTGTTCTTCTGTCCCTTGACGCGACGCTTATGAACGATTGCCAGATCGGCATGAAGTTGATTGGCATAACGCTCAGCAACTTTCACGCGACCAGCATCGGGAGAAACGATCACAAGGTCATCGCCGAGACCAGCCATGTAATCGACCAGTACCGGCATTGCGGTGAGGTGGTCGACAGGTCCATCGAAGAAACCCTGGATCTGGCCGGAGTGCAGATCGACAGAGATAAGGCGCTTTGCTCCGGCTGCCTTGAACATATTGGCGATCAACTTCGCGGTAATCGGTTCGCGACCTTCGGATTTTCGGTCCTGACGCGCATAGCCATAGAACGGAGCGACAGCAGTGATTCGTTTCGCTGAAGCTCGCTTGGCGGCATCGACCATGATGAGCTGTTCCATGATCGCGTCGTTAACGGTCATCTTTCCGGAGCCAACATGCGATTGGATAATGAACACGTCAGTACCGCGCACCGATTCGCCGAAACGCGTATGAAGTTCACCGTTAGCGAATTCTGCAAGATTCGCGTCGCCTAATTCGACACCGAGGCGTTCAGCAATTTCTTCGGCAAGCGGGAGATTGGCCCGACCTGAGACAATATGCAGCCGCTTTTTGGTGACGAGTTCCATTCGGTTTCTTTCGCCGGTGCGTTGTTTGGTCATTCTGTTGGTGAAGTGTAGAACGGTCCGGGCCGGGCGCCGTCAGAAACAATCGCTCCGGGTTCGAGAACTGCAAATGGACCCAGGCGAACATCGTCGCCGATCTCGGCTCCCCGACCAACCGAATTTTCGACGACTGATCGAGCCCCAACTCGGCAATCGACCAACCGGGTGTTTGGACCGAGTTCGGTCCCGGCCCCGATCACACACGAACCCTGCAGGATCGTGTCAGGGAACAAAGTCACATCAGCAGCGAGCTCGACTGTCGTATCGACATAAGTGCGGCCGGGATCGACCATCGTGACTCCCTTTCGCATCCAAGCCTCGTTCGTGCGGCGGCGCAGCTCCATTTCGGCCGCAGCCAGCTGTAAACGATCATTCACTCCGGTGGTATCCAAAGCATCCTCGGCAACAACTGCGGAGACGCGATACCCCGCCGAAGCAAGCACCTCGATGACATCGGTGAGGTAGTACTCACCCTGTGCGTTCTCTGGGGTGATTCGGCGCAATGCTGGACCAAGGACGCTGGCCCGAAAACAATAAATCGACGTATTGACCTCAGTAATTGCCAACTGCGCTTCTGAAGCATCAGATTGTTCGACGACGCGATCGACTCGGTTATCTCGACCACGGACGATGCGTCCGTACCCAGTGGGATCGGTCACTCGGGCGGTGAGCAACGTGCACGCAGCATCAGTGCTCTGGTGCGTCGCAAGCAGCGCAGAGATGGTTTCAGCACGCAGGAGCGGCGTATCGCCGGGGAGCACGATGATGTCGGCGTCGACGTCATCGAGTTCTTCAGGGCTGAACGCCGTTAGGGCAACTCCAACAGCGTCACCGGTGCCGCGTTGGACTTCCTGTTCCACGAATTCAAGCGAGACATTTGGAGCCTCGTCGAGCAATTTCTTCGTCACACGCTCGGCACCGTGACCGACGACCACAACAGCCCGGCCAACCTCGCATCCAGCGAGCGAATCGAGCACATAGAGGACCATCGCCCTTCCGCACAATAAATGCAGGGGTTTCGGACGCGAAGAGTGCATTCGAGTGCCTTCGCCAGCGGCGAGCACGATCGCAGAGAGCGGCCTCGGGGACATGCATATCTTTCTAGTACGGTCTGCCTCGCCTTCCGGGGCCTCACCTTTCGGGGGTGGTGTAATTGGCAACACGGCTGGTTTTGGTCCAGTCATTCGGGGTTCGAGTCCCTGCCCCCGAGCTTTTCCGCTTCCACCGGTCACGATCTCCCCGATCGGCGGCCGCAAGGAGTTCGTTTCGCACAAGAGAGCCTCGGGCCGCTACAGTCGCCCCGCCATGGGATCTCTTATTAAGAAGCGCCGCAAGCGCATGCGAAAGAAGAAGCACAAGAAGATGCTGAAGCGAACTCGCTTCCAGCGTCGAGCTGCAGGTAAGTGAGCTCGGGCGTCCTGACGCCCTTTGTGCCCACAGTTCTCTTTGACTCCACCCGGCCCGAGAGCCGGGTGGGTCCGCGTACGGGCCCACTCTCCAGAACCTCGCAAGCGGTCAAGAATCTCCGCTTCGGTCGGAGAATGAACTAGCGAGCTGGGCTCGTGTGCGCCACGACTCGGCCCTCGCCGGGATAGTCACCTTCAACGAACCAGGTCGAGCCTGAACCGGCGAGACGAGGCCGGACTCCAGCGGCATCGCCGAGCTCATCGCGCCACCGGGCCAATTCAGGAGCGACAACTAGCGCTGCAGGCTCGAGATCATTGCCGTTATCTCCCGATGGTCCGCCCAAATCGTCCCATGCGCGATAGACCGCCGGTGTTGAACACATCACCGGCGGAGTGAGCAGTGTGAAGACCCGCTCTTCAAAGGGCAATTGTTCGATCAGTTCACCGATGCCTTGGACTCGTGCGTGCCCGCCGACAACACAGAATGCGACGTCGGCCCCAAGCGATGCCGCAGCAACCGGATCACTGTGGCCAGCCCAATGGAGAATCGCGGCGGCATCGGCGGAACCCCCGCCAAGCCCAGCGCCAGCGGCAATAACTTTCTCGATCCGAACACTCACGTCGCTACCGACGTACCGAAGCGCCCGCGACACCAGATTGTCGGGGCCAAGGTGCAGCTCGTTTCCTTCCGAATCGACAAATTCAACGACCGGAGATTCTGCTTCGGTCACAAAAAGCCAATCACCAAAATCGAGTGACACCATGTCGGCATCAATGAGATGGAAACCGTCATTGCGCCTACCGACGACTCGCAGCGAGGTCGTCAGCTTGGCTGGCGCAAAGAGTCGCAAGATTCCCTCAGACATGGCACCCATCGAATCACGCCTCGGCGTGTACCGAGGCGGTTAAGGCGCCCCACTGGACGATGTCGAGGCGCTCAGGGCGATCTGAGGGATCAATCCCTGCGGCCTCGAACTGCTCGGGTGTGACTTTGGTCGAAAGCGACCGACGCAGCATCTTTCGTCGTTGACCGAATGCAGTACGCACAAGATCCATCAGTGCATCGTGATCGACGTTGACGATGGGTTCAGATCGGCGCTGGATCCGAACCATTACCGATTCAACCCTCGGTTGAGGAATAAACACCGTGGCCGGAATTCTGGCCACAACGGAAGCCGTCGCCCAGAGGGCCAACTTCACCGAAGGAATGCCGTAGGTGCCATCGCCAGCCCCAGCGGCGAGGCGCTCGCCAACTTCGCGCTGAACCATGACAAGCATCGTTTGGATCTGCGGAACGTCATCGAGCAGGTCAAGAACAATCGTCGTGGCAACGTTGTAAGGAAGATTGGCAACAAGATTCCAGACGCGATCTGCTGGCAAGACCTCGGCCCAATCAAGTTCGAGCGCATCGCCGTGCACGACGCGCACTCCGAGTGGCTCGACTGTTTCCGCAAGAACAGGAAGCAAATGACGATCGAGTTCAACCGCAACAACGTTTGCGCCAGTGGCCGCCAGTTCAGTTGTAAGTGAACCAACGCCTGGACCAATTTCGACAACGTTTGTGCTCGAAGTAATTTCAGCTAGTCGCACAATGCGGCGCACCGTGTTTGGGTCCGCGAGAAAATTCTGCCCGAGCGCGCGACTTGGTTCGAGTCCGTGGCGCTCGAGTAGTTCCGTGATGTCACGACGCGTGAGTGTCATACGGTCACCGCGAACCTTCCGCGGTCGTCGTCACCCGCAGATGCCGCCCCATGGAGCACTACCAGAGACCCGATACAGCGCCGCTGCGATGGTGTCCTGATCGGCTGGCGAAGCTTGATTCGGGGGGACACCGACAAGGTCGTGTCGTCCGATTCGGCTCGCCATGGAGTCCCAACCGCCTTGATAGATCTGATAGGCCCCCAAATAGGTTCCGCTGGGATCGGAGGCGCTGTAGTTGCCGCGAGATTCACGTTGACGCACGCACGCCAAAAATGCGGCTTCAGACTGCACCACCGGCGCAACTGTGGTCGCTGGACGAGGGGCGGTCGTGGTGGGTGCAACCGCCCGAGGGGCAACTTTGGCGACAGGCGCGGCGGTCGTCGAGGGTACGGGCGCAGCGACGACAGCCGGAATCGTCACGGCAACCGTCGTGGTTGTTGTGTCTTCGGTCGACGGCACCGCAGACACCACAAGACTTGAGTCCGACGACGATGGCTCAGTCGCGCCACTCGAGGCCGATCCTTGGATCACATCAAGCATCAAGAGCGGCAAACACGCGAGCGTGACAACGAGTGCAATCAGCAGTCGGCGTTGCGTCGGGTGAACGGTGGTGTTCAGAGCTGCATCCTTCGTCGAGCAATAGATCCTGGAGAAGAACGAAGGGCGCCCTGCGCTTGCGCACAGTGCAAACTCCGCCCGGAGCCGTCTGAAGAACTTAGGAGCGTGGTCCGGGACCCGCAACTATTCAGAGCGCCTGAGACACCCGCCGTTCAGATGCGCGTAAACCCTGTTCAGCACGTCGCGACGAGTTGTCCACAACAGCCCCACCTCTATGGGAGATCGCGTTCTCCCTGCTCGGGGAGCCGATAGACCATCGCGGCATTTCTCCATGTGACATCTGCCACATCTGCGGTCGGAATGTGCTTCGCATCGGCAATTGCCGTTCCCACAAAGGGAACGAGCGCGGGACGATTCGGTTTTCCACGATGAGGAACCGGGGCCAAAAACGGCGAATCGGTCTCCACGAGGAGTCGATCGAGGGGGCAAAGGGTGGCTGCCTCAAGCACTTCGGGCGCACCAGGGAATGTAACGATGCCACTAAAGGAAAGCCATGCCCCGAGATCGAGGCACTTCTGCGCTTCCTCGGGACCACCGGTGAAGCAGTGGATCACCGTTCGATCGGGTACGCCTTCGCTTGCGAACATCGCGAATGTGTCGTCCCATGCCTCTCGCGTGTGCACCACTAACGCCAGGTCATGTTTTTTCGCCAACGCAATCTGGTCTGCGAAAACCGCTCGTTGCACCTCACGCGGCGAATGGTCGTAGTGGTAGTCAAGACCGCACTCCCCTACAGCGACCACCTTCGGGTCAGCGAGAAGTTCGGCGATGCCATCGATGCCACCCGATGCATCGTGCGGATGCACGCCGGCGGTGGCCCAGACTCCGTCATAGGCACTCGCAACTTCGACCGCGAGTTTCGATGATGCGAGATCGCAACCGACCGTGATCATTCGCATGACACCCGCTTCATGGGCATCGGCAATCGTCGCTGCGGCTTCCGGCCACTTATCGGACCCATCGCCGAGGTGGCAGTGATCATCTGTCCAGCGCATCGTTACTCCGTCAACCGACCGCTGGCTTTGCCATGCGCGGGAAGAGGCCATCTCCCTTTACGACCGGACGACCACCGGGATACCCGCCCCACTTCGCTCCGGCGACGCCAGCATCGACCGGTGAGCCGGACAATCCGATTCGTTCCCATATCTGCCCACATGTCTCGGGCATTGCCGGTGTGGCCAAGATCGAAACGATGCGCAGTACCTCGAGTGCATCGCCCATGACTGCATCAACCGCAGAACCCGACTCCATCTTCCAAGGTTCATTGGCTTCAAGATGCGCGTTTGCCGCACCGACAAGACGCCATGTTGCTTCAAGCGCAATGCTCGGCGTCATGTTGTTCCAACCAGCGATCGTGTCAGTCAACGATTGCGCTGCAGTTGTCGCGAGCGGCGAATCTGCAGCAGGCGCAGGACCGATTCCTTCACATTTTTTGGCGACAACGGTGGCAACTCGCGAGAGCAAATTACCGAGGTTGTTGGCGAGGTCAGCGTTGTAACGCGTGACCATCGATTCATAGGAGAAGTCTCCGTCTGGACCAAACGGGTTATCACGCAGGAAGTGGTAGCGGAATCCGTCGACCCCAAAGTCAGCAACAAGATCAGCTGGGAAAATCTGGTTGAGACTGGTCTTCGACATTTTTTCGCCCCCGACGAGCAAGAACCCGTGAACCCCTAATTTCTTCGGCGGTTCTATGCCAGCGGCAAGGCACATGGCGGGCCAGTACACGCAGTGAAATCGAAGGATATCTTTGCCAAGTAGATGGTGAACCTGTGGCCACCATTCGGCAAAACGTTTGGGATCATCGCCGTAGCCCACTGCGGTCGCATAGTTAATGAGAGCGTCGTACCAGACATAAAAAACATGGCCTTCGTCCCATGGAACAGGGACTCCCCAAGAAATTGACGTGCGCGACACAGAGACGTCTTCGAGACCTTGCTTAATGATTCCCAGCGCTTCGTTACGCTTTCCTTCAGGTTGCACACATCCCGGATTCGCTGCGTACCAATCAAGAAGGGGCTGTTCGAACTTTGAAAGTTCAAAGAACCAGTTGTCCTCTTCAAGCCATTCAACGGGACGGCCGTGAATCGGGCAATTGCCATCGACCAGATCGGCTTCGTTGTAATAGGCCTCGCACGGAACGCAGTAGTGGCCGGAGTAAGAACCTTTACGGATCCAACCATTATCGAAAATCGCCTGCATGAACTTCTGTACCGAAGTGATGTGCCGTGGCTCGGTGGTGCGAATGAAATCATCGTTGCTGATATTCAGCAGTTCCCAAACTTCCTTGAACCGAGCGCTGGTTTGGTCAGCTTGTTCGAGCGGTGTGATTCCGTTGGCGTCGGCCGAGCGCTGGATCTTGAGGCCATGTTCATCGGTGCCGGTCAAAAAGAAGGTGGGATCTCCCGCCAACCGATGCCACCGAGCAAGCGCGTCTGCTGTCACCGTTGTGTAGGCGTGCCCGATATGGGGCACATCGTTCACGTAATAGATGGGAGTGGTGACGTAGAAGGGCTCGGACACGCCGCAAGGCTACGCAGGCTCACTGGCTCACACGAACCACACGATCACATGCCTCGAATTACTGACTCTCGAGCACCTCAAGCGCTCGGTTGAGAAATCCCATCGCCCCTGCCCCAACGTCTTCGAGGTTCGGCCGCGTCGAGTCATGCAAGGAGCGCTGGTAGATCCCCTCCAAGAGCACCGCCATGCGGAAGTTGTAGAGAACCTCGTAATACGCGAGGTCGCTGGGCATCTCAATCGAACGGCGCGATTGGTACTGAGCGATGAGTTCCTGCCGACGGGGCCAACCTGGCGCAGCGGTCGCCTTTCCCCATATCTCGCAGAAGCCGATGAGATCAAGCAACGGATCCCCAATCGTCGCCGTTTCCCAATCGAGGATTGCTGTCACCCTGCCTGGCGGTTGTGCTGCGATTAAAGCGTTGAACATATGAAAATCGCCGTGCATGAGCGATGGTTGGTATGTGTCGGGGATGTTGGCGGAGAGAAATGTCGTGATGTTCTCGAGTCGTGACAATTCGCGTCCACCATAGGAAGCCAATTGTGAGGTCCAACGCTGAACCTGACGTTCGTGAAATCCCTCCGGCTTTCCAAAATCGGCCAAACCGTTTGATTTCCAATCGAAGTCATGCAGCGCAGCAAGCGCTTCGACCATCGCAAACGCAACGCTCGGCTGATCCTCCGTAAGGAATGGTTCAGGCAACGGTGGCGCAGGATTGATGCCATCAACCTGCTGCATCAGGAAAAACGTGCACCCGAGAACCTCGCGGTCGTCACACAACGCCACGGTCTCGGGATGAGGCACGTTCGAACCATTCAGCGCATCCAGAATTCGAAACTCGCGGCGCATTCCTTCGTCTGCACGTTCAATGGCAACGAGCGCGGGTCGGCGAAGCACCCAACGAGAGCCACCACGGTGAACGGTAAACATCGCGTTCGATCGACCAGACATGAGCGGCGCCACTGTTATCGGTTGGCCGACTTCAAGGCCAAGATCATCAAGCCAAACGCCAAGGCGCTCAACATTGACAAGTTCCTCGCTCACGAACCGCCACCATCGAGATTGATAAGAGCGCCGGTCATGTACGACGAAGCATCAGATGCCAATAACAGCGCAGTTCCAACAATCTCTTCGGGCTGTCCGATATGACCAACGGTGATCATCTTGGCGAGATGTTCGGCCGCTTCAGGGGTCGGAATCGCCTTGCTGAAACTGTCGGTAATGAACGGACCGCACACAATCGCGTTCACTCTGATGCCGCGCGGCCCGAACTCCTGAGCAGTCGCCTGGGTTATTGCATTAAGGGCAGCTTTGGAACCGGCATAGACAACAGTGAACGGCGAAGGTCGTTGAGATGCTTTTGTGCTGATGTTGATGATCGATCCGCCAGCGGGCATGTGCTCGGCAGCCATCGCCATCAGCCGCAACGGACCTTTGACATTTACCCCAAACGTTTTGTCGAACAGTTCCTCGGTAACTCCGGCAAGCGATGGCGGAACCGGAGCAATACCCGCGTTGTTGACCAGAATGTCGATCTTGCCGAACTCCGCGACCGCTGTAGCAATGAGAGCGTCGCACTGACTCCAGTCGGCCACATGACACCCAACTGCGAGTGCTCGGCGTCCTTTTGCCCTGATCTGTTCCGCAACTTCTTCACACGCGTCGACGCGTCGGCTTGAAACAACAACGTCGGCCCCGGCATCGGCAAATCCCAACGCCATCGCTCGCCCAAGGCCCTTACTGGCTCCGGTTACTAGCGCGACCTTGCCGGTGAGATCGAACAGCGCACTCGCCACTTCAGAAGCCTTCTTCGCTACTGGCTTCGAATTGCCATTGTCCGTCGCGTCGAACGATGTGACCAGCGCTCGGCGCGGCGTAATGCGTTCCAAGAATGAGCGTGCCCGTATCGCCATGCTCATCGCGCATCCGGCGGCGAGTCTCGGCGCCCATTGGACCGTCCCAATCTCCGCTCATTCCCCAGTTCGGTTCGGCCCATTGCACCGGATGATGGGTCGCGTCGCCCGTGATGAGCGCTCGCTCACCATTCGATTCGATGACGACCGACATATGCCCAGGCGAATGACCGTGGGTCGGCACAAACCTGATTTCGCTAGTGACCCGATGATCAGCATCTACGAGATCCACAAGCCCCGCTTCGACGACGGGCGCAACGGTGTCGGGAAGATTCCAGGCATAGCCACCTGGTTCGGCCATCCACGCGTCATATTCGGCTCGACAGAAGAGATAGCGGGCATTGGGGAATGTCGGCACCCACTTGCCGCCCTCAAGTCGCGTGTTCCATCCGACGTGATCGAAATGGAGATGCGTACAACACACGATGTCGATCGACTCAACGGGAAAACCTGCTGCGGCGAGTCGCTTCAGAAAGGCGGGATCGCCAGTAAAGCCTGGGAGTCCGGCCATGTCTCGATCACCTACGCATGTATCAACGATGATTCGAAGCCCATCGCTTTCAACCACAAACGCGTGAATCGAGAGGTCGGTGTTCCCCTCGTCATCAATGAAATGGGGCATGAGCCAAGAAAGGTGCCGTGCAAGTGCCTCCTCGGTCGCAGCAGGAAGCAACCCCTTCAGGGGCAACTCTTGTTCAAGTTCCACAACCTTCGTGACAGTGACGTCACCGATTTTCCAGCGCATAGCTCCCCCTCGTTTGGCTCAAGTGTGGCTCACCCCGCCGAAGGTTTCGACTTGTTCGCCTGGATCGGCAGAGTCGGCAAGACTGCGAAGACTCGCATGCTGCTAGGGGGAACCATGAGTGGACAGGTCCGACTCGAGATCGATGGCCCAATCGCCGTCATCACCAACGACAACCAAGAGAAGCGAAATGCCTTCTCTGACGACATGGACAAGCAGTTGTTCGACATCCTCGGCGAACTTCGCGTCACGCCTGCCGTTCGAGCAGTTGTCTGGCGAGGCGAAGGTCATTCGTGGTCGTCAGGTCGAGATGTTGGTTCCATCGGCAACGACACCACTGGGCTTACACATCACGAATTGATGACCCGCGGCCATAAGGGTATCCAGCAGCTATTTGATCTCGATGCTCCCGTCATTGTCCCCATTCAAGGTTGGGCCATCGGTGGTTCCTTCCAGCGAGCTCTTCTTTGCGACATTCGTATCGCTGCTGAAGATGCAAAATTCATGCTGCCCGAAGCAGGCCACGGTGTCATCCCTGACACTGGCGGCGTTGGCCGTCTCTTTCAAATGTGCGGTCATGGCGTCGTAAGCGACATGGTGCTCACCGGACGGTCGCTTAACGCTCAAGAGGCGCTCGCTCTTGGCATCGTGTCTCGCGTCGTGACTCGCGAGGAACTCGACGACACCGCCATGGAGATGGCACTGAAGATCGCCGCGTCACCTGCGGTCACGATCAAGTTGGCCCGTCGCGTCATTCAACATCTCGCTCAGCCCGAAATCACGACCTCGATGGCCGATGAAATGATCTACCAAACCTTCCTTAATAAGTCCGAGGATTACGCCGAATTCCGCGCTGCTCGCGCCGAAGATCGCACACCCAACTACCGCGGGAGCTGACATGTCCACCTCTGAACCCATTGGACTTCCTGACGCACCAGAACTTGGCGCCCAAGCACTCCCCGCCGGAACCTACGACGGGAAAGTTGTTTTCATTACAGGAGGCGGAACTGGTCTCGGACGCGCCACCGCCACCGAATTCGCGCGACTTGGCGCAAGCATCGTCGTGGCAAGTCGCAAGCCTGAGCACCTCGAACAAGCCGACGAAGCGATGACTGCCCTTGGGGCCCCCGTACTCACCGTGCAGTGCGACATTCGCGAGCCTGATTCGATTGCGGCTGCATTCGATGCAGCGGTTTCAAAGTTTGGCCTCCCCGACATTCTCATCAACAACGCCGCGGCCAACTTTCCCGTTCCCGCCGAAGACATGTCGGCAAACGCGTGGCGCACTGTCGTAGACATCACACTTAACGGCACGTACTTCTGCGCTCGCGAATTCGCCCGTCGTCACATCGATGCCAATACGCCGGGTTCCATCATCAATATCGGTGCCACTTATGCATGGACAGGCGGCCCCGGGTTCGCCCATTCCGCCGCCGCCAAAGCCGGCGTCAAGAACATGGTCGAAACGCTTGCGGTTGAGTGGGGCCCGTACGGCATCCAGGTCAACGGGCTAGTTCCCGGGCTGATGCCGCACGAGGACATGACCGATGACATCAAAGGCAACCTCGCACGAACCAATGACAAAGACGCCTGTCAGCCCGCATTACGCGTTGGTCGACCACGCGAACTCGGATGGGCCGCAACATTCCTCGCGTCGCCCTATGCCCGGTTCATCAGTGGCCACACGCTTGTCGTCGATGGCGCGAACTGGCAGCGACGTTCGCTTACCCAACCCGAGGTCGTCACCGTTCGCGACCAAATGGGCAAGGGACCATTCGAGCTGTGAAGTTTTCACTCTCTCTTCCACTCCTGAAAGATTTCTCTTCGCCTGATCCGTTTCGCGAAACCTTTGATCTCGCTCGCATTGCCGAGGAATCTGGTTTCGACACCGTCACGATCGGTCATCACCACTTCATGCCCGGCAACTTGAGCGATCCGCTCACGTTCTTGGCTGCAGTTGCTGCCCGAACCTCAACCGTGCGTGTCGGCACTGGAATCTTTCAACTACCAATCCACAACCCAGTGCGCGTTGCTGAACAGGTCGCCACCATCGACCAGATCTCAGGCGGTCGTGTCACCCTCGGCGTCGGCATGGGCTGGTGGCCACTCGAATACGACGTGCACGACTCAAACTTCAAAGAACGCGGCGCACGGATGGAAGAAGCGCTCACGATCCTGCGATTGGTCTGGCAGAACGAGAACACCTCGTTCGAAGGTCGTTTTCACTCTTTCCCCGAACTCACTGTGCATCCACGGCCCCTTCAATCCCCCAGTCCTCCGCTGTGGGTTGCGGGCGTGGCCCCGGCCGCGGTCGATCGAGCTGCGCGTTTGGGTGATGAATGGATCTGTGGTCCGGTGCAATCTCTCGCAGCCGCTCTCCGGTGTCTCGACATCTACCGGCCAGCTTGCGCCGCACTCAATAAACCTGCCGACTGGATACTCCGGCGCTACGCGTGGGTCGGAGAAAGCGACGAGCAAGTTCGCACCGAAGTTCTGCCGGTGTACGTCGACGGACTGATGATCCACTGGCGCGAATCTGCCGAGGAAAGAGAAGAGAAGGAACTCTTCGCTCGCATCGATGCCGGGGAAAACATCACTGCCGAAGACATCGCCGCCGACCGTTTGCTTTGGGGCGACCCCGAACGCGTGATCGGACAAATCCGAGGCTACGAAGCAACCACACAGTGCGACCACGTGCACACGGCATTCGGTGCCGGTCTGCCCGCCGACACCGGCCAAGCATCTTTGGGCTCCTTTGACGACATCGCCGCGATGATTCGCCTGTTCGGGCGTGAGGTTATTCCTGCTTTCGAATGAACTTCCTTTCTCCTAAAGTGCCGTGGGCTACCCGACAAGAAAAGGACACCATGAAGAGTCACTTCCCCCCGAAGCATGTACTCGGTGCCGTCGTTGTCGCTGCGGCGCTCCTCTTGGGCGCATGCGGCAACTCCAGTACCGACTCGACGAACTCCGATGCAAGCACCACCACTGCAGCGCCGAAGACCCTCAAAATCGTTGTGACCAACGACGACGGCTACGACTCAGACGGCCTCAACGCAATCACCGAAGCACTGCGCGCACAGCCCAATGTCGAGGTCACTGTTGTAGCTCCTGCCACGCAGCAAAGCGGTAAGGGCGGCACTGTCACTGGCGGAACGCTGAGCGCCACCGACCTCAAGACCAAAGGCGGCTACCCCGTCAAGGCTGTTGCTGGAACACCAGCCGACTCCATGATCTGGGCGATTGATCAGAAGGGCATCAATTTCACCCCCGATTTTGTTGTCTCCGGAATCAACGCCGGCGCCAACCTTGGGCCCGTTGTTGACCTTTCAGGAACGGTTGGTGCCGCTCGCGCCGCCGTGCAGCGTGGAATTCCGGCGATGGCAACAAGCAACGGCGCGCTTGCAGGACCGTTTGCATTTACCGAATCCGCCAAGGTCGTTATTGACTGGTTCACAAAGAACCGCGACGCAATCGCAAACGGAACTATCGATAAGACCCAGGTGTTCAACCTCAACATCCCGACCTGTGCAACCGGTGCAGTCCGAGGAGAAGTTGTCGTTCCGATCTCGACAACCGACACCTCCTTCTTGTCGAAGCAGCCCGACTGCCTGTCAACCGTTGCCGCGCCGAACAACGATGTCGGTGCATACATGGTTGGGTTCGCAGCGCTGTCGATGCTGAACGCCAGACCAGCTGCGTAATTCACTGACGCATCATTCACTGCTAGTTGCTATCGCGCTCTGATCTTCAGAGCGCGATAGCAATCTCGTACACGCGGTTACGAGCAACCGCAAAGAGTTCCGCCACTTCTGCGGCGGCGTCTTTCTTCGAAAGGCCCCGGCTAAGCGCGAGTTCCACCGCTTCTCGAATCTCTTCCTCAGTGGCTTCTGCTGCAGGCGGGGCGCCCTCGAGGACCAGTACATACTCTCCACGCGGATCCACTTCAGCGCACCGTTGGATCGCAGCACCGAGCGAGCCACGCCAAATTTCTTCATGGAGTTTGGTCAATTCACGCGCAAGCACAATGCGACGTTCGCCACCGCACACATCGGCAAGATCATTGAGGGTCTTTTCAAGCCGATGCGGGGCCTCGAACAAGACCACCGTTCGATGCTCTTCTGAAACCTCCCGAAGTCGCAGCGACCGCCCGGGTCCCTTACGAGGGAGAAAACCCTCGAAAACGAAACGCGAGGTTGTCAGACCGCTCGCAACTAGCGCATGAAGTACCGCCGAAGGACCTGGAACGACTTCGACGGTGACGCCGGCTTCAATCGCTTTCGAGACCAAAAATTCGCCAGGATCTGAAACCCCTGGCATCCCGGCATCGCTCACGAGAACAACGATGTCGCCACGCTGCACATGTCCGAGTAGACGTTCTGCGGCGTCGCCTTCGGTGTGTTCGTTCACGACGATGTAGGTCGGCGACGCGATCCCGAAATGCGACAACAACCGACCGGTTCGGCGCGTGTCCTCGCAAGCGACCACTGCTGCCTGTCCAAGTGCCTCGAGTGCCCTCGGCGAAATATCTCCAAGATTGCCTATGGGTGTTCCAACGAGAACCAAGCGACCAGACATTGAAGAACTCATCGAATCTCCAATCGGTCGCCTTCAACGACGCCCCAACGGGCAAATGCTTCGGCTTCGGTTTCGATCACCGAACGCGAGCGCAGCAAGAACGCGCCGAGACGATTCGGCTTCATCGTCCTAAGTCGCAAAACCGTGCCATCCGCATCGAGATGGGCAACATCGATCGTGAATCTCATGCCAAACGTGTGTACCGCTTTCGCCGATAGCAGGAGCATCGCTCCTTCAACCCCGTCGCGCCCAAGTAAGCCGCGCCGACGATCGCGTCGGTTTGTCGCAATCTCAAGAGTCGCAAGCACGCGCCCTTCAAGGACGAGCCAATTCCCCGAAGATTCGCTCGACGACATAGCGCCGATGCTACGAGCCTCAGACGTTGAAGCGGAACTCCATCACGTCACCATCAGCAGGCTGATACTCCTTGCCTTCAACCCGCAGGATTCCAGCGTCACGGGCCTTGGACCACGCTCCCACCTCGAGCAATTCATCCCAGTGAATGACTTCAGCTCGGATGAAGCCACGCTCGAAATCAGTGTGGATGACACCAGCGCACTGTGGGGCCTT
>CAMAYJ010000004.1 GCA_945862505.1 Bifidobacterium breve | reverse complement strand
TAGCCGAGACGCTTTTCGAGTTCGCGCAGTTCGTCACGAAGTTCCGAAGGAAGTTCGGAACCGAAGGTGTCGAGATGAGCTTCGATCTGCGGGATTTCGGCGCTCCATGCAGCGTTGTCAACCGACAACAAGGTGGCCATGGTTGCATCGTCGATGTCGAGGCCGGCAAGGTCGAGATCCGAAGCGCTCGGAACACGGCCAATGGCAGTGTCATTTGCGCCGGCGGTGCCTTCGAGGCGCTCGACGATCCACTTGAGAACGCGGGAGTTCTCGCCAAAGCCTGGCCACAGGAACGAACCATCGTCGCTCTTGCGGAACCAGTTGACCCAGAACAACTTGGGAAGGTTGGAAGCCTCCGTTGCTTCGCCGATCTCAAGCCAATGCTTGAAGTAGTCGCCCATGTTGTAGCCGCAGAATGGAAGCATGGCGAAGGGGTCGAAGCGAAGTTCGCCGACGACGCCAGCAGCGGCTGCGGTCTTTTCTGAACTCATGATCGAGCCGAGGAATACGCCGTGCTGCCAGTCGAACGATTCGGTGACCAGCGGAACATTGGTGGCACGACGGCCGCCGAAGAGGATGGCGGAAATCGGCACACCGGCCGGGTCCTGCCATTCCGGTGCGATCGATGGGCACTGTGCTGCCGGAGCAGTGAAGCGCGCGTTCGGGTGAGCAGCGGGGGAGTCCGAGGCGGGAGTCCAGTCGTTGCCCTTCCAGTCGATGAGATGTGCAGGCGCTTCTTTGGAAAGGTCTTCCCACCAGATGTCACCATCGTCAGTAAGTGCGCAGTTGGTGAAGATTGAATTTCCCTTCACGGACTCAAGCGCATTGAAGTTTGACTTGGCCGAGGTGCCAGGAGCAACGCCGAAGAAACCAGCTTCGGGGTTGATGGCGTAGAGACGACCATCGGCGCTGAACTTCATCCATGCGATGTCGTCACCAACGGTTTCGACCTTCCAGCCCGGAAGGGTCGGGATGAGCATCGCCATGTTGGTCTTGCCGCAAGCCGACGGGAATGCTGCGGCGACGTACTTCTTGACACCTTCAGGCGAGGTGAGACCGAGGATGAGCATGTGCTCAGCCATCCAGCCATTGTCACGAGCCATCGTTGAAGCGATACGCAGAGCGAAGCACTTCTTGCCGAGCAGTGCGTTGCCGCCGTAGCCCGAGCCGTAGGACCAGATCTCGCTGGTTTCTGGGAAGTGCACGATGTACTTGTTCTCGGCATCGCACGGCCATGCAACATCGGCCTGACCTGCAGCGAGCGGCATGCCAACTGAATGCACGCACGGAACCCATTCACCATTACCAAGAACATCGAGGGCGCCCTGACCCATACGCGTCATAATGCGCATGTTCACCGCGACGTAGGCCGAGTCGCTGAGCTGCACGCCAATATGTGCGATGGGAGAACCGAGCGGACCCATTGAGAAAGGCACGACGTACATCGTGCGGCCCTTCATGGCGCCGGCGTAGAGCTTGTTCATCTCGGTACGCATCTCTGCGGGCGGACGCCAGTTGTTCGTGGGGCCCGCATCGACTTCGCGTTCGGAACAGATGTAGGTGCGGTCTTCAACACGAGCAACGTCACCCGGGTCGGAGAGTGCGAGGTAACTATTCGGGCGCTTGGCTTCATTCAGCGTGCGGAAGGTTCCACCTTCGACGAGTTGTGCGCACAGGCGCTCGTACTCTTCGGCCGAACCGTCGCACCAATAAACATCATCGGGTTGCAGAACTTCGCGCCACTGTTCGACCCAGTCGATCAGTTTTTGGTTAGTTGTCTGACCGGCCATGTTTCCTCCGACGTCATTGTCGAATTCGTGTTACGCGTGGGTGGATAGTTGTCCCTGCGGGCGATTGCCGCCGGGTGAACGAATGGTGAATTAGCGAAGCGTAGAGGATTCAACGACACCCTTTGTCGTCGAAACGCTTGGTGTGCCGTGTGGCACTCAGCCCTCGGTGCCGCCTTGTGGGTGTTGCACGTTGCCGGGATGGGCCGGTTCGAATCCGGGTGTTCCCATATCGGCTTCTGAGCCCATGCGAAGACGAATGGCAAGTGACCCACCGTCGAGATCGAAGACCACTCGCTGGCCCTGACGCAAGGAACGAAAAATCGAACCTTCGAGGGCGCTACGGGTGAACTCGTAATCATTGAGATCCGTGTCGCAGACGATGGTGCCCACGCCCGAAACCGGGTCATAGGACTTGACGACTCCCTGCAAAGGACCGGCAGACACGGTCAGCGAACTGCCTTGACGACCTTGCCGGCCTTAAGGCACGACGTGCACACATTGACGCGCTTGGTCGAACCGTTGACCACGGCTCGAACCCGCTGAATGTTTGGATTCCAACGTCGCTTGGTGCGGCGATGGGAGTGGCTTACCGCCATACCGAACGATGGGTGCTTTCCGCACACCTCGCAGACACCTGCCATGACAACACACTCCGGGACGTCAGAAGAATCGAACGCCGAATGGTAGCAGTGGCCTCTCAAGGACCCAATTCGGCGTCTGACCGGCCCGAATCGAGCAGATTTTCGTGTCCTGCGCTCAAGGGCGAAGGCCTCGGTAGTCTCTCGCCCGATGTCCATCGCCACCAGCCTGACCGCCGATGACCTCCGGATACTCATCCGGGGGTACGCCGATGCCCTGGCCGCTCATCGAGAGACCATCAACCGGCTGAACGTCTATCCCGTGCCCGATGGGGACACCGGAACGAACATGGCGCTCACGCTGGCGTCGGTCGTGGCGGAGCTCGATGGCGCCGAAGCCGATCTCGATTCCACATGTCAGGCGATCTCACACGGATCGCTCATGGGGGCTCGCGGAAATTCGGGCGTGATCCTTTCGCAGATCCTGCGCGGACTGTCGGCCGAGTTCCGCTCCGCTCCCGCGATTGATGGCGCAGCATTCGCAACTGCACTCGATGCCGCGGCCACTGCCGCCTACGGCGCGGTGATGAAGCCTGTCGAAGGAACGATCCTCACTGTTGTGCGCGTGGCCGCCGAAGGCGGTCGCTCTGCGGCCGATGCAGGTTCCGATCTTCTCGGTGTTCTTGAAGCTGCTCATGCGTCGGGCACCGATGCGCTGGCGCGCACTCCCGAGATGTTGCAGGTTTTAGCCGATGCGGGTGTTGTTGATTCCGGCGGCACCGGCCTCATGTTGTTCTTCGACGTCGCGCTCAACATTGTGAGTGGTCGACCGATTCCTGAAGCAGCCGATGACCCCGTTGGCGCGTCCGCAGAATTTCTCGACGCGTTCGATGCTGCCCACGGCGATGGCTCACACAATGGATCACTCGCCAGTCTTCGTTATGAAGTCATGTACTTCCTTGAAGCGCCCGATGAAGCGGTGCCCGGTTTCAAAGATGTGTGGTCAACGCTGGGCGATTCAATCGTTGTTGTAGGCGGCGACGGAATTTGGAATTGCCACATTCACACCGACGACATTGGCGCCACCATCGACGCCGCAGTCGAGATTGGTCGTCCGCGTTCCATTCGTGTCACTGATCTTCTTGAAGAAGTTGAAGAAGAACGTTGGGTACGTGAAGCGGAACCCATGAACCCGGAACCGGCGACAACACACGACCCTGTTCCGTGCGCAGTGGTTGCAGTATCGGTTGGCGATGGCATTCGCCGCATCTTCCATTCTCTTGGCGTGCAGGTGATTGTCACCGGTGGTCAAACCATGAACCCGTCAACCGCTCAATTGCTCGAAGCGGTTGAAGCGGCGCCGGCCAACGATGTTGTGGTGTTGCCAAATAACAAAAACATCATTCCGGTGGCCGAACAGGTTGATGCCATGACCACCAAGAACGTTCGTGTTGTCCCCACACGTGGTGTTGCCGAGGGGTTCGCGTCGTTGCTGGCCTACGACCCGGAAGGCACTGCTGCTTCGAATGCCGGCGCTATGTCTGAAGCCGCCGCCCATGTTGTTGCTGGTGAAGTCACTCGGGCCGTGCGCGATTCAAGTAGCGATGCAGGCCCTATTAGTAAAGGTGACTGGCTGGGCATCGCTCGCGGCGGAATCATTGCGATCAATCCAGACCTTGCCGATGCATCTGCAGGTCTGCTTTCGAACCTGGTGAGCGACGACCACGAAATCGTCACGATCATCGAAGGCGAAGGCGCCACGCCGGCCGCTACTCGGCACCTCGAAGTGTGGGTGCAGGACAACCGTCCTGGTTGCGAGGTCGAAGTGCATCATGGCGGACAGCCGCTTTACCCCTATCTCTTCGGTATCGAGTGAGCGAGATCGTGGGTCGTCGGTTGGCACAACTCGCCAACTTGCCGGCAAGCGAACTCAAAGGTGTTGGCGCGACAAAGGCGGCCTCGCTCGAAAAGATGGGTATTCGTTCGGTACTCGATGTACTGATGCATTACCCACGCCGCTATATCGATCGGACGAAAGAAGCGAAGATCGCCGATCTTGAGGTAGGCGAAGAAGCAGCAATTCTGGTCAACGTGAAGCGGTCGACGCAGCGTCGCACTGGTAAAGGCAAGTCGATGGTCATCGTGACGGTCACCGACGGCACTGCGTCGATGGATGTCACGTTCTTCGGACAACCATTTCGCGAGAAACAGTTGCAACCAGGTCTCGACGCGGTCTTCTTCGGAAAACTGGAGCTTTATGGCGGTAAGCGAAAGATGACGAACCCGGTTGTCGATCTCATCGGCAATCGCACCGGCCGCATTCTCCCCGTCTATGGGCAGTCTGAAAAGGCGGGAATTGCGTCCTGGGACATTGCCAGGTTCTGCGAGGAGACCTTGCGCCGAGCGGGTGATTTTGCCGAACCTCTCGACGAAGAGTTGCTCGACCGACTCGACCTCGTTGCGCGGACTGAAGCATTTCGTGCCATCCACATGCCCGAATCGATGGCGGAATCAGCTGCTGCCCGAAAGCGGTTGGTATTCGACGAGTTGTTGCGCGTTCAGGTCGAGCTGGTTCGGCGCAAACGGGAACTCGAACGAACCGCTGTTGGCATTGCCCATGTGGTCGGTGAGGGCGGCGGTCCGTTAGTGAAGCGATTCCACGACGTGCTTCCGTACGAACTCACGGGAGCGCAAACAAAGACGATTGGCGAGATCAACGAAGATCTTGCCAAGGGCCACCCCATGCACCGGCTGTTGCAGGGTGACGTCGGTTCCGGAAAGACCGTGGTTGCGGTGAGCGCGATGTTGGTTGCCGTGCAAGGCGGACATCAGGCCGCTCTGATGGCGCCCACAGAGGTTCTCGCCGAGCAGCATCATCTCGGCATCAAACAGTTGCTGGAAGATTTCACGGTTCCCGATACCGACGAAGGCAATTTATTCGGTGGTGCGGGCATGGATCGCTCGCTGCGTGTCGCATTACTTACGAATCGAATATCGGCACCTGATCGTCGAAAGATTCTTGAAGATATGGCGGCGGGAAATCTCGACATCGTGATCGGCACGCATTCATTGATCTCTGAAGGTATTGAGTTCAAGTCGCTTGGCGTTGTGGTGATCGATGAACAGCATCGCTTTGGTGTTGAACAGCGCGCCGCATTGCGTGACAAGGGCGCCGGCGATGCCATGCCTGATGTGTTGGTGATGACCGCAACGCCGATTCCGCGCACTGCAGCAATGACGGTTTACGGCGATCTCGATGTTTCTGTTCTCGACGAACTTCCTCCTGGCCGAACGCCGATTGTGACCAAGTGGGCGCAAAGTGACATGGATGAACTCGTTGTATGGCAACAAGTTCGCGACGAGATCGGCGCGGGTCGACAGGTCTATGTCGTGTGTCCGTTGATCGAAGAGAGCGAAAAACTTGAGGTTCGCTCAGCGGAGGAAACCTTCGAAGAACTCACCAACGGCGAACTTGTGGGATTGCGAGTGGGTCTGTTGCACGGGCGACTTAAATCCGATGAAAAAGATGCGGTTATGACTCAGTTCCGTGTCGGTGAACTCGATGCCCTTATATCGACAACTGTGATCGAAGTCGGTGTCGATGTTCCGAATGCAACGGTCATGGTGGTTCTTGATGCAACGCGTTTCGGCATTGCCCAGTTGCATCAGTTGCGTGGTCGTGTTGGTCGAGGTGCAGCGAAGTCTTTTTGTTGGCTCGTTGGCGAATCTAAAACTCCCGATGGTGAGGCCCGTCTCGAAGCGTTGGTTCGAACCACCGATGGCTTTGAACTTGCCGAAGTCGACCTTGACCTTCGTGGTGAAGGAACGATCATGGGGGAGCGGCAGAAAGGTCAGAACGACTTGAAACTGGCTTCGCTTCGTCGAGATCGTGAATGGGTGGTGATCGCTCGTGAGGTCGCAATAGAGCTTCTCGGCGCCGATCCCGACCTCGTGAAGCACGAATTACTGGCCGAAGAGGTCGACCTATTCCTGAAAGCAGACGACATCGACTTCCTCATGAAAAGTTGAGCGGTCGGCCCTAATGTGCGGCCATGACAACGATCGTTCTTACTCATGGCGCATTTCACGGCAGTTGGTGTTTCGAGGCACTCGTTACAGAGCTTGACGCTCGCGGTGTGAAAACCGCGCTGGTGGATCTTCCGCTCACGGATCTCACCGAAGATGCTGCCGCTGTCACTGCCGTGCTTGATGGCCTCGATGGTCCCGTCATTCTTCTTGGTCATTCCTATGGCGGCGCGGTTGTCACCGTGGCCGGCAATCACTCATCGGTGGAACGGCTGGTATATCTCACCGCACTCGGGCCCGACGCAGGTGAGTTGGGCAGCGGCGGACCAATGACAATCGGCGAGCAATTCCTCACCACCATGCGTGTTGATGACGACGGGTTTCCGTTCATCGACCCCGAGTTCGCTGCGCAGGTCTTCTACCCCGACATTGATCCCGAAGAGGCCGCTCGTTGGGCAACCAAACTTCGTTCTGGAAATACAGGCGGGAATGTCGTTGTTGAAAAGGCGGCATGGCGTTCAAGGCCAAGTACCTATGTCGTCTGTAAAGACGATCCGATTCTTTTGGTCGATGGTCAGCGCGCGGTGGCCGAACGTATGGGTGCCGATGTGGTCGAGATGCCCGGCGATCATTCGCCGATGGTGGCACGTCCCGCAGAACTCGCCGACATCCTCGTGGCACTTCTCGATTAAACGCTTGAGGTCGACGGGTTACAACTTGCGCGGTGAACGGAGTTTTCCGCTTCCATCGATCGGACCGCTGTAAATCAATTCGAAATCGCGTTGAGTGAATCGCAATACGCCGTCAAGGTCTCGGGCCATGACGTCGTGGTACACGCCGATGAGTTCACTCACCGTTCCGTCTTCACGCCACTGAAGTTCGCGGATCTGCCAGCGGGCGCTTGCGTTGTCGCCGTCGACATATGAAATGGTGCCGTTAAGAATTTCTTGGACGCATTGTCGATACGAGGGACGGATCTCTTCGAAGGTTGCGGTGATGGCATCGCGTCCTTCGATGACTCCGTCGCCAGGAATGAGCCAACGAGCGTCTTCCGTCCACGCATTCGCGAATTCAGCGATGTCAACGCGCAGCACTGCGTCGCAATAGCGACCAACAAGATTGTGAACGTCAGCGTCGATGCCCATGGCGCGACCGTAGGTCAGTAGCGATCGTCGTCGTCGGGGGGATCGCCGAGAACGATGTCGAATCGTTCGTTGCAGTCGGGGCATCGGTAGGCCACCACATCTCCAGGTTCCCAACCCTCTTCGGGTGGGTAGGACAAGGGGTGAAGGGTGCCTCCGCAGTCGACGCAGGTCATTCCGAGTTCGGCTTCCATGTTCACAGGGTACGGTCGCCGTCATGAGGGTTGTGGCCGGTGAAGCAGGAGGACGTCGATTGATCGCTCCGGAAGGGAGCGATACCCGTCCCACCCTTGATCGGGTGCGCGAAGCCATGTTCAATTCACTTGTCAGTCTTGGCGCAGTCGATGGCGCAAAGGTGCTCGACCTCTATGCGGGCTCAGGAGCCCTTGGGATCGAAGCCTTGTCGCGAGGTGCTCTTTCTTGCGTGTTTGTTGATACCGGACGAGATGCACGGAAGGCGATCGCGACCAACCTTGTGACAACCGGTTTCGTCGACCAGTCAATTGTGGCGCCGCAAGACGCAGTGACTTGGCTGCGTCAGGTGTCCACTTCTGCAGGTTTAGAACATTCGCGATTTGATCTCGTTCTTATCGATCCGCCTTATGCCGCCGGAGATGACCTCTGGTCAGAAGTTCTCAGCTTTGTTGGCATCATTGCTGCGGGAGGAGTCGTCGTTGCCGAATCGGCGCGTCCTCTCGCAGTTCCAAAAGGGTGGGATGCACAAAAGGAGAAGAGGTACGGGGGTACGCTCGTAAGCGTCCTGCTGCCCCCCGACAGTCCGGAGTCTCCGTGACCCGAGTGCTTTACCCGGGATCGTTCGACCCGATCCATAACGGTCACCTTGAGATCATCGCGACTGCGTCGCGTCTCTTTGACGAAGTCATCGTCGCCGCCATGCGCAATCCGCAAAAGGGCGAACCCCTGTTCTCTCTCGAAGAACGGCGCGAGATGCTCGAGGAATCGGTTGCTCCTCTTGGCAATGTGAAGGTCACGATGTTCGCATCGCTTGTAGTTGACCTTGCCAAAGAGATGGATGCCGATTTCATCGTGAAGGGTCTACGTGCCGTTTCAGACTTCGAGAGCGAACTCCAGATGGCACAGATGAATCACAAGGTTTCCGGAGTGGACACACTGTTCATTCCATCGGCCTCGGGGAATTCGTTCCTTGCGTCCAAGTTGTTGCGAGAGATCACCCGCTTCGGTGGCGACGTGACGGCCATGGTGCCGCCCGCCGTGGCCAAACGACTTCAGGAGAAGTATCGATCGTGAGTCACTACGACAACCCCATATTCGACGATCAAGACATCGAGATCGATCTCACACCTCCCTCGGTGGGCGCGCAGTATCACCCCGCCGAAACCGAAGACCTGCTTTTGACTCTGCGCGACATGATCGAAAACGCGCGCGATGTTCCGTTGTCCGCATCATCAATGATCTCGAAAGACGAAGTACTCAGGCTCGTCGATGAAGCGCTCGAGTCGCTCCCCGAAGAGCTTCGTGCGGCACGTTGGCTACTCAAAGAACGTGAAGAATTCCTTGCCAGGACTCGTCACGAGGCCGATGACCTCATTGAACAAGCCCGGACCCGAGCAGAGCGGATGGTGCAACGCACAGAGGTCGTAAAGGCCGCAGAACAACGGGCCTATGACATCGTCGATGCCGCTCAAGCCGATGCACGTCGACTTCGTCATGAGGTTGAAGATTTCTGCGATCAGAAACTTGCCAGTTTCGAAATCGTGTTGGAACGCACTCAGAAACTTGTTGGTGCTGGTCGGGCCAAGTTGCAGGGAACCAACCTCCTCGCCGAGGCAGCAGCTGCAGCGGAACACGGCGTCGAAGGACCTCCGGATTACGACGATGGCAGTGTCATGTCTGATGACTTCAGTGCGCCGCCAGCGCCATCTTCGGTCTACGACGAACTTTCTCAACTCGATGGTGCACCCGCGCTCCATGACGATGAGGGCATGGTGAACGCCGAGGCTGACTCGTGGGATGAAGGGTCGCTTCCCTTCGACGATGAGTACGAAGAACGTCCGCGTCTGACCGTTGTCGACGATCGCTATTCGGACCTTCCTCCTCCGCCGTCGTCAAATCATCCGACCCAAACGATCCGCGATGCCGCCGCGAATTTCTTTGATCAGGACATTTCGTAGTCGATGACCTTTCGGCCTCTGGTGGTCGGCATCGCCGATCTCCGTCGAAATCCGGGGACTCGCCGTCAGTTCAAAGAATCCGTCGCGCTTTCGGGACTGGCTATCTCGTCGGCTTCGGTTCCTGAAGGCGCGTCGATCGATGTCGAGCTTGAACTCGAATCGCTGAGTAATGGCCTGGTCGCCACGGGCACCATTACGACCCCGTGGGAAGGGGAGTGCCGGCGTTGCTTGCAGCCAGTGCAAAGCCGTTCTGTGGCCAAGGTGCGTGAAATTTTTGAACCTCGACCGGTCGAGGGTGAGACCTACGCCATGGCTGACGACACGGTGAATCTGGAGCCGATGGTGCGCGATGCAGTCCTCCTGGCTCTGCCCTTGGCGCCACTGTGCGACGAGGAATGTCGTGGTCCAGCCCCTGAAACGTTCCCCACCGGCAGTGTGATTGAGGTGGACGAAACCGATGGCGACACTGGCCCCGGACCCGTCTCGGACCCCCGCTGGGCGGCCCTCGCAGATCTGGACTTCGAACCAGAGGAGTCCGGCGAGTAGAGTCCTCCGTCTGCCCGGGGCACCCCCCGGTCCCGCGAGCGGCTCTGTGTGCCGCCCCCCGAATCAGGAACGACCATGGCCGTACCCAAGAAGAAGACCTCGAAGTCCAAGAGCCGCAGCCGTCGTGCCTCAGCGTGGCGCATCGTGACCCCGGCTCGTAGCACCTGCCCGCGTTGCGGTGCCGTGAAGCGTCCGCACGTCGTGTGTGGCAACTGCGGTTGGTACAACGGCCGCCAGGCCCTCGACGTCGACTGATCCCGAGGGGTCTTCATGCTTCCCATCGCTGTTGATGCCATGGGGGGCGACAACGCTCCCACTGCAATCGTCGCCGGCGCGCGCCGTGCAGTTGAGGAACTTGGTATTCCCGTTGTCTTGGTCGGACGCGCCGCTGAACTTGGCGATACGGGCGGTCTAGAAGTCATCGAAGCATCCGAAGTCATCGAAATGGATGCCGACGCCGGATCAAGTGTTCGCAAGATGAAAGATTCATCGCTTGTTCGCGCCGCCGAAGCTGTGCGCGATGGAAAAGCATCAGCGATGGTGAGTGCAGGAAATACTGGCGCCACAATGGCGAGCGCGTTGTTGCGTATGGGGCGTATTAAAGGCGTGCAAAGGCCTGCAATTGCAACGCCGATTCCTGTTCCAGGTGCCGACACTCCCACGGTCTTGCTCGACGCCGGGGCGAATGCCGAGTGCAGCGCCGAGTGGCTCGTTCAGTTCGCGCAAATGGGTGCGGTGTTCGCGAAACAACGTTTCGAGATCGCGTCTCCGCGTGTTGGTTTGCTCTCGATTGGCGAAGAGCCCACGAAAGGCAATCCGCTCGTCAAAGAGACGCACAAGTTGTTGGCCGAAGGTTCTTGGATCGGTGCAACCGGCGCACAGTTCATCGGTAATGTTGAAGGTCGCGACATCATGACCGACGATGTCGACGTTGTAGTCACCGATGGCTTCACCGGAAACGTTGCACTCAAGACTCTTGAAGGTTCGCTGAAGTCGATCATCAACTCGCTTCTCGCTGCATTCGATTCTTCTGACGAAGCACGCGCTGCTGCAGCAGTTCTGTGGCCCTCACTTCTTCCGTTGTATGACTCTCTCGATCCAGAGAACACCGGTGGAGCGATGCTTCTCGGAGTCGATGGTGTGTGCATCATTAGCCACGGATCCTCGTCGGACCGAGCGATGGTGAACGCCATTCGTGTGGCTGCTGACATGGTGACTGCCGATGTGGTCGGCCATATTGCCGCCACCGTCCGTCCCGCCGACTGACCTGAAGCGGTGCTGGTCGGATGTGGTTCCGACCTGCGGTTTTCACAAGCGGGCAAAGTTTGATTCCGGTACGATCCGGACGTTCCGTTTTCGTCCGAGGAGACCGTTGTGCCCGCTGAGACCCATGTCGAACAAGGCCCCATCGACCGAGAGTTCGTGCTGAATCTGGTCCGAGACCGGTTAGCCGACATCCTCGAGACCGAGCCCACTGCCATTAACGAGGGCGATTCCTTCGCCGATGACCTCGACGCCGACAGCCTTGCGCTTATTGAATTGGTCGAAGCCCTTGAAGAAGAACTGGGCGAGCGCAGCGTCGGATTCCGCATCGAGGACGAAGATCTCGCCGATCTGAAGACCGTGCGCGACGCCATCGATTACGTCATGGCGAAGCTGGGCTGAGGCCCTGAGCACCGACGCAGTTGCCGAGCTGGTCGAACGTCTGGGTTACGGGTTCTCCGATCCCGGGCCTTTAACGCTCGCGCTCACACATCGGTCCTGGTGTTTTGAAACCGGCCACACGGCATCGAATGAACGACTTGAATTCCTTGGCGATGCTGTTCTTGGTGTTGTGGTGACTGATTACCTCTTCACCAGTCGCCCTGAGATGTCCGAAGGGCTCCTGGCCAAAGTTCGGTCAGCAGTTGTGAGCGAACCAACACTAGCCAAAATCGCCGGCGACCTTGGCGTGGGCGAGGCGGTTCGCCTCGGCAAGGGTGA
The DNA here is from genome assembly GCA_945862505.1 of Bifidobacterium breve. Classification (GTDB taxonomy): domain Bacteria; phylum Actinomycetota; class Acidimicrobiia; order Acidimicrobiales; family Acidimicrobilacustridaceae; genus Acidimicrobilacustris. The sequence continues at coordinate 58,180 of CAMAYJ010000004.1, read as the reverse complement.
AGATGCCAGTGGTGGTCGGTCGAAAGCATCCATCCTGTCTGACGCTCTGGAGGCCATCATCGGCGCTGTGTATGTCGATGGCGGAATTGATGCCGCTCGAGATGTGGTCCTCGGTCTCTTCGGAGCATCGATCGCTGCTGCGGCTGAAGAACCTGGCGATGGCGATTTCAAGTCGCAACTTCAAGAACTCACAGCGCGGCGCTTTTCCGCTGCGCCGATGTATGAACTCGGGGCCGAAGGTCCCGATCACGAGAAACGATTCTCTGCTCGCGTTTCGATCGACGGCAACGTCATCGGTGAGGGTGAGGGTCGATCAAAGAAGGTCGCCGAACAGGCCGCAGCGCAGGCCGCGCTCAACTTTCTGTCAACGGTGACCGTCCCCAACCATGAGAGTGGGCAGCACGATGCCTGAATTGCCCGAAGTAGAAACTATTCGTCGCGAACTTGAAAAAGAAGTTGTCGGTCGCAAGGTGAAGACCGTGGAAACGGTCGGGAAAAAGTCGATCAAACGACAGACCCCCTCAGAATTTGTTTCTGGCCTTGAAGGCGCCAAAATTACCGGTTCGCAGCGCAAGGGAAAATATCTCCTGATGCCACTCGACAACGGGCAGGTGCTTGTGGTGCATCTGCGTATGTCAGGTCAATTGCGTCGCAACGCAATCAAGGATCCAGTCGAGAAGCACACGCACGTGACGATCACTTTCACGCAAGGTGGCCAACTTCGGTTCGTCGATCCGCGGACGTTTGGCGAAATGTTTCTTGCAACTCCAGACGAAATCACGTCTGAAATCGAAGAGCTTTCGAGCCTCGGGGTTGATCCCGTCGAAACACCGATGTCGTGGGTCGACTTCGGTCACCTCCTTCGTTCGAAGAGCCAGTCACTCAAGGCATTCCTCACCGATCAGTCAATGATCGCTGGTATCGGAAATATCTACGCTGACGAGATCCTCTTCGATTCGGGCCTTCGTTTTGATCGTGAAACCGGTTCACTTACGACGCAGGAAATTCGTCGCCTTTATCGCTCGTTAGTAGAGATTTTACACGAAGCAATTAAGTACAACGGTTCCACCCTGAGCGATGGGCAATATGTCGATCTGTTCGGGAAGGCCGGCGATTACCAAAGCCATCATCAGGTGTACAACCGAGACAAGCAGCCATGTCGCCGGTGTCGTCGTAACGACATTGTCAAGACAAAGGTTGCGAGCCGGTCCACCTTCTACTGCGAGGTCTGTCAGGTCTGATGTATCTGAAACGACTCACGATGAAGGGCTTCAAGTCCTTCGCCGATACGACAGCTCTTGATCTTGAACCAGGCGTCACCGTTGTGGTGGGTCCGAATGGTTCGGGTAAATCCAACGTGGTCGATGCCATCGGCTGGGTGCTTGGCGCGCAAGCTCCCTCAGCTGTTCGTTCACAAAAAATGGACGATGTGATTTTTGCTGGCACGACAAAGCGCGCTGCTCTCGGGCGTGCTGAAGTCAGCCTGACCATCGACAACGCGTCGGGGATGCTCCCTATCGAGTTCAGTGAGGTCACGATCACTCGTACGCTGTTCCGTTCGGGCGACAGTGAATACGCGCTGAACGGCGTGCCTTGTCGACTCCTCGACATCCAGGATCTTCTTTCCGATAGTGGCGTTGGTCGTCAGCAGCATGTGATCGTTTCGCAGGGCCAAATCGATGCGGTGCTCAACGCTCGACCAGAAGAGCGTCGGGCAATTATCGAAGAAGCCGCGGGCATTTTGAAGTACCGCCGGCGCAAGGAAAAGTCCGAGCGTCGCCTCATGTCGACCGAGGGCAATCTCACTCGATTGCAAGATTTGCTTCGTGAAGTTCGTCGTCAGTTGCGTCCTCTCGAGCGTCAAGCCGATGCCGCCCGTCGCCATGCCGGTGTTGTTTCCGAACTCACCGCATTGCGGATCTTCATCGCTGGTCGCGAACTTGCAGGTCTGCGCACTCGTCTTGGAAACGGCATGCGTGGCCGCGCCGAACTTTCGTCAGAAGAAGAACGCCTCCGCCGCTCATTGGCGGAACTCGACGCACAGATCATGTCGGTTGAAGCCGAACTCACCGCCATGGGTGGCGATGACCTCGGCGACGGACTCGCGTCGTATGAATCACTCTTCCAACAAGCTCGTGGCTTGTCGGCAGTTCTCACAGAACGTCGACGCGGTCTCGATCGTCTTCGAGGTGCGTCAATCGATCAGGGTGTTGTTGCCTCGCTTGAGGCGGAAGCGGCTCGACTGGCCACGGAACTTTCCGAGGTTGAAGCCGAGGCCGAAGGGTTCGCTCCGTTGGTTGCAGAACTTGCAAGTGCCGAGGAATTGCTCGCTGCTGAACGTTTGGCATTCGAAGAACAGTGGTCCACTGGTATCCCTGCGCCTACTGGTGCGGCGGCCGAAGTTCGTGGCGAACTCGCTGCACTGCGCACTGCATCAGGTCGGGCTCGCGAAGAACGAGATCGCATCGCGACTCGCGCAACAGCACTCGCCGAGAAGGCTGCGCAATTACTCACCGAAACAGAGTCTCTGCGCGGTCAATTGATCGAACTTGAATCAGCAGAACTTCCGCTTGTCGAATCGATGGAAGCGGCGGAGTCGCGTCGCTCACAGGCGGAATCTGCTGTTGAAGTGGCCGAGTCCGTTCATCGCTCGGCAGAAAGCGAACAGCACGCGTGGCGTGCGCGTGTTGAAGCTTTGGCGCTTGCGCTCGACGAAGCCCGGTCTCGTGCAGGCACCGAACGCCTTGCGGGCATCGATGGCGTTCTTGGCACTGTTCTCGATCTCGTCGAAATCGATGCTGGTTGGGAATCCGCGTTCGAAGCGGCCGTCGGCGAGGCGCTTGCTGCGGTAGTGGTCGATGGTGTTGCTTCTGGTCGTCGGGCGCTTGAAGCACTCAGCGCCGAATCTTTGAGCGGCGCGGTGCTGGCTCTCGGTGCCGAACGATCAGCGCGAACCGCGCCCCCGATCGGGGCTCCGTTGCGTGGGCATGTGCGTGCCCGTCGTCCCGATGTCGAGCCGCTGCTCGATGCACTTCTCGGATCTGCCGTTGTGATCGATGGCGGATGGGTTCAGGCCGTCGATGCATCGCTCGCGTATCCCGACGCCATCGTGGTGACCAATAGCGGCGACCGATTCGGTGTGAGTGGTTGGCGTGTTGGCTCCTCGGGGGCCGGTGCCACAGGTGCTGCGCTTGACGATGCAACCCGTCGCGCCGAAGAGGCCGAAGTTCGTGCGTCGGACGCCGCATTGGTGCTCGAAGCCGCTCGAAAAGACCTTTCTGAAGCGGCAGCGGTCGAAGCAGCGCTTGCTCGCGATCTCGACGTCAACGATTCGCGCCTTACCGCTGCTGGCGATCGCCTTCAGCGGGCGGAAACCGATCGGCGTGATGCGGCAACAGAAGCTGAAGCGCTGAACGATCACCTCGTTGAACTCTCCGATCGCGTCACGCGTGAAGACGCCCGAATCGCAGAACTCGAAGGACTGCTCCCCGAACTCGAAGCGGCCGACAACGAATTGGCTGCATCGGCTCGCCGCATGGCCGAGTCTCGTTCTCGCCTTGAAGAGCAAGCTGCCGAGGTTGGTTCGCGTCGGAGTGATCTCGAAGTCCGCAGTGTTGCTGTTGTTGAACGTCGTCAGTTCCTGACCGGTCGCCTCTCTGAGGTCGAGACCCGTCTCGACGGTGCTGCAGCAGAACGCGAAGCCGCCGAAGCGCGTCGTTTGGAACTCGATCGGACTCAGATCGCACTCGACCGTTTGTCAGTGCTCGTCCAGAATCGTTCTTCTCTTATTGAAGGCCGGCTTTCTGACTTTCGCGAGCGTCGTCGCCAGCAGTCCGAAGCCGCACGCGGTGTTGCTAGCCGGCTTGATGGTCTGCGCCGCCAGCGTTCTGAACAAGAACGCGGTCTTGGTGAAGTTCGCGAACGTTTGCAGCGAGCCGAAATCGATCATGCTGAAATTGAGATGCGTATCGAAGCAGCAGTCGAAGCGCTTCGTCGCGATCTCGATTGCGAGCCCGATGTCGCAATCGCCAGCGAATGCCCGGAACTCGCCGAAGGCGCAACCGCTGCCGGCCGAGCCCGCGAACTTGAACGCGACCTCCGCCTCATGGGCCCGATCAATCCGTTGGCGCTCGAAGAATTCGATGCCCTGCAGGAACGTCACACGTTCCTTGAGCAGCAACTCGAAGATGTCAAGGAAAGTCGTCGTGAACTCGCCAAGGTGATTCGTGCAATCGATGGCGAAATCGTCAGCGTGTTTGCTGCTGCATTCGCCGATGTCGCTGCCAACTTCGAAGCGCTGTTCCAAACGCTGTTCCCAGGTGGTGAGGGTCGACTGAAGCTCACCGAGCCCGACAACTTGCTGCTTACCGGTATTGAGGTTGAGGCAAAGCCTTCTGGCAAGAACGTTCGAAAGCTTTCGTTGCTCTCTGGTGGAGAGCGTTCGCTCACCGCCTTGGCCTACTTGTTTGCAGTCTTCCGCAGTCGTCCGTCGCCATTCTACGTGATGGACGAAGTCGAGGCTGCCCTCGATGACATGAACCTCAGTCGGTTCCTTGGCCTCGTTGCCGAATTCCGTAACGACGCTCAGCTGGTCATCGTGAGCCATCAGAAGCGCACGATGGAAGCAGCCGATTGCCTCTATGGCGTGTCGATGCAGTCGGGTGGTTCGTCGAAAGTTGTCAGCGAAAAGGTTTCTTCGTAAACGTCCGACTTATGGCAGTCGGTTCGACCAAGCCAGTGCCAGCCCTGACGCAATAGCCAGCGTGAGGAACGAGGCCGCAATGAACCATTGGGTGAGTGGCGACTGCCCGTCATCGAATCCAATTGAAGAACCGATCTTTGAATAGACGTCGGTCAACTGGTTCTGTGTGGTCGCTTCGTAGGAATTGCCGCCTGTTTCCTGGGCAATTGCTTTCAGTGCGGGTGCGTCGACAGGAACGCTGACACTCTGACCATTTGGAAGTGTGACGGTGCCGGTCGCTGTTCCGAAAGCGATCGTTGAAACCGGTACGCCTTCATCAGAGGCGCGCTTTGTTGCGGTTGCATTCGCAGTGCCCATCGTGGTGGTGCCGTCAGAGAGCAACACGATTGCAGCCGGAACCGCAGCGCCATCAGGTGCCGGCGGAACATCGCCAAGTGCATCAAGGCTTGAATTGATTGCGTCGCCAATCGCCGTTCCATCGGCAAGTGGAGCGTTCTGGATTGCATTCGCAACTTGTTGGCGGTCGGTTGTGGGAGCGACTCGCATTTTCGAGCTACCCGCAAAAGTGACGAGGCCCACATTGAACTGCTTTGGAACATCATCAAGGAATGCGGTGGCAGCGGCCTTTGCCGCTTCGATCCGGCTGGGCTTCACATCGGTTGATTCCATCGACAGCGAAACGTCGAGGGCAAGCATGACCGTGGCGCGTTCGCGAGGAACTTTCACATCGTGCACAGGCTGGGCAAAGGCGAGCACAAGTGCAGCGAGTGCAAAAAGCTGTACAGCCGCGGTGATATGTCGGCGCCAACCTGGTCGATTCGGGGCGAGCGATTCGAGCAATGCGAGATTGGTGAAGCGGACTGCGTACTTTGAACGACGTTTTTGGAACAGGGCGTAGGTGACGCCTAGGGCGACGACGACAAAGAGCAACAACAGTCGCCATGGGCTGAGAAAGGAAATGCTCATCATCGGACGGCTCCAGTGGTGAGGGTCGCTCCGGCAAGTGCTCCGACATTTCCAGAGCCATGCGCGGCGGAACGTGACAACGGATCAATGCGGTCACGGCGACGAGATACGAAACGGGCGAGGTCGAGTAACCAATCCCGGTCAGTGCGAAGTACGAGATGATCAGCGCTCGAAGCGCGAATTCGTGATGCGATTCCTGCCCGTTGTTCGGCTGCAGCAAGCGCGTAGCGTTCGCGGAACTTTGCATTACCTGTCGGAACTTCAATTTCGTGACCGGTGACGGTGTCATGGAGAACAAGCATTCCGACATCGGGAAGTTCAAGTTCGACTGGGTCAACGACTTCGATGCAAAGAACATCGTGGCGAAGAGCCATGGCTCGCAAGGCTGCATCCCACAGGCCTGGGTCGAGGAAATCCGAGATGACGACGATGAGTCCTCGCCGCTTTGCGGTGCCGGCAATGCGGCGCAGCCCGGCGGTGAGATCGGTACGGCCCGGTTGTGGGTTATCGAGGGCGCCAAGTACGCGGCGCAGGAGTGCTTGCATATGTACGCGGCCCGATCGAGCCGGAATTGGTGGGGATGCGCCATCGGGTCCGATGGTCATCGCCCCAATGCGGTTGCCCGTGCGAGCGGTGAGGAAACCAGTTGCCGCAACCCCCGCAAGGGCAAGGTCGCGCTTTTCACAGGTTGCGGTGCCGAACGCGAGCGACGCAGATGCATCGACAAGGATCCAGGTTTCGAGTTCGCGATCGGCGACGCTGTCACGCACATGGGTCTCGCCGAGTCGGGCGGTGACGTTCCAATCGATGCGACGAACGTCGTCACCAGGTTGATAGGCACGAATTTCGCCAGGCTCGGAACCGTGTCCGGGGGTGAGCCCGCGATGGTCGCCTTGTAAGAGCCCGTCGAGTCGGCGGGTGACCGTGATTTCGAGTCGACGGAGGATTTCCGCGGCGGGGGTTCCGTCGATTGAGGGGACCGCCGTTTTTTTGGCGCTCACCGGCCGGCGACGGCAGTCGAATTCTGCGACGGCGCAACGATTGGTGCATGCACGGTCGACAGAAGGCGGGCGAGGATCTGCTCGACGGAGAGTCCCTGTGCCAACGCTTCGTAGGACGGCACCACACGGTGACGCAGCACATCGGGAGCGATATCAAAAATATCTTGAGGTAAGACATACCCGCGTCCCCTCATGAGAGCGAGGGCACGTCCACCAGCGACGAGACCGAGTGATGCTCGCGGGCTTCCGCCCCAAGAAATGAGTTCGGCAAGTTCCGGTAGCCCGTATGCGGCTGGTTCGCGAGTCGCGAGGACAAGGCGAACCGCGTAATCGGCGACGGCAGGCGCAATATGCACGGCGTCGCATGATTTCTGCAGCTCGATGAGATGTTCGAGACTCAGGATTTGCTGAGCTTTTGGTGCTCCTGCGCTCATGCGGGCCACGATCTGTGCTTCCTCTGCTGCTGTTGGGTAGCCAACAACAACCTTCATGAGGAATCGATCGCGCTGTGCCTCGGGGAGCGGGTAGACGCCTTCGCTCTCGATGGGGTTTTGTGTGGCGAGAACCAAGAACGGTTCGGGAACCTTCTTCGTGATGCCGGCGATTGAAACCTGATGCTCGGCCATGACCTCGAGAAGCGCTGACTGCACCTTCGCTGGAGCGCGGTTGATTTCATCGGCCAGCACGATGTTGGCGAACACCGGACCCCATTCGATATCGAACGATTCGTTCGACGCACGGAAAATTCGTGTGCCGATCAGATCGGCGGGGAGAAGGTCGGGCGTGAACTGCAGCCGGTTGTAATCGCCTCCGATCACTGTTGCGAGTGTTTCGACCGCAAGTGTTTTGGCCAGACCAGGAACGCCTTCAAGAAGCACGTGGCCCCGAGCGAGTAGCCCGACGAAGAGGCGCTCGATGGCACGGTCTTGACCCACGATGACTTTCTTCATCTCCATGAGCGCTGATTCAAGAAGGGCGGCCTCGGTGGCGGTCGCTGCCGTGGATTCGTTCGGCGCTGCGGGGAAAGGCTGATCTGACATCGGGGGCTCCTGGAAAGGATTCGTGGACGTTGGGGCGTTATGGGTGGCAGTCATGGTGGGAAGGGGACCACATCGGACCGAAGGACACCATAAAGCCGAGGGGAGACCTTGTCGCCGGTCGTTTGGGCGACGACATAGCTCTAAGTGCAATCGGTGGGGGAGTCGGGGGCGGTACCGTCAACACCGTGCGAGTGCTTGTGGTTGATGACGAAGTGGAGCTGGCCGAGGCGGTGGCCCGGGGCTTACGCCGTGAAGGCTATGCAGTGGACGTCTCAAACGATGGCGACGACGCGCTCGACAAAGTCATGATCAATACCTACGACTTGCTGTGTCTCGATATCACTATGCCCGGCACAGACGGCCGTGAAGTCTGTCGCAAAGTGCGAGCAACAGCAGGTCCCCAGCCGCGAATACTCATGCTTACCGCTCGCGATGGTCTTGACGATCGGGTGTCAGGCCTTGATGACGGTGCTGATGATTACCTGGTCAAACCGTTTGCATTTCCAGAGCTCCTCGCTCGAGTGCGATCGTTGCTTCGTCGTGATTCTCGTGCAGTTTCTGCGGTGACGGTCGTTGGTGAACTTGAACTTGATGATGCACGACACGAGGCAAAGCGTGGAGTGCGTCGTCTCGACCTCACTTCCAAAGAATTCGCGTTACTTCGCTATTTCATGCTCCACGCCGGTGAAGTCATTTCACAAGAGGAATTGCTTGAGCATGTATGGGACGAACACGCCGATCCGTTTACAAATACCGTGCGCGTCACCGTCGGAACGCTTCGTCGCAAAGTTTCGCTTGATGGCGAAACTCCGCTTATTGAGACGCTCATCGGTTCTGGATACCGGTTACTCGACCCGTGATTGACCCGCACCTTCCAGCGCCAGCGCACGATCCGCTCGAGGTCAAGATTGAGCAAACGCGCTCGACAAGCACGGTTCGGACGCGTTTGCATTCACGTTCGCACCGAGCCTCGAGCCGCCTTCCTTCGTGGATGGGTTCGATCCGCTTCCGACTCACTGCTGTGTGGTCGATTCTTGTCTTCGGGCTGGCTGCACTCGTTGTGGGCGGCATCTATTTAGGCCTGGAATATTCGCTAAAAAATCAAAAGATTTCGGCGATGGCATTTCAAGTTGGCGGCATCACATTCATCCAGCCTGATCAAGCTCAATTGGTTCAGCGGGCGGTCAACGAACGAGCGCTCGATGCTTTGCGGGTCTATTCGTTTTGGGCCTTGCTGGCACTCTTTTTTCTCAGTCTGATTGTCGGTTGGATCGTGAGTGGGCGATTGCTTCGTCCTCTTGGTGAAATCTCAAACTCGGTTCGTGAGATTCAAGCGAGCGATCTCAAGCAACGAATTGATCTTGGCGGGCCGAATGACGAACTGCGACAATTGGCAGACACCTTCGACGACATGCTCGGTCGTCTCGACGAAGCGTTCGAAGGACAGCGACAGTTCATCCATGAAGCAAGTCATGAATTACGAAACCCACTGGCCGTTATCCGGACAAATCTCGAAGTAACTTTGGCCGATCCCGACGCCAGTGCTGAGGAACTACGACACGCAGCCGAAGTGGTGGAGCGATCGTCTGAACGCATGGCGCGATTGGTCGATGACTTGCTCGTCTACGCCCGGAAGGGAACGCTTTCGCTCGAACGCAATCCAGTTGACCTTGCGTTGCTCATCAATGAGGCCGCTGAAGAATTCACCGCACCCGCAACGGCGGCAGGTGTTCATCTTGTTCATCATGCGCCCGGTGATTTGTGGGTAGTGGGCGATCGTCTTGCTTTGCGCCAGGCGCTTGGCAATCTTTTAGCCAATGCCATCCGGTATTCACCCGAAGGCACCACAGTTCGGCTTCGAGGTGGCCTCGAAGGGCCATGGGCGTGGATGGCTATTGAAGATCAGGGTCCGGGGATTGACCTTGTTGACCAAGATCGAGTGTTCCAGCGTTTCTGGCGAGGCGACTTACGAGAGGGGCGCGAACAAGGACGCAGTGGACTGGGCTTGACGATTGTTCGTCAGATCGCCGAAGCCCATGGAGGCGAGGTCAAGCTCGTTTCGCAGGTCGATCACGGCTCGGCATTCGCACTCTGGCTTCCGGCGCTCGCCCCGACGCGACCTTCAACACCGTCACCCGTCAACGCAGCTATCTAGTGGAGGTCGCACCCAAGCGAACGATTCTTTTTGACTTTCGTTCGTCTTTCGCTGCCCATCGGTACGTTTCCCACACGTTTGCCGCCCGGCGTCCGTACGATCTCTTCCGAACCCGCTGTAGGAGCCGATTTCTATGACCTGGGATAACCAGCCCCCCGCCATGCCCCCTCAGCCTCCGTCCCCTCCAGCGCCCCCCGTGCCGGCGAGCGGTTGGACGCCCGCGCCGATGCCACCGTCGTGGGGAAGTGCCGCCCCAGTCGCGCCGACGACTCCGGACGCGCCGATTCCAGTGACCGACGCGTGGGGTGGTGCACCGACACCTCCTCCGGATCGCGGTACGAACTCGTCTGGTCCGCGTCGCTCGAATCCGTTCCTTCGCGCTGTTGTTACTCTCGTTGTTGTTGTCGGCCTGTTCGGCCTTGGCTTCGGGATTCGATCGCTTATCGACAACAACAAGACAACTGTGGTTCGAAGCTCAAATGCGAGCGGTCAGGTCACGACGACGGCCGTCACCATCGATCCCGGCTCAGAACCGATTGCCTACGTTGCGGCAATGGTGAGCCCGTCAGTTGTGCAAATTGAAACCGGTGATGGCGTTGGTTCGGGCGTCGCTTACGACACTGATTTGTTCATCACCAATGCTCATGTTGTGGGTACTGCTCAAACAGTTACCGTTCGTGATTCGGACGGCACCGCAGTGAAGGGCCAAGTTCTTGGCGCCGATACTGGCACTGACATTGCCGTTGTTCGTGCTGCTGGTCTTCAAGCTCCGCCGGCGAAGTTGGCCAATGAGAAACCACAGGTTGGGCAGATTGCTGTTGCGGTTGGTAGTCCATATGGCCTTGATCAGACCGTGACCTCGGGCATCGTTTCAGCGGTGAACCGACCGGTGCCCAATGCAAAGAGCGTCGTGATCAACATGATCCAGACCGACGCTTCCATCAACCCCGGCAACTCGGGTGGTGCGCTAGCAAATCGCAACGCCGAGATCATGGGCATTAACTCCTCGATCTACAGCCAGACGGGTGAGAACACGGGTATTGGTTTCGCCATTCCGATCTCGACCGCCAAGCGTGTTGCGGACCAACTTGCTGCAGGCAAGACCGTGGCTCGAGCGGGACTCGGGCTTAGTGGTCCGAGTACGACGCCTTCGGGTAGTGCTGGTGCATATGTCCAGAGCGTCACAAGCGGCGGCGCCGCCGACAAGGCTGGCATTAAATCGGGCGACCTCATCGTTGCTGTCGACGGGGTGCAGGTGGGCAGTTTTGATGAACTGCGAGGCATGGCCAGTGGCTATAGCCCTGGCGACAAGGTTGTCGTCGAGATCAATCGTGACGGCAAGGTTCTCAATGTTGACGTAACGCTGGGCACGCTGAAGTAACAAGCGGTGCCGAAACGCCCGGATGGGCCCGAAGGGCGGCCCACTAGACTTGCTAGCCCATGACTGTGATTCTCATCATCGTTGCCGTCGTCATCGTCCTTGGCCTGATTGTCGGACTCGGATTCATTGCCCCTCGGAATCGCCGAGGGTCTCTGGAACCGCCGTCAAAGCGCCGCACCCTGGTCGACGACCGCGTTGTTCCCCCTGAAGAAGTTGAGCGTGCGGCACTGGTCGAAGCCGAGGTCGCTGCTGATCTTGCGACCCATGTTCCGGTCGATGACGTTGTCGTCGAAGAGGTTGCTGAACGTCCTCGTTTCCGCGATCGTCTCGGAAAAGCCCGTGCTGCGTTGTCGGGCGCAATGGGTTCGATCGCAGGTCGCTCGAAGATCGATGCCGAGACGTGGGATGAACTCGAAGAAGCGCTCATCCTCGCCGATGTCGGTGTTGGATCGACTCAAGAACTTCTCGATCACCTACGCGCGCGAGTGAAAGTCGATGGACTTTCGAATGGCGAGGAACTTCTAGGCGCGCTCAAAGCTGAGATGGCCAATCGATTGAGTGGCTTTGATCGCGAACTCAAACTGTCGAGTGATTCCGGCCCAACTGTGTGGCTTTTTGTGGGCGTTAATGGGGTTGGAAAGACGACCACAATCGGAAAGATTGGTGTCCGCCAGGTACGAGAAGGTCGAACTGTTCTGATGGCGGCTGGCGATACGTTCCGTGCCGCGGCGGCAGAACAACTTGGAATGTGGGCTGAACGCGCAGGAGCCGAATTTGTTCGGGGGAACGAGGGCGGCGACCCAAGTGCGGTGATTTTCGACGGCGTCGAAGCCGCAAGCGCCCGCACTATCGACCTCGTTCTTGCCGACACTGCTGGACGCCTTCATAACAATGTGAATCTCATGGAAGAGCTGAGCAAGGTACGTCGTGTTGCCGATAAGGGCGATGGGACTGTCACCGAAGTTCTTCTTGTGATCGACGCGACCACTGGCCAGAACGGTCTGGTCCAGGCAAAGCAATTCACTGAAGCGGTTGAACTCACTGGCGTGGTGCTCACCAAACTTGATGGATCAGCTAAGGGTGGGATCGTCATTGCAATTCACGATCAACTTGGCATTCCGGTGAAGTTGGTCGGACTTGGCGAAGGCGCCGAAGACCTTGTTTCATTCGATGCACATGAATTTGTGGAGGCATTGTTCGCATGAAAAAATTCATAACATTTCCGGTTCACATTGCCTGGCGAGCAATCGTCCTCCCCGTAAAGGTGCTTATTGCGTCACTGGGGCTTACCTTTCGGGCTGGGTTCAAAGTCGGAGCGCTGCCGGTGAAGGGAAGCGCGGCGGTCACACGTGCCCTCGGCTGGAAAATCGTTGGCGCAGTCACCATTGGAGTGGTGATTGGCATTGTCATCGGTCGTCAGATCGGACTGATGTCGCATAATCATGACCATGACCATGAGACTGACTTCGTGTTTGATGGCGCAACCAACGGGGTCGCAGCCTGATGTTCGAGTCACTTTCAGACAGGTTTGAGTCTGTCCTCGGGAAACTGAAGGGCAAAGGCAAACTCTCCGAAGCCGACGTCGATGAAGCGCTGCGCGAGATTCGCCTTGCTCTTCTCGAAGCCGACGTCAACTTCACCGTTGTCAAGAATTTCTGTGCGCGAATCCGCGACCGAGCGGTTGGTGAAGAGGTTTCGAAAGCGCTGAATCCTGGCCAACAGATGGTCAAGATCGTCAACGATGAACTCACTGCCACTCTCGGTGGCGAAACCATTCGCATTACCTATAACTCGAAGCCCCCGACCGTTGTTCTCATGGCGGGTTTGCAGGGCTCGGGTAAGACAACCAACTCGGCGAAGTTGGCTCGATGGTTCAAAAGTCAAGGGCGTCACCCACTTCTTGTTGGTGCCGATCTTCAACGTCCAGCGGCGGTAGAGCAGTTGCGCACGCTCGGACGCCAGATCGAAGTTCCCGTTTTCTCCGAGGACACCGATCCAGTACAGGTTGCGAAAAGCGCGCTGACTGAAGCGCGTAAGACCGGTCGTGACGTTGTGATCGTTGATACTGCTGGTCGTCTCGCGATTGATGCAGATTTGATGGACGAGGTCCGTCGCATCTCAGAAGCGGTCGATCCCGATTACACGTTCCTTGTCATTGACGCGATGACCGGTCAAGACGCGGTCAACACCGCCGAAGCATTTCACGCAACTCTCGAACTCGATGGCGTCATTCTCACCAAACTCGATGGTGACGCGCGCGGTGGTGCAGCACTCAGCGTTAAGGAAGTTGTTGGTCGTCCGATCGCGTTCACGTCGACTGGTGAAAAACTCCGTGACTTCGACCTGTTTCATCCAGATCGTCTGGCCGGTCGCATTCTTGGTATGGGCGACATGCTCACGCTCATTGAAAAGGCCGAAGAGGTTTACGAAAAGGATCAAGCAGAAGCTGCGGCGACACGCCTACTTGAAGGTGAATTCACCCTCGAAGATTTTCTCGATCAGATGCAGCAGTTGAAAAAGATGGGTCCGCTTTCGGGAGTGCTCGGCATGATGCCGGGTATCCCCAAAGAGGTGAAGAACGCACAGATCGACGACCGTGAAATTGCGCGAGTCGAAGCCATCATTCGCTCGATGACCCCGGCCGAACGGGTCGATCCCGATCTCATCGATCAGTCTCGTCGAGTCCGAATCGCGACTGGCTCGGGCACGGAACCAGCTCGGGTGGGCGAGCTCATCAAACAGTTCAAAGAGATGTCGAAGATGATGAAGCGCATGGGCGGGGCCGGAACCAAGCGGCTCACCAAGTCGCGGCGCAAAGTCGCCAAAGGCAAAGCCAAGGGGCCGGGTGGCCGCTCCACTGGGGCCGGTCGAGTCGCCCCGAAGGGCAAGGCCCCTTTGCGATTGCCGGATTTTGAGGCTGATTTAGGAGGGTCGAAGCCCGGCGGCGGATTACGTCTTCCCGGCCTTCCTGGCGGTCCCGAAAGTGACCCCTTCGGCCTCGGCTGAGTTCTCAACTTGCCCGCGACGGCATTGCGGGCCACGATTGAAGGCCGCTCAGCCGTCCCGATGGGTTCGGCCGAAAACGTTCGCAGTTCCGTTCTTGCACGACCAGCAGAAGAGAGAAACCTCGTGGTGAAGCTCCGCCTCATGCGGATGGGAAAGACCAAGCAGCCGACGTACCGCGTCGTTGCCGCCGATGCGCGCTCGCCGCGCAATGGCCGTTTTATCGAAATCGTGGGTCACTACAACCCTCGTACCGAGCCATCTGAGATCACCATCGACAATGACAAGGCCGTTGCTTGGCTTCAGAAGGGCGCGCAGCCCACTGAAGTTGTCGAGAAGCTTCTGAAGATCTCTGGCGCTTGGGAGCAGTTCACCGGCGCAGCATCGTGAGCGACGTCGCCGAAACCGTGGACGCGTCGGAAGAAACTCCCGACTACAGCACAGCCAAGGCTGTGTTGACCTACGTCGTTCAGCAACTCGTCGAGGATCCTTCCGCCGTCGAAATCGAACTCGACTCTCGCGGCCGTAAGTCTGTACTCAACGTGCGCGTTGGTCCTGGCGACATGGGTCGCGTCATCGGCAAGCGCGGTCGTGTTGCGCAGTCGATCCGCACCGTCGTGCGCGCCGCCGCTGCCCGTGACGGTGGCGATGTCGAGGTCGAGTTCCTCGACTGATCCGGTGAACCTCCTTGAGGTAGGCCGAATCGACAAACCGCATGGAGTGCGCGGCGATGTCGTCGTTGCTCTCACTACGACCGAGAAGGGTCGCGTTTCTCCTGGTACGCGTCTGTTTTCTGGCGATCGTGAATTTCTGATCACCGCATCACGTCCACATCAGCATCGTTGGATCGTGACCTTCGAAGGTGTGTTCGGAAGAGAAGGGGCCGAAGCGATTTCTGGTCTTGTACTTTCGGCCGAAGCTTTGGAGAATGACGATCCCGACGCGTTGTGGGTGCATGAGCTCATCGGGTCTCCTGTCGTAGAGCCCGACGGCACCGATCGCGGCGTTGTGCAAGCAGTGCAGGACAACCCGGCTAGCGATCTGCTTGTTCTCGACACGGGGGCACTGGTCCCGTTGCGCTTTCTTGAAGGACGAGACGAGCAAGGTCGCCTCGTCGTCGATGTTCCCGATGGTCTCTTTGAACTTCTCGACGAGGAGTAAGCAACCGTGCGAATCGACGTCTTCACGATCTTCCCTGACATGGTGTCGGGATTTGCGGGGCAAAGTCTTCTGGGCCGCGCGACGGCGAAGGGTCTGCTCGATGTCCGCGTTCACGATTTGCGCGAGCACACCACCGATGTTCATCGCACAGTCGATGACTCACCATTTGGTGGGGGAGCAGGCATGGTGCTTCGTCCCGAACCGATTTATGCCTCTGTCGAAGCTGCCGATCCGCCTCGACCACTGTTCTTGCTCGGACCCGGTGGACGTCGTCTCGATCAGGCCATGGCGCAGGAATTAGCGAACTCCCGTGGGTTCTCGCTTTTGTGCGGTCGTTACGAAGGCGTTGACGATCGAGTTCGGACAGATCTCTGCGATGGGGAACTTTCGATTGGCGACTACGTCCTCAGTGGCGGCGAGGTGGCCTCCATGGTGGTCCTAGAGGCCGTAGGACGGCTGGTGCCTGGGGTGATGGGCAATTCCGCTTCAGCGGGCGATGAGTCCTTCAGCGACGGCCTGCTCGAATATCCGCAGTTCACGAAGCCGGCGGAATTTCGGGGGATGGACGTTCCTGAGGTCCTGCGCTCTGGCGATCACGGCCGAATCGCCCGATGGCGTCGGGCCCGGGCCCTCGAGCGGACGCTGTCCTCACGACCCGACCTGATCGAGGCCCGTGGGGGGCTTTCCGACGATGAACAAGCCTTGTTGGCCGATCCCGACCTGCAGGCCTGAGTAAGGGCCGTTCGGCGCTTTGCCGATCGGGGAGCAGTCCGCCTAACATGGCCGTTCCTTCGGGCCACCTATCCCGGTCCCGAATTCACTTCTTGACCCACCTTCGGGCGGGCATCGCAGCCAGGACACTTCAATGAACGCCATCGACCTCATCGACGCCCAGAGCCTCCGCGACGACGTGCCTCAGTTCGGCCCCGGCGACACGCTCAAAGTCCACGTCCGAGTGGTCGAAGGAACCCGCGAGCGCGTGCAGCTCTTTCAGGGCGCCGTTATCCGTCGTCAGGGCGGTGGGCTTCAGGAGACCTTCACCGTCCGCAAGGTGAGTTTCGGTGTTGGAGTCGAGCGCACCTTCCCGATCCATTCCCCGATCGTGGCCAAGATCGAAGTTGTGAGCCGAGGCGATGTTCGTCGAGCCAAGCTCTATTACTTGCGTGATCGCGTCGGCAAGGCTGCCAAGATCAAGGAGAAGCGCGACTGAGTGTCGCGCCTCGCGCTGACCATTTGTCAGCCGTGACCAACGCTGGTCGCATTTCTTTCGGTGGGAGTTGCTCGTGAGTGCTGAGGATCTCGAAGAGTACGAGTCCGACGTCGAACTGCAGCTTTATCGCGAGTACAAAGATGTCTGTCCCATGTTCCGGTTCGTTGTCGAAACCGAGCGGCGGTTCTATTTGGCCAACGAGGTCAATCAGAGCGTTGTGAATGAAAACGGTCGCTCTCGAGTTGAGATTGAACTTCGTGACGCGTGGGTTTGGGACATGTACAGGCAGAACCGATTCGTTTCTCACGTCCGAGTGGTCACATTCAAAGACGTCAACATCGAAGAGTTGCCACGCGAAGAGCTGCGACTCCCGTGAAGGCTCAACGCTGTTGACCGCCGGTCGTCGGGCTCTCGGGTCCTACGGCGAAAATCTGACCGCACGGTGGTACGAGCAACGCCACTACATCGTTGTTGATCGCAACTGGCGTTGCCGTGAGGGTGAAATAGACCTCGTGCTGGTGCGTGGTCGGTTGGTGGTGTTCTGTGAGGTCAAGACTCGTTCAAGCGACGCTTACGGTTCACCGGCTGCGGCGGTGACACGCGCGAAACAAGCACGATTACGAAAGCTGTCACTGATGTGGCTCAACGCCCGTGGTGTGGTTGCTGGGTCGCTGCGCTTCGACGTGTCCTGTGTGGTTGGCAGGGAAGTGACCGTGATCGAGTCGGCATTTTAAAAATGTTGGTCTGACGAAATAGCGAATGCCGACCTATCGTGTCGTTATGGCTTCTTCTCCTGATCTTGAATTCTTTTTCGATCCCATCTGCCCATTTGCATGGGTCACCAGCCGTTGGGTGGTTGAGGTCGCTCAACAACTTGACGTTTTGATCGAATGGAAGTTCATCGCATTGGCGATCGTCAACGAGGACACTGATTACTCAAAGTTTCCGCCGGCCTATCCGTCGTTGCACGGGCTTGGGCGCCGTCTGCTGCGCGTAGCCGCTGCGTCACGTGCTGAAGGTGGCAATGACGCGGTAGCTGCTCTGTACAACGCTGCCGGTGAACGCATGCATCACGACGGCGTTTCTGTGGCCGTGTTTGGTGGCGAATCAATCCCCGAGAATCTTATTGCCGAGGTTGTCGCTGCTGCTGGGCTTGATGCGTCACTTGCTACTGCTGCCGATGACGAGTCATGGGATGTACTCCTTCGCGAAGAAACTGAACTGTCACTCAGCCGCACTGGTCGCGACGTCGGCACGCCGATCCTCACGTTTGCGCCAGGTACCGATCGCGAGGCCTCGTTGTTCGGTCCCGTGATTTCTTCGATTCCTCGCGGCGCTGCAGCACTTGAGCTGTGGAGCGCAGTGCAGACCCTTGCGCGCACGCCAGGTTTCGCCGAACTCAAGCGTTCGCTGCGCGATCCTCTTTCGTTCGACTGAGATCACCGTGACCGACCCGATCATTCCAGTTGTTCTCTGGCGACCTCATTGCCCGTTTTGTCGCATGTTGTTCTCGGGCATCGAAAAACACGGGCTCGAAGTTGAATTGCGCAACATCTGGGAAGACGACGAAGCGCGCGCGCTTTTGAATCAACGCATCGGAAGCGAAACTGTTCCGAGCGTGTTGGTTGGTGAAGAAATTCTCGTGAATCCGTCCATCACCGAATTGATGGCGGTCGTGCGTGAGGCAGACAAGTATTGACGACAAGTGCCGTCAGGGTTCGAGTACGACCTTGATGGCGCCAGCAGAGCGATCGGCAGCAACGGCGAATGCTTCTACAGCTGCGTCGAGTGGGAATCGATGCGTGACGATGATGTCGGAAAGCTCGGGTCGCTGGGCAAGGATCGTGGCGGCCACGTCGACATCGCGTGAGGGCCCGCTGCGGCCGTACATAACTGCAGGAACGAGCGTGAGCTCTTTCATGCCTATGGCCATGCCTGGCATCTCGACGGTTCCGTCCCAGTAACTGCCCAACAAAACGATGGTGCCGCCGGGCCGGCAGCGGTCAGCAGCCTCTGCGAGTGCCGATGCAGTTCCTGCCGCTTCGATGACGACGTCGTATCCGTTTCCGTCAAGCGAACCAGCCCCAAGGCGAGTGGCGGCTTCGATCTGCCGTTGGTGACGGGCGGAGAGGTCGACCTTTGCACCTGTTTGCTGAGCAACGACGAGCGCGGTTTGTCCGATTGTTCCGCCACCAATGACGGCGACCCGGTGGCTGCCACGAATATTTCCGCGCCGGACACCATGGACGGCAACGGCAAGAGGTTCAACCAAGCAGCCGTTTGATGCTTCGACTCCGACGGGAAGTCGTGCGATCGATGATGTGGGAACGAGAACCTTCTCGGCCATTCCTCCGTCGCGGCCAACGCCGAATGCCATCGATGGTCCGCGGACGCAGAGTTGCGTGTTTCCGTCGATGCAGGCATCGCACACGTGGCAGGGATCAATCGGTTCAACTGCGACAGGGGTGCCGTCGGCGAGAGTGCCGGCAAACTCGTGTCCAAACGTGGCAGGAAGGCTGAAGCTCAAGAGGTGAAGGTCGGAACCACAAATTCCGGCCGACGCCACCGTGACAAGAACTCCGTCGCCTGTCGGCTCAGGAACATCGACAATGGTGGGTATTCCTTCTGGACAACGAACTGCGCGCATAGTTCTCCCTGGGGTCTGCGATGGGCTGGGGCCGTCACATTGTGACTAGTCGTGAGTGAGTTCTTCGAGCAACTGATAGAGCGGATCGGTGTGATCTCGTTTTCCTACGGCGGAGTCTGCCGGAATCGGCCACTCAGAATCGGCGCCGGGGGCGTTGACCCATTCAGTGGTCGCGATACGCCGAGCGATGCGCCACGGACCGTTCTCCCGTCGTTCAAGTCGGTCGAGATAGCGGAAGCCAACGGTGAGATTTCGGCGCGGGTCAGGGTCGGAAGAGCGGTGGTAGGCGATTCCATAGGTTTCGGCGACAGCGGCATCGACGTGGATAGTTGCGAGGTGGTTTGCGACCATGTGCATGGTGGCGTCGTACTTGGTTAAAAGACCGAAGGCCCAGTTGATGAATTCGCCGATTGTTCCTTGAAAGGATCCGTGAGTGTCGGTGGCGTCGCTGTGGAAGCAACTGGCGACGAGTTCGCGGTCCAAGCGGTCGATGCCACGGCAATAGGTGAGAAGGAGATCGCTGATTGCCTGGCGATCGGCAAGCGATGCAGGGTCTGGAGTTCCTGGGTTCATCGGTGCAATGCTCATTCCCGCCGAGGCTACGTGTCTGCCATCATCTAGGGCGACCTCTTGATGTCCCGGGCGGTTGATGGCCCGCTCTCGGGTCGGTGCAGGAGACCTCAGTGACCACCACAGTCGATCTGACCAAGCAGCGATGGGCGAAGGTCACTCGTCGATGTAGAGAGGCCATTGAGTCTGTTCGCTCGCACATGTCGTGGGGCGCGTGGATGGTGAGTGTCCTCGGCCTGACAACCATTGTTTCGCGTGCACCTGGAATTCTCTATAACGGAATGTTTGACCGCGACGAGTCGTATCTGGCTGTCACCGGCGACGTACTCCGCAATGGCGGTCGACTCTATGTCGACGTTATTGACCGCAAGCCTCCGGTTGCTCCGGTGATGTATGCGCTCATTCGTGAATTGAGCGTCGATATGCGCGCCGTTCGGATTGTTCTGGCGTTATTGATCTTCCTTAATGGTGTGGTTGTAGCGGAACTTGTTCGACGACTCTCGACGTCTCATCGTGCCGCGCTATTCGCCGGAGTCTTGGCCATTATTGGCACAGCGTTGTTCCTGCCGCCGGATGCGCAGGCAGCAAACTTCGAATTGTGGGGGCTCCTACCCGCTTCAGCCGCAGTTCTTTGTGTTGTTGTGGCTCGAGAGTCGAAACGAACACCTGCGCTTTGGTTCGCGCTTGCAGGCTCATGCGCTGTTCTCGCCGCCAATTGCAAACAGCCGTACATCGTGGTCGGACTGGTGGTGCTTTTTGAGGCAGTGCGGCGGACGAATGATAAGAGTCTGTCGATCGTCGCGACAGTGTTTGGTGCCGCAGCGGCTGCGCTCCCTATTTTTGTGTTCTTTGGTGGTTCAACAATGATCCGATGGGTATGGATCGATAACAGCGACTACATCAGCGGTGGAGTTTCAATCGCTAGGGCGACAGCGATTGGAGCTGCTCTCACTCTTTCTTTTGTTGCCTTACATCTTCCACTGTTCTATGGAGTGTGGGCCGCAGTTGCGCGGCGCTTCCGTGCTGACCTGACAGTGCTCGTATGGCTCGTCGGTTCGGCACTGGTCATCCCAATCGGGTTGCGATTCTTTGGTCATTACTACCAACAGTTGGTTCCGCCGTTGGCTGTTCTCACCGGCTGCGCGCTTGTCGTTGCGGGACGGCGTGTTTGGCAAACACTGACTGCGATAACGGTTGGACTTCTTGTTGTGATGGTGGGGTTGGCCGTGATTCATCGTCCCGACCTCACGAACTTCACTGCACTTGGGCGATATGTGCAGAGCACGACTGAAGCCAATGAACGAATTCTTGTTTGGGGTGCGCTTCCCGATGTTTACGTCAGCGCTGGTCGACTCCCGGCAGGAATTTTTTTACACGACGGGTATCTCACCGGAAATTGGGCCAGCCGAGATCATCCACTTCGTGAGAGCGTCATAGCCGCGGAACCATTCCGTTCTCGTTGGAACATGTTCTTCGAAGACGTCGCTGCATATCCCCCCGTTGTCGTCATCGATGCAGCCCGTCCCGATACGGACTGGGCGATGTACGGGCCTCAGTCGTTTCCTATTGGGGAATGGCTTGACCGTTGCTACAACATCGATCGAGTCGTCGACGGCTTGAGCGTGTGGCGACGCGATGTCGCAGTTTGTCCGCTGTGATTGTGCGCTGAATTAGGCAGTAGCGAGCACGCCACCATCGACGATGATGGATTGTCCGGTGATAAATGAAGCTTTGTCGCTGAGTAGGAATGCCGCTGGCTCGCCAATCTCGGATGGTTGGCCGATTCGTTTCAGCACAGAACTTTCTTCGAAACGCTGGCGAACTCCAGGCATATTTAAAGTGATGCCCAGCATCGCGGTTTCGATGAAGCCTGGGCAGATCGCATTGACACGAATGCCGTCGGGACCGAGTCGATCAGCCATCGATCGGACAGCCCCAAGCATTCCTGCTTTTGACGCGCAATAGGCGGGGATTCCGGCGTTGCCGACCCAACCCTCAATAGATGCAATCCCGACGACGGCTGCGCCTTCGGCGGCGACAAGGTCTGCGTACATTGCCTGCACGAGCATGGGGAAGGCTCGAAGATTGACATTGAGGACGAAATCCCAGCCCTCATCGTCGAGTTCGCCGATGCTCTGTCTCCGAACAGTGCCGGCGGCATGGACGAGCCCACCAATTGGTCCGACAACATCGCGACTTGCATCGACCGCGCCGGTGAGTTCACCGGTTTTCGTGACGTCGATGCCAAGTCCGAAGGTGGCAACACCGTGAACATTGGCGATCTCGCGCGCGGCAGCAAGCGCGCCATCTGCGTTGAGATCCCAGACCGCGACAGCTCGACCTTGTGTAGCGATGGCTTCAGCAGATGCGCGGCCGATTCCTGACGCGCCACCGGTAACGATGACTGCAGAGGTGGGGCTCATGGTTGTCCTTTTTGTTGTTGAATTCAGCGTGTCTGGGCGAGTCGTTCGAGGTCGATAAGCATTGCATCGGTGAGTTCGATTTCGCTTTCGATACGGCGAACTGCCCAAGATGCGACAAGCGCGGGGTAGGCCCAGTCGGGCTGGGCATCGGCTTGGGTACTTGAGTCTTTCGCGGCGTCTAACTCTTCGAGGAGGCGAAAGCGGTGATCGAGTATTTGTTCGCGAAGTCGGTCAGGTTCCGCGAGATGCCCCAGCCACACCCGCAGAAGGACTCCGTGTTTGAGGACGGTTGCCTCTGCGTCAGTACTTTCCTGCCAATTTCGAAGTGCAGTGACACCATGTTCGGTGATCAAGTAGACGGTTTTTTCTCGGACGTCATCGCGAGCAATTGTTCGACAGGTGACGAGTCCGAATTCCTCAAGGCGCCGAAGTTCGGTATAGATCTGACTGGTAGCGGGACTCCAGTAAAAGAAATGGAGAATGGCATCGGACCAATTCTTGATGTCGTAGCCGGTGAGTTCACGGCCAAAACTGAGGATTCCAAGCACAGCCCACGCGGTTGGAGGAATTTTTGGAATGACAACGTCGGCAGTTTTTAGATCAGCATTCCCCCCGGACATGACTCCGGTTCTATCACGGGAATGCGTACTTCGGCTTTCTTGGGATAGTTATCGTTCGCTTGGAGGTGGCCACGGAGCGATTGTGGGCCACGGCAGTTCTCGCTCGATCTGAGCCGCAAGTTGCAGGAGCATCGCTTCCGAGCAATGACGACCAACGATTTGCACGCCGACGGGAAGCCCATTGGCATCGAATCCAGCGGGGATCGAAGCTGCGGGCTGACCGGTGACGTTGAACACTGCAGTGAGTTCAGAGAATCGACCGGCGTGGGCGAACATCGAATCAACATTGGTTGTGTCGATCACCCCGAGTTCAGGAACAGGCACTGGCAGTGTCGACGTAAGCCAAACGTCGTGGGTGTCATAAAAACGAGCAACATCGCGACTGACAATTTCGATTTGCTGGAGTGCTTCAACAAGACGGAGTGGACTTATTGCAAGCATCCGATCGTGGAGAAACCGCGTAAACGGTTCGATGTCGTCATCCCGGATCTCGCGACCAAGTTCAGTGAGTCGGTCTTCAACAGTTTTTGCTCCCGCAGCGCCCATGACCATTGCGAGAGAATTTGCCGGCATCGCGTAGTCCCAAGTCGGCGAACCTTCGGTGACTTCGTGTCCGAGCGATTCGAGCATCCGTGCGGTTCGAAGGATTGCTTCGACCGCTGCGGGGTGGATCTCGTTTCCGTTTGGCGAGATTGTGCTGAAGCCGATGCGAAGGGTCGGAGCTTCCTGTTCGAGGGCTGCGAGGAATGATCCAGCCGCCGGCGCCGGCGGGGACGGGTAGGGGTCGCCGGCGAGTGGTCCTGAGATTGCATCGAGAATCGCCGCGCTATCTCGGACTGTTCTGGTGACGGCATGGCCAATGCCCATTGGGTAGGAGAACGCTGCGGCAGCGGGCCAGGTTGGCGTGCGGCCTCGGCTTGGTTTCAGTCCGAACAAGCCGCATTCGGATGCGGGGATACGGATGGATCCACCACCGTCGTTGGCGTGACCAGCAGTGACCATCCCGCCAATGACGGCTGCGGATGAACCGCCTGACGAACCGCCGGTGGAATGGGTGGTTCGCCACGGATTATGGGCTGGTCCGAATAACACCGATTCGGTGACGGGCGCTTTGCCCATTTCTGGTGTATTCGTGTTTCCAAGAATCAAAAGCCCTGCAGCTTTGAAGCGCTTTGTCATCTCGCTGTCGTTCGAAGCGATGACATCGGCGAATAATCGGCTTCCCTTTGTTGATGGAAGCCCAGCGACATCGCAATTGAGGTCCTTGACGAGGAACGGAACGCCAGCGATCGGTGACGCCGATGTGACACGAGTGGCGTCTGCGCGCGCTTCGTCATATCGCTTCGCAACGACCGCATTGAGGGTGGGATTGCGTGTTTCGATTCGCGAGATCGATGCTTCAACGAGTTCAACACTGCTCACTTCACCTGCAGCGACGAGCGATGCAAGACCAAGTGTGTCGTTCTCATCAAGAAGTCGTTCAAAATCAGACATAGCTACTCCAGGTATTCGGCATAACGGGTGAGGTAGGGCTGCACGCGCTCCGTCAGTGCATCGCGGTCAAGTCCCCATTCTTCTAACGAATAGGAATGCGATCCGAAACGATCCTTCTTGTGCTCGGCGCTGTGAGCCCGCATCGCTGACTCTGCTTCGGCAGAGAAATTCTCGCCGAGTTGTTCGTAGAGCGACGCGATTGTCGTTATGGGATCGCCTACGAGGTCGCTGTAAGCGATATCAACGAACGAATCGCCGCGGCCCGCAGTAATCTGTGCATCTCGGAAGGCGTTCTGGTTGTCTAAGAGGCCGCCAACGACCTCGGGCCATGTTTCTCGGATGTAGTTCTGCCAATCAGTGTCGGTGAATGTCCCAGCAAGAGAACGCACGAGGCTGCAAACCGAGGCGATGACGTTCACTGGATCTCGATGTGTCAGCACGAATCGTGCATCGGGGTAGACCGCGGCGATTGCGGAGGGGTCTATGAGATGCACGGGCGACTTCAACTGCCACTGTCCCGGACATTGCGATTGCAAGACCTGCAGAACAGTGCGATGCCACTCGTAGGCCTGAGTGTGATCGTTGGTTCTGATCCAGTCCATGTAGGACGGGAGATTGAACGTGGTGGAGAGATGGAGACTTGAGAAGTGCTGACCAAGAACGGTTGCGCATTCAAGCGGCATTTCGGGCGGATCATGGTGGATCGCTTTGAACTCGGGATTAAGCATGCCGAGCATGTCGGGCGCTTCCATGGCCGTCACGAATCGTGGGTCGGTGCGATAGGTCGCGGTGGTCGGAGGCGGCACCGATTGGCTGATTTCCCAGCCCAGTAGTGAACGATTGGCAGGGTCAACCGAAAGGAGATGGCTGAGCGCTGTTGTTCCCGTGCGGGGCAAACCTATAAGAAAAATCGGCGAGTCGATATGCGAAGTCGCAAGTTCCGGGTGGGTGCGATGCCACTCCACAACATTCAGGCGGTTCACCAGATTGCTGAGTGCCATTCCCTCAAGCGCAGCCTTGCCAATCTCTGTGAGTTGACCCTCGTTGGCGCCGGAATCGAGAAAGACTTCGAGCCCATCGCGAAATGAATCGTCGCCGAAATCGGCGAGTCCTCCTGTGAGTTCGCTTGCTTGTGCAAGAAGTGGATCGACAGCAGTTGTCATGTGGCCCCCCAGTCTCTGGGGAACGGTAGCCGGTGGGCTTCAGTGGCACCGCCCCAGTCATGACGGGACTGCTAGAAACGACTCATGACGACAGGATCACTCCTTGCCGGGACTCGCGCAGTCGTAGTGGGCGGCAGCAGCGGCATTGGCTTGGCGACGACGCGGCTACTCGCCGCTGATGGTTGTCGAGTCACGATTGCTGCTCGAGGCGAAGAGCGAATGGCGTCTGTGGTCGAGTTACTCGCGGCAGAGGGATTGTCGGTTGCATGGGTCGCATGCGACACGATGGTCGAGACAGACGTTGCCCGTGCTGTTGAGGTGGCCAGCGAAGGGGAGCGACTCGATATCGCTGTAACTGTGCCGGGCGGGGGAACACCAATGAACGTCCTTGATTATGAATGCGACGCGTTCAGTGCAGAGGTCGATAAGAACGTGCGTCCGGTCTACATGCTGTTGCACTACGCCGCTCCAATGATGACCAATGGCGGTTCCTTTGTTGCTGTTTCTTCCACGGCGGCGGTGTTTTCCACCCGAGGACTTGCGTCCTATCGCGCAGGCAAGGCTGCTGTCGATGCGCTGGTCGACGTCGCCGCCGACGAACTCGGAGAGCGCAATATCCGCGTGAACTCGGTCCGACCCGGTCTGACGCGTACCGAGTCAACGGCTCGGATGTTTGAAAGCCCCGGACTTTTGTCCCGATTCCTCGAGCAACAGGCGATCGATCGCGGGGGTGAGGCTGACGATATTGCCCATGCCATTCGCTATTTTGCTGGTCCCGAATCAAGTTGGGTTACCGGTCAACATCTCACGGTGGACGGGGGCCATACGCTTCGGGCGATGCCGGATATGCGTCCACCCCGGCTCTGATCGAACTGCAGCAGGAGAATCCGTGAGCGAAAGCGTCGAATCGAATCCATCTGAGCTTCCCGGTGGGTGGGGCCCGGCCCTTGATGACCTCGCGCAACGTCGCGCCGCAGCGCGCGCGATGGGTGGCGAAGAACGTCTCGCGAAGAAACACGCGAAAGGTCAACTCGATGCGCGGGCTCGCGTTGACTATCTCCTTGATCCAGGAACATTTCGCGAACTTGGAACGCTCGTTGGCGAGGTGCCAGGCGATGGCATCGTTGCTGGTGCCGGTCGCATCGATGGCAGACCCGTAATGATTGGTGCGGAGGATTTCACCGTGCTGGCGGGTTCAATCGGTCCCGGTAGTTCTTCAAAGCGATACCGGCTTGCGGAACTTGCTTTAGCCGAGCGCATTCCGCTCATTATGTTGCTTGAGGGTGCTGGTCACCGTGGTGGTGGAGGCGGCGGCCGCGCGCCGACCGATCTCCTTATTCAAGCGCAGTGTTCTGGCAAAATCCCCGTATTGAGTGCTGTCATGGGACCGTCGGCCGGACACGGCGCGTTGATCGTTCCCATGTCTGATTTCAGCGTGATGACGCAGGACGCCGCAGTGTTTACTGCTGGTCCACCGGTCGTTCGCGAGTCTCTTGGTGAAGACATAACCAAGGAAGACCTCGGTGGTCCTTCTGTCGCTGTTCCAAGCGGACTCATTCATAACGTTGCGCCCGACGATCAGACCGCTCTCGATATGTTGCGTGTCTATCTTTCGTTCTTCCCATCGAGCGCGTGGAGCTTTGCGCCGCGTCTCCCCGCCGAACAGAGCGATGACCAAGGATTCCGCTCTACCGACGAACTGCTGTCGATCATCCCGAGCGATTCGCGTCGGGCCTATGACATGCGTGCAGTACTCGATGTGGTGGTTGACGATGGGTCTTGGTTTGAAGTGCAACCGAGTTTTGGCCAATCGATGATCTGCGGGCTCGCTCGCCTCGGCGGCGAATCGGTTGCAGTGATCGCGAATCAGCCGACCGTTATGGCCGGTTCAATCGATGCGGCTGCTGCCGATAAAGCCGCGCATTTCATCATGGTCGCCGATTCGTTCCATCTTCCGTTGGTCTTCCTCGCTGACAACCCAGGGATGTTGCCAGGAAGCGCATCGGAACGCGATGGAGTTCTGCGCTCGGGTGCACGAATGTTCGCCGCGCAAACCCAGGCTTCGAGTCCGAAACTGCATCTCACGTTGCGCAAGGCTTACGGATTCGGATCGATGGTGATGTCTCTCGTTGGCTTTGATCATCAGTCGGCAACGTTCGCCTATCCGGGAGCGACCTTGGGGGCGATGGGAGCGAACGCCATGAGCCGGGCCACAAATGCCGATGCTGATGAAGCGGCGATGTTGCGCGACGCAGAGTTGCAGGCTTCGTATAGATCAGCCGAGAACCTTGGGTTTGATGAACTTATTGACCCTCGAGAGACGCGCGATGTCTTGCTCGATTCGCTGCAGCGGGCCATGTATCGCCGCCAAGCAACTCCAGAGCCGGTGTCGCGAACTGCGATAACGCCATAGCTCAATCTCGGAATAAAAAATGTTCGAAGTCCATCATCTGTAGATCTGCGAGGAGTAGTCTTTGGCGATCGCGGGAGTTCGTCCCGCGCGGTACGACGTGTCAACAGTGGCACACAGGAGGAAAAAATGTTTGCAGCGAGCAGTGGTTGGGGTGTCGGCGAAGTTGTTTTGGCCATGCTCTACTTCACTTTTCTCTTCATCTGGATCTGGTTGGCGATCAGTGTCTTCATCGACATTTTCCGCAGCCGTGACATGGGCGGCATCCATAAGGCCATCTGGGTTGTTGCCATTCTCGCCTTCAACCTTTTTGCCATTCTCGCCTACCTCATCGTTCGTGGCGGCAAGATGCACGAGCATGAGATCGAAGCCGCAAAGGCTCAAGATGCAGCGATGCAGAACTACATCCGCAACGCAGCGGGCACCACGCCGGCCGACGAGCTTCACCGTCTTGCCGACCTCAAGGATCGTGGCGTCATCGATCAGGCCGAATTCGACAAACTGAAGGCCAAGGTCGTTAGCTGAATTTCTCGCAGCATCTAGGTGTTGCAATTCTGGTAGTTCCGGTGCCCCGCCTCGGCGGGGCACCGGCGCGTCTCGAGGCTTGTCGGAGGATTGGGTCATAGGATCTCGGCGTGCCACATCCCACACTTCTCACGCAGGGCCGCATTGGTTCGGTTGAAACTCGTAACCGCATCGTCTTGCCAGCCATGGACCAAAACAGTTGCGAGGACGGGGAAATCACCGACCTCAACATCGCGCACTACGAGGCGAGAGCCCGCGGGGGAGTGGGGCTCCTCATTCTTGAAACTTCGGCAGTGGCCTGGCCTATCGGCGCAACCTCGCTCCACCAGCCCGCACTCTCCGAAGATCGATTCATTCCTGGACTAAAGCGGTTGGCTGAAGCGGCGCATCGCCACGGCTCGAAAATGTTCGTGCAGATGTGTCATCACGGTAAAACCGCTGGTGTTGATGCGATGCAGGATCGTGAGCAACTGGTTCCGTCGGTCCCGTTGCCAGCCGACGAGAACGATCTCAGTTCCGTCACGATGGATGAGTTGATGAAGATGGCGGGGCTCACCGGGGGAAAGCGGGCTCAACAGCGCGCCGCCACCATCGATGATCTCGTGTGGGTTGTCGATCAGTTTGCTGATGCCGCCGAGCGCGTGCAGAAGGCCGGGCTCGACGGCATCGAAGTCCACGCCGCGCATGGGTATCTGATTTCGACGTTCCTGTCGCCGCATTACAACCTTCGTGACGATGAGTACGGAGGCTCGGTCGAAAACCGTGCCCGTTTGCTCGTCGAAGTCGTTAGCGCAATTCGTAAACGATGCGGTTCCGATTTCGGAATCATCGTGCGACTTGATGGGCGTGAATATGTTGAAGGTGGAATCACCCCAGAACTTTCCGCTGAATACGCTGTGCTTGCGGAATCAGCGGGAGCCGATGCGATTCATGTATCGGCATCTGGGCCCAATTCAATGGGTGTTGGGTTTACCAATGGTCCGCTTCCATGGCAACCCGATCAGTATCTGGGCCTGGCTGCGGTCGTTAAGCAGTCAGTATCGATTCCCGTGATCGCCGTGGGTCGCATCTTCCCCGATGCTGCAGAAAAACATCTGAAGAACGGCGATTGTGATTTCGTTTCGATGGGTCGACAACTTTTGGCCGATCCTGATCTTCCGGCAAAATTGTTATCGGAAAAACCTGATCGTGTTCGAACATGTATTAACTGCTTTGTTTGTGTGGCCCAGAATTTCTGGGACGGTGCGCCCATCTGTGCCGTCAATGCTGAACTCGGCCACTACGACGAAGGTCCACTTCGTCTGGCAACTGAACGACGCAAGGTTGTGGTCGTTGGTGGTGGCCCCGGAGGAATGGAAACTGCGCGTGTTGCTGCGGTTCGCGGTCATTCCGTCACGCTGTTGGAAAAATCACCCCACTTGGGAGGTACTGCTCGGTTCTCCTCGCTGACCACTCCCATGAACGCCGAACTTGTTCGCTACTTGAGCACCGAGATTTCGCTTCTTGATGTCGACATTCGCACCTCGACCCCGGTGACCGCCGGATTGCTTCGGGAATTGAATGCCGATGTTGTCGTCGTTGCGACAGGGGCCCGCAGAGAGCGTCCTGATATTCCTGGTGCCGGCCTGCCCCATGTGTTCTCCGGTGACGATCTGCGAGGACTCCTGACGGGTGATGACCCAGCAGCGGCTTCGCGGCTGCCCGTTCATCGACGTCTGATGGTGTCGATTGGTCGATCGCTGGGGTTCATGTCGAGCATGGATCGTGTTCGATCGATGTCGAAGCGATGGATGCCGATCGGCAAGCGAGTCGTTGTTGTCGGTGGGGGATTGGTCGGAGTCGAATTAGCCGAGTACCTCGCTGAGCGCGGCCGGAGTGTGACCGTGCTCGAAGAAGGCGAGAAACTGGGTGTCGAAATGGCGCATCCTCGCCGTGCTCGCTCGTTGTTCGAGGCTCGTAATCACGGCGTTTCATTCATCACCGGAGCGCAACTCACTGGGATCACCGAGAGTGGTGTTTCCTACCTTGTCGGAGACGAGACCCACACGGTTCGTTCCGACGCTGTTGTCATTGCCAGTGGCGTGCACACCGATGAATCGATTGCGGAACAACTTCGTACCGATGGTTTCGATGTTCGCGTTGTGGGCGATGCCGCAAGCGTGGGTTACATCGAAGGTGCGGTCCGGACTGGTTATCTCGCCGGTCGATCAATCTGAACTTGAACGTGAATCGGGTCTGGGTTTCCCCAGACCCGATTGCGATTAGTGCTGTGTTGCGCGCCAAGAGCAGGCTTAGAGACGCCCGATCACCGCTGCGCAGGAACTCACTTCAATGCCACCGTTTTCGTCGACGTCAAGATTTGTGACTACGCCGTTTTCGATGATGACTGCGTAGCGCTTTGAGCGCACGCCAAGGCCAAATCCGGTGCCGTCCATAACTAAGCCCATGGCCTGTGTGAATTCGCCATTGCCATCGGCAAGCATCGTGATTGATTCGCCGACCTGCTGATCTTCGCCCCAAGCGCCCATAACGAACGCGTCATTGACGGAGATGCAAGCGATTCGGTCGACACCTTTGCCGGTGAGTTCGTTTGCTTGCTGGACGAAACCAGGAAGATGAACTTTCGAGCAGCCCGGCGTAAATGCTCCGGGAACAGCGAACAGTACGACTTTGCCTGATCCGAGCACATCGGCGGTGTTGACCTTTTCGGGTCCGGCTGCGCCCATGATGAAGAGGTCGATTGCGGGGATTGTGTCTCCAACGTTGATTGTCATGCGGTCACATTACGGTTTTGTCGTGGCGCCGTGCTTGTTCGGGTGGGGATTCGACGGGCGAATCTTCTGTGTCGCGGATTACCCGAACAGGTTTGAGCTTGCATCGGCGGCGGCAAGAACCGCTACGTAGACAAAGATGATCGTTTGGGCGAGGCAGAGCAGGCCAAGAAATTGGGCGGAGTCTCGATCCTGTTCGTCCGATGGGCCCCAGAGTCTCCGCACGACCACTGTGGCGAGGGCCGCTGCTGCGAGAGCGGTGACCATGATCGACCAACCAACGGGGAACTGCAGCTTCCATCCGATCAGCGCTGCGGCGCTCACTACGCCAGGGACGAGGGCGAAAAGACGTTCCTTCATCGTTGGACCGAAAACCGCTTGGCGAATGAATTCAACGAAGCCTGCGCCACCGATCGAAAACACCATCAACTGCAGGATTGCATCAGTAGAAGATTGTGTGGCGATTTGATTGAACGCAAGAACATCGCCGAGCACTAGGAACACGAGTGTGAGCGTGACCAGCACAATTTGCGCGATGGAACCGGCCTTAGCGCGCGGCCGTGTGGGTTCGGAAGTCATGAGCGTCGCAGGATGTCGCGCCACGAGCGTCGAGGAGCGAGTTCGTGATCGCGAGCAGCTTGAATTCGCTCAGTGCGTAATGAATCCACGTCAGTGTCATCAAGTGGGGTCATCGCCGAAGTGCCGACGATCCAACCCAAAAGCGCATCGGCCAGTAATGGGTTGCGAGCAAGCGCAGGACCGTGCAGGTAGGTCCCTACGATTTTTCCGGTGACGACACCCTCGGTTCCGTCGCCGTTGCCTTCTCCGACTTCAACCGAAGCAAGTGTTTGAGAACGACTGCCGGGAATTGTCCGACCAGCATGATTTTCGAATCCTGTGAGTGGGCCGAGTTCGATGATCCCTTCGGGTGTGGTGAGTTGCGCTCTCGTTGTCAGCAGTTCTCCAACCGCCCGTGGTTTGTCGACGCGGACGGTTTCGCAATCGAGGAGCCCCAGCCCGGGGCGAATCGTTCCATTGGCATCAGGGAACCGATTCCCAAGAATCTGCATCCCAGCGCAAATGGCCAGAACGACAGCGCCGTTGTCCACGGCGCGATGCAAACCTTGGCTTTGTTCGAGTTCCCGAGTCGCTTGAACCTGCGGACCATCCTCGCCACCGCCAACAAGGTACAAATCGGCAGAATCGGGGACTGGTTCGCCCGCATCGACAGTGATGTGTTCGACAGCGATTCCGCGCCATTCGAGGCGACGAGACAACACGAGAGCGTTTCCTCCGTCGCCGTATGTGCCGAGGAGGTCTGGGTAGAGCGAAACGATCCGGACCGCGGAGTCGGTTCGGCGAGTCGTGGGGAGTGACGTCACAGAACACCGCCTACACGCTCAAGGTGGTCCTGAAAAGCGGTGTAGTTCGATGCAACATCGATTGGCATCGTTGGGTCGTAGGCGGGCGACTGACGCACTAATTCAATGGCTGACTCGAGATCGTCGGCGACAATGTGATTGAGGTTGCCGTAACGGAGTCGAACAGCCAGATCGTGCCGTCGTTCGCCGATAGCGACGACAAAGCGTTGGCCAATGCGCTCGTAGGCGACGTCCCAAAGCCACGATGGGTCGTGACCGTCGGCGATTCGGGCGTTGATGGCGATGACGAGCGGCGTTGATGGTCCTTCAAGTAGTTCGAGCGCTTCGTGCCAGCCCGCGGGGTTTTTGGCCAAGAGGAGCCGAATGCGCGTGTCGCCAAGTTGGGCCACCCGATATCGACCCGCAACTTCGCGAACATCGTCGAGTCCATCGAATGCTTGGTCGAGGTCAGTCCCCATCGCCGAAGCGGCGGCGAGTGCAAACGCAGCATTGACACGGTTGACGCGACCAGGAAGCGCGAGTTCTCCGCTCATCGTTCTGCCATTAATGGCAATGTCGCCGTTGGTGAGCGCCACGTCGACCGAAGGGCGCCGAAGATCGCAGCCGGAGCAGGCCCAACCCGTGTCGGTGAAATCGATGCGACCTGAGCAAGCGGGACAACCGGCGGCGTCAGCGGTCCATTCTTGACCAGTGCCAACCCACACAACGTTTGGAGCGGCGAGTGCCGCCCATGTCACGAGTGGATCATCGGCGTTCGCGACGACGGTACGAGGTGGAGTTGTTTCAAGTGCAATTCGCCACTGCTCTGCGAGTTTTCGTACTTCTTGTGTTCGGTCTAATTGATCGCGACTGAGATTGAGGAGCACGACCGTATTTGCGTTGGTGGCACGCAGTACCGAATCGACCCAACGTTCATCGACTTCAAGAACCGCTGTATCAGTTGCGTTGGCGGCGGCAAGAGCCGCGACGATTCCTGGGGTCATATTCGCGCCTAACCAATTGGACACAATTGGTCGACTGGTGCCGAGTGCGCTTGAGAGAAGTTTCGTCGTTGTCGTTTTTCCGTTGGTTGCACTCACTATGACGACGTCTCGAGATGCAGTGAGTTCCGACAGAAGGTTCCTGTCAATAAGTAATGACACGCGTCCGCCGATCACCGAACCAGTCCCGAATTGCACGACACGCGAGCCCCAAGCCACAAGGCGACCGGCAGCAACGGCGAGACGTGCGCGGGGTCGCAGGCTCTTGGCTCGGCCTGTTGCAGAAGCGGGGTTGGGAGCAGCAGTCACGACTTGAAGATGCTACTTCCGAGAGTGGCGAGGGTTCCGGAGCAAATATGCTGGAACTTCACCCTCCTGCGAGTCGCGCTCGGTGTCGCATTGCGGCAGAGAAGCGGTCCGTCTGAGTGTTGTAGGCAAGTACCGTTATTGGGCAGGTCTCAATTTGGGAGCACACGTGGAAGATTTTGCAGGCCGAAGCGGGACAGCGGTGGTGACAGGTGGCAGCGGTGGTATCGGCGCGGCGATCGTGCGCATGTTGGCCGAACGCGGCAGTGATGTGCTTTTTACCTATCGAGCAAATCGCCATGCAGCCGATGCGATCATTGCTGAACTTTCGTCGCTTGATGTTCGAGTTATGGCGATGCCCGCTGATCTTGTTGACGAGTCGGTAGCTGCATCGGTGATTGCTGCAGCGGTCGCAGAGTTTGGAGGCATTCATACACTTGTGCATGCGGCAGGTCCGCATGTCACACAGATGCACCTGAGTCGGGTTGAACCTTCGGCGTATAGAGCTCAGATCGAAGGCGAAGCGATTGCCTTTTTCAATGTTGTGCAGCCTGCACTTGAACAGTTACGAAAAGCGGGGGGAAGCATCGTTGCGGTAACGACTGCAGCGACTCGTCGCTACCCAGTTCGTGATGGCCTCTCATCTGGGACAAAGGGCGCAGTTGAAGCCGTGGTTCGGGCACTCGCTGCTGAAGAAGGACGATTCGGTGTGCGCGCGAATTGCGTTGGGCCGGGAATGCTCACTGACGGAATGGCAGCGCGCCTTATGGCCTCGGGCGATCTTGACGACGCTGCGCTTGAAGTGACAATGAAGAACATTCCGTTGCGAAAGTTCGGTGATGCTGTCGACATCGCGGAGGCTGTTTGT
Source organism: Bifidobacterium breve (assembly GCA_945862505.1). Lineage (GTDB taxonomy): Bacteria > Actinomycetota > Acidimicrobiia > Acidimicrobiales > Acidimicrobilacustridaceae > Acidimicrobilacustris. The sequence goes on along the minus strand of CAMAYJ010000004.1, from coordinate 23,402 downwards.
TTCCTCGCGTCCGACCGAGCCGATTTCATTACGGGCCAGATGCTCGACATCGATGGCGGCTACGGCATCTAGAGAACGACGCCAGCGTCAGGCTGCTTCGGCCTCGATGACACCTTCGATGGCCCATGTAAGAGTGCGGATCAGCGCCCGTGCCGCAGGTTGAACGATCAGCGGATCAAGAGCTGGGACCAACGGCAGTTTGAGGTCTTCGCGCATCCATGTGGGGAGCATGCCCACAGCGGCCGGCGCAATCACGCCGTACGCGGCACGGGCCGCAAGCGGAAGGGGAGCAAGCATGAGCCAACGGGCAGCATCACGAGCCTGCTGGCCGGCCTCGAGCTCCGGACGAATCTTTTGCATCCATTGGTCGAGTTCGGCGACAGAATGCGCGGACTCGTTGCCCCCGAGTCGGTCATTGATGATTGCCATTTCATCGACGTACCGATCGGCTTCAGCGGAAGTCAGAGTTGTGGCTCCGTAGCGTTGATACGAGCGAAGGAATGAATCGACCTCTGCATGGTGGACCCACGAAAGAAGGTGAGGGTCATTGGCCGAGTACTCGCGACCATCAGGTGCGAGGCCGACGACTCGTTGATGCACCCGAGTCACCATTTCGATTGCCGCGGTGGCTTGTTCGTTTGTGCCGAATGTGGTGGCAGCAACGAATTGGCTTGTTGCGCTGAGGCGGTCGAGGGGATGACGTCGGTAATCGGAATGCTCGGCAACACCGGCCATAGCGAGCGGGTGCATCAACTGAACGAGAAGGGCGCGTAATCCGCCAATGAGCATCGAGCCGTCGGAGTGGACTCGCCATGTGACGCTGTCGGGTCCGAAAAGGCCAGGGTCACCTTCGAGTGGTTTGGTGAGATCTCGAACCGGGGGGTTGTCTCCGGAGATCAGCGTGCGTAGTTCTCGACCCAGCCGCAAACGGACATCGCCAAGCGCCGAACCGATCGCTTCGGCGATGGCGGTCAGCCCCGGAGGCAGATTTGGCTCGGAGGTCATGCGTTGAGGATAGGACTCATGGGCGCGAAACCGCCGGTCGGGCGAGTATCGCTCTCGGTGATTGACGGGGACCACCCCATGTGGTGGGGTGTCACTACAACTTGACCCACCGCAGCAGGGGAAGCCGGTCTGATTCCGGCGCTGACCCGCAACCGTAGGTGGCCTCTGGGGAGATTCTCCGGGCGGCCACGAGCCGGACTGCCTGCTTCGGGGGGATTGCTCCATCACAGACCGTCGTCGGATTACGGGAGGTGGGGCTCGGTTCGGTCGGCGGCCTTGGTCCGTGGTCCGGTCGGGTCTCGCACCCATAGACCGGCACACGTAGGCGTCTGTGGCAGACCTGAAATCAGACCAGAAAAAGAACCGAGTAACCGCACCCCGTGGGCTTCAGCCGTATCTCTTCCGCAATGCTGCGTGCACGATTGACACGCGCGTGTCGAGCGATGGCGGTGTGTTGTGTGTTTGTCATCGCGCTCGCCGGTTTGATTGTGACGACGAGTGCGCGCGCCGAGGCTTCGTCTTGCTCTGGTCCACTTTCGGGTGGAGAAATTCGTGTCGTGATTGTTGTTGATGCCACCGATTTCGGCGGTGGATCTTCGGCGACCTGCCTTGTTGTCCCAACCGGGACCACGGGTTCGCAGTTATTGGCGCGACGCAGCGCAGAACTCGGAACTGGTTCTGTTCGTTATGGGTCGAGTGGTTTGCTCTGTGCGATTGATGGGATGCCGGCAACTGGATGCGGCGACCACAACGCTGGAGGCTTTGACTATTGGGGGTATTTCAATGCTCCATCGGGAAGTTGGGCCTACGGCAACATCAATCCGTTCACGCGACGAGTTTCCGATGGCGACATCGAGGGCTGGCGGTATGTGCGCGGAGGAAAAGGTTCTGCGCAGGATCCGCCACCGCGGATCGCGCCGTCACAATCACTCTTTCCGGTACTCGCTCCAAACGTCCCTGCTGTTGTCGAGCAGCCAGCAGTAGCGAGTGGAACCGCATCGTTGTCGAGTTCTTCGACAACGATCGATGTTGATCGAGGAGCAACTTCCGATTCACCCGGTGTCGTTTCGATGGCGACGACAACGCTTGAACCCGTTGCTTTTGAAGGTATTGCACTGGCGTCGTCACGTGCGAGTGACCCAATCATTGGTCGATGGTTCGCTATTGCTGCGGTGTTTTTTCTCATAGCCATGATGGCAGGCGGCGCGTGGATACAGACTCGTAGGTCTCGATGACTGCGCCGCGACTGCTGCATCCGGGAGCATGGTGGTTGTGGGCGGTGGGACTCGCTGCATGCGCATTGCGCACGACGAATCCGGTGCTGCTCTGCCTCATCATTGCTGTCACCGGATGGGTTGTGGTTTCCCGTCGAACCGATGTTCCATGGTCGCGATCATTCGCAAGTTTCTTGCGACTCGGGCTCATCGTGATTGCTGTCCGACTTGTATTCCAGATCCTTTTCGGGGTTCGAATCCCTGGCACGACACTCTTTTCCATCCCCGAGGTCACCCTTCCGTCTTGGGCCGCTGGAGTGAGTCTGGGCGGACCGGTCACGCTCGAATCCTTGATGGCGGCGCTCTACCAAGGACTTCGGCTTGCGACGGTGTTGGCCTGTTTCGGAGCAGCGACCTCTTTATGCAGTCCCTATCGCATGCTGCGAGCCCTTCCTACGGTGCTTTATGAAGCAGGGGTAGCGGTGACCGTGGCGTTCACGTTTGCGCCGCAGGCGATTGTCGCATCTCGCCAAGTTCGTGAAGCGCGTCGCCTTCGTGGACGTTCCGATCGTGGATTTCGAGCATGGTCAGCGTCAGCATTGCCGGTACTTGAAGGAGCGCTCGATCGAGCTGTTGCTCTCGCTGCATCAATGGACAGTCGCGGCTACGGCCGACGGGGTGGAGCATCGGTCTCGCAGCGTCGTCGTTCGGTTGGTCTGGTTTTGGCGGGTCTCGTCGCCATTGCGATTGGCTCGTATGGACTCCTTGACCCAGGGGCACCGACGATGTTCCGGATCCCCGCGCTCGCTGTCGGGGTGGCCGCTCTCGTGGGTTCACTCGCCGCTAGCGGTCGTTCCACCGAGCGAACTCGCTATCGACCTGATCCATGGGTGAAACCGGAATGGATCGTTTCGCTTGCTGGCCTGATAGCTCTTGCATCGTTTGTTCTTGCAGGGAGAATAAGCGACGCGCTTACTCCTTCGACAAACCCGCTCGAGGTGCCTGCGGTTCCATTAGTTGCGGTCGTCGGACTTCTTGTGGCAACGCTTCCGTCGTGGTTTGCTCCAACGCCCCCGACACTCGCAACGGTGTCAACGTCGATGGCGGTCGCAGCATGATTCGGTTTGAACATGTGACGATCACCTATCCCGAAGCCGAATCTCCGACGTTGGTGGATGTCTCTTTCGAAGTTCCCGAAGGCGAGTTGTGTCTTGTTGTTGGCGTCACCGGTTCCGGAAAGTCCACCTTGTTGCGGGCCGTCAACGGGTTAGTTCCGCGCTTTTCTGGTGGGGTGCTCGCCGGATCAGTCATCATTGATGGGAAGAGCACAGCCGATCTTCCGCCTCGGGATCTCGCCGACGTCGTTGGTGTCGTTGGTCAAGATCCGGCTGCTGGATTCGTCACCGATTACGTCGAGGACGAACTGGCTTATGCAATGGAAAACCTCGGTGTTGCGCCTGAGGTCATGCGCCGTCGCGTTGAAGACATTCTCGATCTCCTTGGTCTGCATGAAATTCGACACCGGCCCTTGGCGTCGCTTTCGGGTGGACAGCAGCAACGAGTAGCGATTGGAGCAGTGCTTACTGCTGGTCCGCGAGTTCTCGTTCTCGATGAACCAACGTCTGCCCTCGACCCAGCAGCAGCGGAGGAGGTGCTCGCCGCGCTCACACGGTTAGTCCATGACCTAGGAATCACGGTGCTTATCGCAGAGCATCGACTCGAACGAGTCGTTCAGTATGCCGATCGAATCGTGATGGTTCCTGGCGATGGCCGGCCTGTGACCATGGGTACGCCCGCCGAAGTTTTTGGTCAATCGTCAGTTGCGCCACCGGTAGTCGAACTCGGGCGGTTAGCCGGTTGGTCGCCGCTTCCTCTTTCGGTGCGAGATGCCCGCCGCCTTGCGGGCCCATTGCGTGAGCGACTCGCCGAAGTTGAACTGTCTGCGTTTCGACGAACTCCGAGCATGGTCGGTGAGGTCATTGCGGTAACCGACGGGCTTCAAGCTTCGTACGGGCCCGTCACTGCACTCCGCGGCATCAATCTGCAGTTCCGGGCAGGTGAAGTTGTTGCGCTGATGGGTCGTAATGGCGCAGGAAAGTCGACATTGCTGAATCATCTCGTTGGCCTGCGCGAAGCCGATTCGGGAACCGTTCGAGTGATGGGCGCGGAGCCGCATCGGCTTTCGGCTCATGACGTCGTCCGTATCGCTGGGTTGGTTCCGCAAGACAGCGGTGTCTTGCTGTACCACGACACGGTTGCTGCCGAATGCAGCGCGTCTGATCGCGACGCGGGCCTCGTTGCTGGAACGACACGTTCGGTACTCGATCAGATTGTTCCTGACATCAAGGCGACTGCTCATCCCCGCGATCTTTCAGAGGGACAACGTCTCGGGCTGGCGCTCTCAATTGTGTTGGCGTCAGAGCCGCCGTTATTGCTACTTGACGAACCGACACGAGGGCTTGATTACGGGGCGAAGCAACGACTGGTTGAGGTTCTTGGTCGATTGGCCGCTGAAGGCCGTGCAGTCGTTATCGCCACGCACGATGTCGAAGTGGTTGCCGCGGTTGCCGACCGATGTGTTGTGCTGGCCGAAGGTGAGGTCGTCTCCGATGGTTCTGCTCGCGATGTCGTGATTCATTCACCAGTGTTCGCGCCGCAAGTAGCGAAAGTTCTTGCGCCGTTATCGCTGCTGACAGTTCGCGAAGTCGAACTCGCTCTTGCAGCGGCTGGGGATCTTCCCTTCTCATGAAACGATCCGGAATACATCGGATCGACGTGATTCGTTTAGGGCCGACATCGTTGGCGTTGCTCATTGCCGCGTTTGCGCTGGGTATTGTCGCCTTTGCCTGGCCCCTTTTTGCCTCCGCGAATTCTGCGCTTGATGCATCGCACAGTGCTGATGCTCCGTGGATTTTTGTGATCCTTATTCCGCTATTGATCGGGGTGATCCTTGCCGAGTTGGCCGATGGCTCTCTCGACGCAAAATCGGTAGCGCTGCTCGGTGTGCTCGCCGCGAGTGGGGCAGTATTGCGACTCCCAAGTGGCGGAGTGGCGGGGTTTGAGCCGGTGTTCTTCCTCCTTATCCCGGCAGGTCGAGTGTTCGGTCGGGGCTTTGGCTTTGTTCTTGGTGCACTGACACTCTTCGTTAGCGCACTCATTACAGGTGGCGTTGGGCCGTGGCTTCCGTTTCAGATGTTTGGTGCGGCATGGATCGGATTCTTCGCCGGCTGTCTTCCGCCAGCGCGTGGGCGAATCGAAATCACCCTTCTTGCTACCTATGGAGCAGTAGCGGCTCTCGCCTACGGGTTAGTGATGAACCTTTGGTTCTGGCCATTTGTGAGTTCAGGCGACACGACCGTTTCCTATGTCGCTGGTGATTCGGTGGCCGAGAACCTTCGCCGCTTTTGGGGCTTCCACATCACCACCTCCTTCGGGTTTGATATTCCTCGAGCAGTGTTTACGGCGCTCTTTCTTGTCATCGCCGGTCGGCCGGTACTTGGCGCGCTGAGAAGGGTGGCCCGCCGAGCAGCGTTCGAAGCCCCGGTGACGTTCATTCCGGCAGAAACTGGAAGCACCATCCACTGAGTCAGTTGTGGCACGGTGTCGTATGGCTTCTCACGTCTTCGTTACGCGCCCACTACCCGCGCCAGGCATCGGTCTCCTGAGTGATTCTGGATTTGAGGTTCGATCAAATCCTGAAGATCGTCCTCTCAGTCGAGAGGAGTTACTCGCAGGGGTACGCGAAGCCGATGCACTTGTCTGCATGTTGAGCGATCGCATCGATCGAGAACTGCTTGATTCAGCGCCAATGCTGAAAGTGGTCGCGAACTATGCGGTTGGGTACGACAACATCGACGTCGGCGCTGCCCGAAAACGCGGCATCGAGGTCACGAACACCCCTGGGGTGCTCACCGAAGCCACTGCCGATCTTGCGTGGGCATTACTTCTTGCCGCGGCGCGAAACCTTGGAGCGGGCGAGCGAATGGTGCGCGCGGGGGAGTGGACAGGTTGGGGTCCGATGCAACTACTCGGCGAACCGCTTCAGGGTCGAACGTTGGGCATTGTGGGAATGGGGGCAATCGGTCAAGCAGTAGCGAGACGCGGGAAGGGTTTCGGAATGGAGATCGTCTACTTCAATCGCAATCGTGTTGCTCCCGACATCGAGGCGTCGCTTGGCGCTGAATTTGTGTCATTTGAAGAGTTGCTACGTCGCTCGGACTTCCTTTCGCTACATGCGCCGCTGAATGAGCACAGTCGACACCTTTTCAATCAGCAAACGTTTCAGTTGATGAAGTCCACTGCGGTGCTGGTAAACACGGCTCGCGGAGCATTGATCGATGAAGTTGAGCTAGTTGCGGCGCTTCGTGATGGGCGTCTCGCTGCTGCCGGTCTCGATGTGTATGAATTCGAACCGAAAATCACTGAAGGTTTGTTAGGTCTCGACAATGTTGTGCTGGCACCGCACCTGGGTTCAGCATCGACGTTGGCACGCGGCGACATGGTTCGACTGTGTTGCGAGAATGTCATTGCCGTGCTCGCGGGACGGCCGGCGGTTACTCCAGTGCCGACCTGAAGTCTTAGGCAGTTTTTGCCCGAGATGAAGTTGCTCGTTCTGCAATTTCGTTAAACGCAAGAAGCATCTCGGTTGCCGATGCTGTGATTGCATCGGGATGGGCCTCGCGTGCTTTGGTACCGATCCCGTGGCCGCCGATAACGACCGGGCACTGAAGTTCTTCCTTGATGGCGGCGACAGTGGCGATCATCTGATCATCGGTGCCGGCAGCGCTTGAAGTGACTCCAACTGCAATCAATCGGTCGGCACTACTTGCCGTATCGAGAAACGATTCAACCGGCGAATTGGCACCAAGGTCGAAGACAGTGAAGCCGTCCCCACGAAGTAAGTCCGAAGCGATCGCTGTCGGAATGGCGTGATGGTCGCCGGCTACTGCCCCAACAACGATTGTTCCGCGAGTTTGCCCAGGACGATGAAACCGCGGTCCAAGACGACCGATCAGACGGTTTGTGACTGCAGTCGCACGATGTTCATCGGCGATCGAAAGTTCTCCTGCTGCCCAAGCACTTCCGATAGCGGCAAGAGCAGGAGCGAGCGCGTCGAGGTACACCTCTGAAGGTTCGAGTCCCGACATCATCGATGCCTCGATCACGCTCCATGCCCCGGCTTCGTCGCCTACCAAGAGGCGGTCGCCAAGCCGAGCGCTCCAGTCGACATTCCCCTCAGATTTCGTTTTCGTTGGGGTCGAAGTGAAGTCATCTACTGCGGATTTGTTGACGAGCCAGCCACCTCCAGCTTTCACTGCTGGAAGACGACCGGTGCGGACATAGCGATATGCCGTCATGTAATGCACACCGAGTTGATCCGCCGCTTCGGTAAGGGTCAACGTTAGATCGGCCGATGACGAGGACTCCGATTCTTTGGTCATTTCCCCGCCCCTCACCAGTAGTTCTTGCGACGTTATGTATGAGACGGTACCGGCGACCAGAACTTCAGGCCTGATCGGGCGGAAATTCTCAGTTTGCTTTGATTTTTGCCAGCACTGCCGGGACGCTTGAAAGTACGTCAACGTCAAGATTCTTGGTAAGCCAGTCACGATTGCGACGGTGTAAATCATCGGCAGGATCGAATCGATTTAAGACAACAACAGGGGTTGCGACGTGGGCACCACTGTTGATTGCTTCGAGGCTTAGAAGAATGGAGTTGATGGTGCCGAGCCCGGCATCGGCGACGAGAAGCACAATGTCGGGCTGCAGAAGTTCAATGAGTGAAATTGCATCGCCGTTACTTGCCATTGGTGAACGGATGCCACCCGCAGTTTCAACAAACGCAACATCGGGGGCTGGGAGTGGCCACTGGATTTCCGCTGCGAGATCTTCGACGGAGAACGCAGGACGGGCTAAAGCATCGGCAGCCATTGGCGGCGCCATTGCAATCGGATACCAGCGATGTCGAGGGCAGACGTCCATCGGTGATTCGCCCGATGCGTCAGCAAGGTGATGCGCATCTGTCAGTGAATCATCTGGATCGAATGATTGCACGGGCTTGCGTGCAGCCACGTGAACGCCGTTGGCCCGAAGATCACGAAGAAGGCGCGCTGCGACCCACGTCTTTCCAACTTCAGTCCCAGTTCCAACAACAACGACAAGGCGTTGTGGTCGTAATCCGTCGAAGGTCATCAGCCACCATCCGTTTCCAACGTATTCAGAGCGTCGAGCAGTGCATCGATCTGCTCATCAGTATGGGCTGCCGACAGCGCCACGCGCAGGCGGCTTGATCCGACTGGCACGGTTGGGGGGCGAATCGCGGGAACGAGAAGGCCGCGTTCGAGGAGTTGTTGTGATGCGCGAAGGGCGGCAGCTTCGTCACCGAGGACAATGGGGATGATGGGAGAAGGGTGATCGGGTCGAATGCGATCGACCGATGATCGCAGACGATCACGCAGCGCCGCGCCTTCGTCGGACTGAAGAATTTCAATTGCGGCGAGTGCGGCAGCGGAGTCGGCGGGACTTGGAGCGGTCGTGAAGATGTAGGTCCGAGCTCGGTTAACGAGAAGATCTACAAGCACGGTGGGCCCAGCGACGAAGCCTCCAAGCGCTCCCAACGTTTTCGAGAGAGTGCCAACTTGGACGATTGTGGTGCCACTCAGTTGTGGTGGCTGAATGGGCTCGAGGACAGCGTGGGCCTCGTCGAGAATAAGTAACGCCGAATAGCGAGCACAACGTGCTGCGAGTTGAGCGATTGGCGCAACGTCGCCGTCCATGGAGAACACCGAGTCGGTGACGACCACCTGACGAGCATCGGAATGAGATTCCATGTTTGCGGCGAGTGTTTCAAGATCGAGATGGGGATAGGTGAGAACCTCGGCACCATTGGAACGAGCCATGCGGCAGCCGTCGATAATCGACGCATGGTTGAGTTCGTCGGAATGAATGACGACACCGCGTCCGCCGAGGGTTGCAAGTAGTCCGAGGTTGGCTGCGAATCCGGTGGGGAAGAGAACTGCCGATTCAGTGCCTCGCCATCGGGCGAGGTTGAGTTCAAGTTCGTGGTGAATTGGTCGTGAACCAACAACCAGTCGAGAGGCTCCGGAGCCAGTTCCCCAACGGTCAATCGCATCTTGAGCGGCAGCTTTTACGGCCGGATGAGAGGTGAGTCCGAGATAGTCATTTGAGGCAAACGAAACAACGGTTTGACCGTCGAGGATTCCGACGGGACCGTTCGCGTCAAAAGAACGTGGAGATCTCCACCGGTCGCTGCTCTTGATCGAATCATTTTCGGCAACAAGCCATGTGGGCCAATCGCTCGGTTGGTTCTCGCTCACTACGAGCACACTTCAGTAATGGATGCGGCCAAGACATCGAAAATGCGGTCGATTTCATCGGCAGTAGAAGTGAGAATGGGCATAATCACGACGACGTCACCGAGCGGTCGGAGCAGGACACCGCGTTCGACTGACGCAGCGCAAACACGTCGGCCCCAACGAAGATCGTCGGCGGGTGGATTGAGTTCTACGCCCACCATGAGGCCGCGTTGGCGCACAACTTTGATGGCAGGGTTGTCGATCGCTAGCTCTGAAAGTCGTTCATGTAATTGAGCGGCACGGTCGCGAACGTTTGCGAGAACTTCGAGCTCTTCGAAGAGTTGAAGATGACGGAGCGCCACGGCAGCAGCGAGCGCATTGCCAGAAAAAGAGTGCCCGTGATACAGCGTCATTTCGCTGAGGTCGGGTCCGAGGAAAGCCTCGTAGACGCGTCGAGAGGCCACGGTCGCGGCCATGGCCAAGTATCCGCCCGTCAGGCCTTTGCCGATACACATGAGGTCGGGACGGATTCGGCATTGTTCGGTGGCGAACAACGTGCCAGTTCTTCCGAATCCAGTGGCAACTTCATCGGCAATGAGCAAGACGTTGTGTTCGCGACATGCGTCACCAACGCGCTCGACGGACTCGGGGTCGGTAACCCACATGCCCGCAGCGCCTTGCACGAGTGGCTCGATAACAACGGCCGCGAGTTCATGTGCATGGGCGGCGATCATCGCAACGGCGGTGTCGGCCCAGCCGAGATCGTCATAGCCAGGAGCGCGCAGAACATCGAAACGCAGCGGATCGAACATGTCTGTTCCGAATCCACCGGCGCCGATCGAGATAGCCCCGATGGTGTCGCCGTGGTAGGCCCCGCCGAGAGCGAGATACCGAGTCCGGGAGGTGATGCCCTGATTCGTCCAGTACTGAAACGCGATTTTGATTGCTTGCTCAACCGCAGCTGCGCCATCGGAGGCAAAGAGAAAATGTGGTTCGCTGACGGGCACACGTGGAGCGAGGGCCTCTGCTAATTCGATCGTGATGCGGTTTCCGTTTCCCAACATCGTGGTGTGAGCAACTCGGTCGAGTTGTTCACGAGCGGCCGCATCGAGTTCCGGTACCCGGTGACCGAGCGTCGTCACCCACAACGAGGAAATCGCATCGAGGTAGCGGGTTCCATCAACGTCGACGAGTTCGCGTCCTTCGGCGTAGTCCACGATGACGGGCCGATTTGTGGCATAGGTCGACATCTGAGTGAAGCCATGCCAAACAACGGCAGCGTCTCGGTCGACCCAGCGATCATGGGCGCTGGTCAGGGACGTCTGGTCGTCAGGTGTCACCGTGACAGCATCGCACCCTTGGCATCGGGGTGGCGAAGGCGTCGCCAAGCATCGATTTCGAGGGCCATGGGCGTTGATGGAGGGCCATCGACGAACGGCCAAAGTTCCTCGGCAATCTTGCGCCAGTCGCCGGTCGCATGGAGCTCGCCGAGAATCGCATAGAGGCCGAGGCTGATGCGCTGAATAATCACGAAGCTTCCGGGGAGGTTCGCGGCCTTTTGCATGACGGCGTAGGGGCCGCTGGTGTCGAAGAATCGGCGAACCGTCTCAGATGCGTAGTCGGGGGTGATGGTGAAGTCGCCTTCAACGGCGACGAATTCGTAGAAGTGGCCGAGGTAGTCGATGACGTCGGCGTCGGTGACGTCGAGTCCGGCGGGAAGGAGTCCGAGACGTTCAACGGTCGAACGGAATGCGACGGCATCGTGGTCGATCACCATGTGCTGGATCATCTCGCCGAACTCATCGAGTTCCGCTGCGGTGAAGTACTTGACCAGGCCGAAGTCAAGGAACGTGACTCGACCACCTGGGTGAAACAAGTAATTGCCGGGATGGGGATCGCCGTTAAACGCTGCAAGTCGATACAAACCGCCGAACGCGAAGCGATACAGCGTTTCGGCAGCGAGATCTTTTTCTTTCTGGCTCCACGTCATGAGTTCTTCCCAGCGGACGCCATCTGAAAGTTCGGTAGTGAGGACGCGACGACTTGAGTAGAGATCAATCACATGCGGGATATGAATTGTCGGATGTCCGTCGTAGTAGCGAGCGAATGCTCGTTGGTTGGCGGCTTCGGTTTCGTAATCGAGTTCCTCGACGACTCGCTCACGCAGTTCAGCGACAAGAGCTTTGTGGTCAAGCCCCGGGAAGAGCACCCCCAGACCTGCAAAAATAAAACCGGCGTTGTTGAGGTCAGAAGCGACTGCTTCGGCAACGCCGGGATACTGCACCTTCACAGCAACTGCTTGACCCTCATGTGTAAGCGCTCGATGCACTTGACCGATCGACGCGGATGCAATGGGCGCTGGGTCCCACGTGGCAAAGAGTTCATCTGGGTGTTTACCGAGTTCTTCGTAGATCACTTGAGCAGCAAGTTCGGCGCTCATTGGCGGCGCGTTCTGTTGGAGGTCAGCAAGAGCGCTGCGGACGTGTTCGGGCAACCCTTGGTCGATGTAACTGGCCATCTGCCCGACCTTCATGAGCGCGCCCTTCATCTGCCCAAGCGCTTCAGCAACCTGTTGGGTGGTCTTCAATTCGAAAGCAAGATCAAGTTCCTGGCGCTTGCCGGCATCGGTGAAGACTCGGCGGGCGCGATGGCGAGCGTAAGCGCCACCCGTTTTTGCTCCGAGAAGAGCAAGGCGAAGATTGCGGGCGCCTCGGGCACCGTTCTGCACCGGACCAGTGGAATTACGAGGTGGGCGTCCGCTCTTCAGGACCACCACAAAAGCAGCAATGAGGCTAAGAGGCAGGAGAAATCGAAGGGCTCGGAGTCGCGGTGTCACAAGATCCAACGTTAGGGGTCGGCCACGGGGTTTCCCTCACCGGACGAGGGCCACGGAACGGACAAGGCCGGTAGCGTTGCGGCGATCACTTGGAGAGGGAGTACTCATGAGTTCCACGACAGTCACGGTCGCCCAAGGCGCCCTTCAGGGCATTGAAAAGGACGGCATCGTCCAGTTTCGAGGTATTCCCTACGCTGCGCCACCTGTCGGCGAGCGCCGATTCCTGGCGCCGGCGCCTCCGGAATCATGGGATGGAGTCCGGGACGCAACCAAGTTCGGGTCAATGTCCGTTCAAGAATCAGGAGGCATCACAGCGCTCTTAGGTGATGCGGCCCTCGACTCAAATGAAGACTGTCTCTTTCTCAATGTGACCACGCCGTCCTGCGACGATGCGGCTCGTCCTGTGATGGTGTGGATTCACGGCGGCGCTTTCACCAACGGATCTTCATCGACGCCTTGGTACGACGGAACGTCGTTAGCAACCCGTGGCGACGTTGTCGTTGTCTCCCTCAACTACCGACTTGGCGCGCTTGGTTTTCTTTGGCTCGGCGATCTCGATGATCGGTATCGCTCGAGTGGCGTGAATGGATTGCTTGATCAAGTAGCTGCGCTTGCGTGGGTGCGAGACAACATCATCGCGTTTGGTGGTGATCCAAATAACGTCACCATCTTCGGAGAGTCAGCAGGAGCGATGAGCATCTCGACGCTTCTCGCCCTTCCCGCCGCGAGCGGGCTCTTCCAGAAGGCAATCGCTCAAAGTGGCGCAGCACACAACGTCTTTACCCCTGCGATGGGCGCGGCGATGACCGAAGATTTCATGGAGAAACTCGGTGTCGCAGACATCGATGGTCTGTTGCGAGCATCTGCAGAAGACATCGCAAAAGCGGCGACGAAGGTTGAAGCAAAGTTGTCCGACGATCCATCGGGTTTGGGGGGACCCACCAGTTTTGCGCTCGCGATGGCCTTTCAGCCGATTATCGACGGCATGTACCTGCCTCACGATCCACTCGTTGCTGTGGCGAATGGCGACGCAGTCGACGTTCCGTTTCTGACGGGTACCAATCTCAACGAATGGAATCTTTTTGCACTTATGAGCCCCGGCGGTCTCGACGACTCCCTTTTGATGGAGCGTCTTGAGGGCATCTTTGGGTCCGGACATCGGGTGCGTGATGTGTATGCCTCCGATCGCCCCGATGTCTCGGCGGATGAACTTTGGAATGCAGTGCTCACCGATGGCTCATTTCGGATTCCAGCGATTCGTCTCGTCGAAGCTCGCGGGGCGGCGAAATCGCCAACCTGGCAGTACCTCTTTACGTGGGGAACGCCGGCCTTCGGTGGTGTTGTGAAGTCATGTCACGCGCTCGAGATCCCCTTTGTCTTTGGGGTGCTCGATAACCAAGGGGCAGAACTGTTTCTTGGTGGTCCAGTGAGCGATGACTTGTGGGAGTTGTCAGCGGCAATGCAGGAAGCGTGGCTTTCGTTTGCACGCAACGGCGATCCTGGCTGGCAGGCATGGAACAGTGAGTCGCGTCCGACGCAACGTTTCGATGTAGTCAGGGAACTTCTCTCCGATCCGATGTCGGCGGAACGTGGGGTTTGGGAAGGCGTTCTGTGAGCAAAGCGACGGCGATCGTTCTGCTGTCGGGCGGACTCGATTCCACAACCTGTCTGGCCATCGCTCAGAGCGAAGGTTTCGAAGTGATCGCCTTAAGTTTTCGCTACGGACAGCGACATACCAATGAACTTAAATGCGCCGCAGTTATAGCGAACGCCGCAAGCGTCGAACATCTAATCGTCGATATCGACCTCGCCGCCTTTGGTGGCTCAGCATTGGTCGATGATTCGATAGAAATTCCGAAACATGAGTCGGTTGATGAGCTAACCGCAGATTCAGTTCCCGTCACCTACGTGCCTGCGCGCAACACGATCTTCTTGAGCTTCGCGACAGCGGTTGCCGAAACACGCGGGGCACACGATGTCTTTATCGGAGTGAATGCTGTCGATTACTCGGGCTACCCCGATTGTCGCCCGGAGTTCATCGAAGCCTTTGAGCTCATGGCCAATCTCGCGACCCGCGAAGGCACCGAAGGTGGTCGCCTTCGTATTCGGACTCCATTAATTGACTTGACGAAAGCGCAAATCATCCAGCGGGGTCTCGAACTTGGTGTTGATTACAGCGTCACGCTGTCGTGTTATGACCCCACTGTCGATGGCGGATCATGTGGGCACTGCGACGCGTGTCTTCTGCGCGCTCGTGGATTTGCTGATGCTGGGATCAGCGATCCCACGCGTTATTCAACGAAGGCTTGAGACCAATCACGTTGTCTCTCGAGGAACTGTGACGTGTCTGAGAACTAGTTCGTCGATGTAGAACCGATTACCGCGAGCGCTTCGTCGATGTGCTTCTTTGGCTTGAATTGCGAAGAGAACACTTTGCGCACGATGCCATTGGGATCGACCACATAGGTGACTCGTCCCGGCAGAAGGCCGAGGGTTTTGGTCACGCCGAACTGCTTGCGAACTTCGCTCTTCGTGTCGGCAAGCAATGTAAATGGAAGGTTGTGCTTCTGTGCGAATGCTTTATGTGAGTCGACGGAATCGGAACTAATGCCAATGACTTTTGCTCCGGCATCAGTGAAGGCTTCAAAGTTGTCGCGGAATGAACATGACTCGGCGGTGCAGCCTGGGGTGTCATCCTTTGGGTAGAAGTAGATGACCGCCCAACTTCCGCGGAGTTGGGCCGATGTGGTGGTGGTGCCGTTCTGGTCGGGAAGCGAGAACTCGGGAACTGGCTGGCCTTCGATGATGGTCATGCACTCTCTTATCACCGAAACCAGCGTCGATATTCCTCCGAAACCAGTCTTTTCGCCATCGGTATCGCCCGATCGGAGGGCCCTGCCGCGTAGCGTTGGGCCATGCCAATCGTCGCTGTCGTGAACCAGAAGGGCGGAGTGGGCAAAACCACCGTCACCCTTGGCCTCGCTTCTGCCGCCGCTCAGCGGGGGAAGAGGGTTCTCGTCGTTGATCTCGACCCTCAGGCCAATGCCACGTCAGGACTCGGCGTTTGGGAGCCCGCGACCACCGTCGATCTTGCACTCGAGGCCGATCGTCCCGGTTCGGCCAGTTCACTGGCTGTGCCAACGGCGTGGGTGCTTGAAAGCGGAATGGCCCCAGACCTGCTTGCCAGCACTCCTGCGCTTTCGGCTCGAGAACCGCAACTGGCGAATGATCCCGTTGGAGCGCAGGACCGACTGCAACTCGCCCTCGAAGGAAACGACTACGACCTTGTAGTGATCGATTGTCCTCCGTCGCTTGGTCTGCTCACCATCAATGGTCTCTTCGCCGCTGATCGCGCGCTCATCGTTACCGAACCCGGCGCTTGGGCTTCCGATGGCGTAGCCAATGTGCAACTCACCATTTCACGAATAGCAGCGCGACGCGGCGGCCGTCCTGAAGTTGCCGGCATTGCCGTAAATCGACTCGGTCGAACTCGTGACGCTCACTACTGGCACACGATGTTGCTTGAGCAATACGGAAGCCAGGTTTTCGCTCCAGTGCACATGCGGGCCGCGGTTGCTGAGGCCTCGGCGCAGTCTTTGCCGATTCATGGTCTCGGAAATCGCCAAGGAGCCAGCGATGCGGCTCAGGAATTCGACACTCTGCTTGATTCGGTCGTGCCGGAGATGACACGGTCTGGGGGAGCGGTGGTTGCACCAGCGCCATCAGTGACCACCGAACCCATTGGAGGATCCGATGCCAGCGTATGACCCGCAACGAATACGGAATCGCCCGGGACCTGCTACCGATCGTCCTGCGCCCGTCGATGCTTTCCTTGATGCCATGCCTCCATCAAGGCTTGTTCCTGAAGGTGCCGATACCGACGTGACGTCTCGCGGCGATGCTGTTGTGCATTCCGCAGAGACAAGCGCTGTCAACCCAGCCGCCGAAGCGATCGTTACAGATGTTGCACCGCGAGTTGCGGCCGATGTTCCTCGTCAGTCGAGTTCCGGCGTCCAGCCGACCAGCGACAACCGATCAAAAATTGCGATCGCAGTTATTGCAGCAACCGTTGCACTCGTTGCTGTGCTTCTCCTCCGACGCAAACGCCGCTAATTCTCTTCTGAGTCGAGAAGGCTTGCTGCAAGTGAATCAATAACATCGGTGGAGATGCCGATGCTGTTCACATAGCCAGTCATCGAACCGTATTCGGCGTTGACGTGAGCAAGAAGTCGCTTCATGGCCTCGGGCGGTGCGGCCATATATGCCGATGGCTGTTCGTTCATTGCGGTGAGCGCTTCGGGACGATCTCGTTTGAGTCGTTCAACGAGTTCGGCCATATTTGCCCCAGAAATTGCGTAATCAGCGACAATTACATGATCGGCGACGCCGATGGTTGAGAGCACCATGGCGGCGAGGACTCCGGTGCGGTCCTTTCCTGCTGCACAGTGAAACACCGCAGGAAGGTTGTCGGCGTTCGCCAGGGTTCGGAATGCTTGGGAAAGCGCGGGAGCACCTATATCGAGCATGTGGACATAAAGGTCGCTGAGTACGACGCGTGCGTCGGCGTTTTCATCGAGATCGAGCGGCTTCCACACTTCGCCGAGAACATCAAGGTGTACGTGTTGGATACCGCGCTCGGGATCGTGGAGATGCCCATGCTCGACTTCGGACCCAGTTCGAAGATCGATCACGGTCTTCAGGCCGATCGCAGCGAGTTGATCGAGTTCGGCATCGGGAAGACGGTGCACGGCGTCGGCGCGAAACAGTGTGCGCCACTTGACCATGCGACCATCAGCTGTTGCATAACCACCGAGATCGCGAAAGTTAAACGCTCCTTCAAAACTGAGGCGTCGGTCCGGATGGATGGTGGCGAGGGAAAGCTCTTCTTCATTCACAAGTGTGAGGCTACGTGCAGCGGGAGGGTTCACGTTGACTCCTGAGTGGTGGGACTGCCCAACGCAGTTGCAAAGCAAAGTGTTGTAGGGCCCTAGACCAACTCACGGTAAATCTGGTGAGCGGAATGTGAACGTTTGGGAAAGTTCCTGTGGCGTTAGCCGACTGGCTTCTGCACGAGAACGGGGCAGTGGCAGTTGTGTACCGTGCGCATCGTCGTGCTCCCAAGGGCAGTGCGAGCAAGTCCGCCACGTCCATGAGTTGCCATGGCGACAAGCGCGATGTCGTTGTCGTTTGCCCAATCTGAAACGGCAATAGCAGCGTCAGAGCCAACGACAGTTTCGGACCGAGCTTCAATGCCTTCGCGAGTGAAAAATCCGACAGCTGAATCCACAGCGTTCGCGAGTGCGCCAGTATCGGTACTGCCCAGAGGAGATCCTCCAGCTGCGGTAGCGGAGAGCACGACCACTTTCATCCCCAAGGCCTTTGCCCAACGGGCGGCGCGCGGAAGCACCATTGCAGAAATTGGTGAACCGTCGGTGGTGACGACCATCGTGGCCCCCTTGAAGTTTGTAAATGGCTTCGCCTGAGGCCCAATAAGAAGCACCGGATTGTTTGATCGCTTGAGTACGTCCTCCGAAACCGATCCCAGTAGTGCCTTGCCAAACCCAGTTCGTCCGTGTGTGCCCATGACGATCGCGTCATCAGGGTCATTGACGGCGTTAGCAATGGCTGTCGCGGGGAAGGTGTCGGGAACAACGGAACTCTTGAACGGCACGGTGAGTGAGACGCCTTGATTGTTCAGGTAGCCAATGAGTTCTTCGACGGTGGTTCCCCAACCCGAAGCGAGAAGCACGATCGAAGAGTCGAGTGCAGCAGCGAGTTCGTTCGCAATTGGCAGAGCGGCCTGAGATAGTTCAGAACCGTCAAGGGGCACAACGATGGTGTTGGTCATGACTCTTCCTCCAGGATTGAGTGATCAATCGAGTTCATGCTCGCACGTGACAAGAGAGCAAGTGTTATTGCCCTCTTCGCTAGAGGTTCAGTTGCCGAAAAGGAGTATGGCATCGAGTCCGCCGCCTTCAGCGGCCCGAAGTTCCGCTCGACCTCCTTCAGATTCCACCAGTTTCTGAACGATGGCGAGTCCGAGGCCAGTTCCTCCCAATTCACCGCGTTCATTGGTGGCTCGCCAGAAACGGTCAAAAGCCCGCTCGCGCTGTTCGTCAGTGAGGCCCGGACCTTGATCAACGACGTGAATGGCAATGATTGATCCCGAAGAAGAATCCTCGGCGGTTGCGTGCAGTGTGAGCACCGAATTGGCGGGAGCAACTTCAAGGGCATTTGCGATGAGGTTGTCAAGAACTTGGCTCAGCATGTCCGAGGTGCAGCGCGCTTTGAACCCTCCGCCACGAGCGACGATGGAGACGTCTCGCTCTTCGGCAACGGGCTGCCACGCTGCGGCTCGTTCCTGCAGCGCCTTGTCGAGTTCAAGGCGTCCTGGACGTGCCCCCAGCGTGCGTTCGGCCCTTGCGAGCGCCAAGAGTCCGTCAACCATTCTGGACATTCGATGTACTTCTTTGCGGGCGCCCTCAATGTCGTCACGATTGCCGTCGTTGGAATCGATTTCCAACATTTCGAGGCGAAGGCGTAACGCAGTCAAGGGCGTTCGAAGTTGATGGGATGCGTCGGCAACGAACTGTTCTTGTGCGGTGACGAGTTCCTCCAAACGGACTGCGGTTGCATTGAATGCGGCCGCGAGGTCTTTGATTTCGGGAGGTCCGCGTTCGATCTCGGCGCGTGCAGAAAGTTCGCCGTCGCCTATCCGAGTCGCGGCATCGCGCAACTTGGCAATGGGACGGGTCACCCATCGGGCGAGGAGTACTCCGAGTGCTGCAGCAAGAATCAGGGTGACGAGTCCGGCGCCGAGAAGTACGACCCAGTAGCGACGGACTTCGGCATCGACCTGATCGGTTGAATAACTCACACGAAGTGCACCGAAGACCTGATCTCCGATCGAAATTGGAATGGCCACATACACAAGACCCGTTCCTAGCGTCGTTGAATAACGAGTTCCCGTCGCAATCTCTCGATCGAGTGCATCGGCAATTTCGGGTCGTGACAGAAAGTTTCGTTTTCCTGCTGAGGCGGGTTCGGAATCGGCGAGGACATCGCCGGTCGAGTTGACAATGACGACTCTGCCGCCTGTCGATGCTGTGTAGTTGGTGACGACCGTAGTGAGGTCAACTGGCGTTCCGCCGGAGAGTGAATCGGAAAGGTAGGACGACAGCACGAATGCATCTCGTTCAATGCCTGATGTCAACTGATCCATTTGGTGATCGCGGTACCCCAGGGCGAGGGGTACTTCGAGCGCGATGAGTACGACGAGGGTGAGAAGGAGATAGGAGGCGAGGAGACGTCGGATCACGAGGCTGAATCGTTGTCAGCGTTCGAACGAAGTCGGAAACCCACACCTCGAACGGTTTCGATGATCGTTGGATCGCCGAGTTTCTTGCGTAGCGAGGCGACATGAACATCGAGCGTCTTTGTCGGCCCGTACCAATGGGCATCCCAGACCTGTTCGAGGATTGTTTCTCGTGTTTGGGTTGCACCGGCGTCACTCGCCAAGAGGGCGAGGAGATCGAATTCTTTGCGCGTTAATTGGATATCTTCGTCGTGCACTGTGACTTTTCGAGTGCGGCTGTCGAGAGTCACATCTCCGGTGAGTTTGGCAATGTCTTCTTTGGTCGTGCCTGGCGCATTGCTGCGACGGGTAACTGCATTGATCCGGGCAATGAGTTCGCGGAAGCCAAAAGGTTTGACCATGTAGTCGTCGGCGCCTAATTCGAGTCCGAGGACGCGATCGATTTCATCGCCGCGTGCGGTAAGGATGATGATCGGAACCGTCGAGTCGGACCGAACGCGTCGGCACACTTCGTAGCCATCGATATCGGGAAGTCCGAGGTCAAGAAGAACGATGTCAACTGATGGACGAGAGTGGAATGCGGCTACGCCCCCAAGTCCCGTTGACTCGCGATGTACGACGAATCCCTGTCGCTCAAGACCTCTGATGAGGGGCTCAGCGATGGCGTTGTCATCTTCGACCAATAAAACATCCACCGGGCAAGGGTGGCACGCCGAAGAGGGCAGGGTGTGTCCCTAATCTACGAATACGGCGGTTTGGGGACCTTTAGTCGAATGACTTTGCCATTTCTTAACCATTAGCGAGGCATTTGTTGGGGTTGGGATCCTTACGGTGGACTCCATGAACAGACAAATTGCACTCTCTATTGCTGGCGCAGCCGCCATCGTCGTCACGGCTGCGAGCGGTGCGGTCGCCGCGAATATCGGGATTCTTTCCGTTGGGGCTTCAAAGCCCGCCGGCCAACTGAGTGCCGCCAATGTCAGTCAACTCGCGGTTGCGGTTCCGATCAATGCAACTGCTGCCGCTGCGGGATCTGAAGCTTCTTCAACTCAAAGTACTTCTGATCCAATCAATCAGGATTCGACCAACGCTGCAGGAACGCAACGTCCGTTGGCTTCTTCATCGGGTTCGAGTACGTCATTGAACGGGTCGACAAGTTCTGGTTCGGTCGGTCTGAGTGGAGTAGCGGAGAACCCTTCGGGGGCGACGACGACGGTTCTCAGCCCGCCGGCCACGGCGACACCGCCGTCTCCGCCAACGACATCTCGTTCGGATGATGGCGACGACGACGACGACGAGGACCGAGAGGATGAAGAGGACCAAGAGGATGAAGAGGATGAAGACGATGACTGAGCAAGCCCCTGAGGTACAACGAACTGATGCAAAGAGTGGAACGACGCCTCATTCGGCCGCGACTCGTGCAAAGCGGAAGGGCCCGACTGCTCCAGCGTCTCGTGCGCTGACTGCCGGTCTGAGTTTGGCGGCGAGTGCCGCAATCGTTGCTGCGCTGGCTCTGAGTGGTCAGCAAAGTAGCGGAGCGAACTCCGCCACTCTGGAACTGAACGTGACCGGAGCTCCCGTCGTTGATGGTTCAGAAGCGTCCTCAACGGCAGGAACGGCAACCGACCCGGCGGCACTGCCCGCAGCTGGTGCAGGACCAGCGACTGCTTCGCCGGGTACGTCGACTTCCCCGGGCGGACCCTCGTCATCGTCAGCTAATTCTTCGAAAGCGTCCGCAGCGGGAGTCGTGCCGGCTTCCTCGGGAGGAAGTTCAAGTTCGCCAGCAGCTTCGAGTCCGGCAACCTCGGCTCCGGCATCTCCGTCGGCACCGGGGACATCACCGCCTGCGACCGCGGCTCCGGTGGTCACCGTTGCCCCGGCTCCAGTCACCACGGTGGCCCCGCCTCGTACTCGCGCTTCCTGATTAATCGGCATGGCGGCGCTGGCGGCGAGTTCGCGTGAATTTCGTGCGATGGGTAGTGACTGTGTTGTTCGAATCGTTGTCGATGACGATCGAGCGGAACCGATCCTTGATCGGGTTGAAATTCGGATGCGGGATCTTGAGCAACGTTGGTCTCGGTTTATCGACAGCAGTGAACTCTCTCAATTGAATCGTCACGCTGGTGATCCGGTATTTGTAAGTCCAGAAATGTTTGCGGTGGTTGCTCTTGCCATCGATGCGTGGAGAGCGACCGATGAACTTTTCGATCCAACGCTTCTCGATGTATTGCGTGAACTTGGATACGACGAAACGTTCGATGAACTCGTTGATCGCGCCCCTTTCGAGATAAATGCTCTCTCCTCTTCGCCTGGTGTACTCGACGAAGTAGTTCTGGATGCTCGCTCCTCGCTTATCCACGGTCCGGTCGGCCTTCACTTTGATCTTGGAGGGATTGGCAAAGGGCACGCTGCTGATCTCCTCTTCGCTCAGGCGATGGAGGATGGCGCAACCGGGGTTTGTCTCGATTTTGGTGGCGATATCCGTGTCGGCGGCGAAACTCTGGAAGGTGACGGTTGGGTCATCGTGATCGATGACCCTTTTCATCCCGGTGAAGATCTCGCTGTTCTGGGTCTTGAATCAGGTTCGGTAGCGACAAGCTCGCGCATGCGCCGTAAATGGTCGACAACGAATGGCGAAGCCCATCACCTCATTGATCCGAAGACGGCAAAACCATCACAAAGTGGCCTTACGTCTGTCACGGTGATCGCTGCTCATGCCGCATGGGGCGAAGCGCATGCCAAAGCTGCACTTATTGGTGGCGCAATCGCTGGCCGAACACTTTTAGAGCGTGCAGGGTTATCGGGGCTTTTGGTTGCCGACGATGGACAACTCATCGCGGCCGGCCATTTCAATGACTTTGTTGTCAAGCGACCTACGCTGAGCTCATGACAGATCAGCGGCTCTGAGATGGCGGAAATGGTCTTTGGTGCCACCAAAGTGTGGTGGTACGTCTCCCGATCAACGGGGATCGTCGCATGGGTACTGCTTGCTCTCGCCGTGCTCTGGGGTCTCGCGTTGTCGACTCGAGCGTTGGGTCGGAAATCCCCGGCGCCGTGGTTGCTCGACATTCACCGTTTTTTTGGCGGACTCGCAGTGATTTTCACCATCATCCATTTCGTTACGTTGTCGTTTGACCCGTACATGTCAACGACATACGGCTACAAGATCACGCAGGCATTCATTCCGTTCGCCTCGAAATGGAAGCCCGGACCTATGGCATGGGGGATTGTCGCGTTCTATCTGCTGCTTGCGGTTGAACTGACATCCCTTCTTAAAAAGCGAATGCCGCAGAAGTTCTGGCGGGGCGTGCACATGGCGAGCTATCTGCTTTATGCAATGGCCACGATTCATCTCCTCACCGCCGGAACCGAAAAGCAGAATCCGCTGATGCGGTGGAGCGTGTTGGCGACAGTTGGGGCTGTGGTGTTTTTCACGGTCTACCGGATTATTGGTCCTGGTCGTGCTGAAAGCGTGAAGCAATCAGGACCAAAGAAGAGTTCGCCTACAGCCTGATCAAGCGTCAGGGATCTTGACGACAAACGACGCGATGTCGTTAGTGAGCCCACTCCGGATGAGCTCTAATGAGGCTCCGCGACAGTTCGCCCGTGTGAGAGCGAACGCATTGGGATCAAGTCGCTCTGCGAGTTCGGCCGCGTGAGTGAGGGCTGTGGAGATCACTTCATCGTCGGCGACGACCTGATCGAGATAGCCGGCA